>CAZZIS010000032.1:10632-29823 GCA_964654445.1 uncultured Thioalkalispiraceae bacterium
ATATGCAGAAAATCGTATTAGCAAGTAACAACAAAGGTAAAGTCCGGGAATTCGGCGAAATGCTTTCAACGCTTGATATGGAAGTCATACCGCAATCAACCTTTAACATTGAAGATGCAGATGAAACCGGGCTTACTTTTGTTGAAAATGCCATCATAAAAGCACGCCATGCATCTGCTATAGCCGGTTTACCTGCCATAGCGGATGATTCTGGTTTAGAAGTGGATTTTTTAAAAGGTGCTCCCGGTATTTATTCCGCCCGTTATTCCGGTGAAGGTGCAACGGACGAAAAAAACCTGCTCAAATTACTCGAGGCTCTCAAAGATGTGCCCGAAGAAAAACGCACAGCACGTTTTCAATGTCTATTGGTGTATATGCGCCATGCTGATGACCCGACACCCATAATTTGCCAGGGTACCTGGGAAGGTATTATTAGCTCAAAACCGCAAGGTGAAAATGGTTTTGGTTATGATCCTGTCTTTTATGTGCCAACACATCATTGCAGCTCTGCACAACTCAGTTCAGACGAAAAAAATGTACTTAGCCACCGTGGACAGGCATTAAAAAAGTTATTAGCTGCTTTAAAAACTGCATAATAAAATTCTATTTTAATCCGCTTTTTTTATAGAACTTTATTGATCCAGATCAAGATCACCTCAACCTAAAAATCCGAACATAGCCACGTTTTAAGACTGAATATCAGCAAGATAAAATAACGTTTTTATCTATTTGGTTTTTACTCATGGATATTCGACATACCTTGAGTACCTTGTAGGAGAGGAGACCCCTTCCTCTCCTTTTTTTTCTTAAATTGTAATTAAATTAATTATAATTTTTCAGTATCTGGCAAATTATCAAAAACATCCTTAACTGTTTTACATTTATTTAATGTTTCACTCACCATTTTATGTGGTTTCAGCAAAATATCAGGGAAATCTTTTTCATTTTTATCATTTATGGGAAAAGCAAGTTGTTCATTAGGCGGTAAAAATTGTGCATCAATCCCTTGTTTATTTCCCCTGGCATCAACCCGATACCAGCCAAACTCTTTCAAATACACCGCATTAAGCCCATGCAAACTATAGGGCGCACCATCATCATTAACGCTCAAGCGCTGATAACATAAGCCTGCCGGGATATTATTCGCACGTAATAATGCTGCAAGCAAATGACTTTTAGCATAACAGTAACCTGTACCATATTTTAATACATCCGAAGCCTTGCACGTCACCGGGTTCTTTTTGTAATCCCAGCTGTGTTTGATTTCATCACGCACCCATTCAAAACAACCTTTAGCAATATCCACATCACTTTGTTTATCAGCAGTAAGTTTGTTTGCTAATGCAATAATCTCAGGATTTTCCCAGTCGATATATTCTGAAACTTCTAAATATTCTTTCATAACATAACTCTTAACATCCTTATCAGGGTAAACGAATATCATAGCGATTTTTTCCTTATTAGCATAACACTTGCTACACTGTATTTTTTTCAATCGTTAATACATACTATGTTCAATTTTTCACTTCTTCCTCCGCTGGCTTTGTACATCCACTTTCCCTGGTGTGTACAAAAATGTCCTTACTGTGACTTTAATTCGCATGAATTAAAAAAAGGATTAGATGAAAAAATTTATATTGATGCGTTAATCAGTGATCTTGAACAAGAGCTACCCTTATTCTGGGGCAGAAGTATTAGCAGTATTTTTATGGGCGGTGGCACGCCAAGCCTGTTTAGTCCTGAAAGTATTGATCGACTCCTTTCAGCGTTGCGCGCCAGACTAACTTTCACGGCAGATATTGAAATCACAATGGAAGCGAATCCCGGTACGATTGAGCTAGGTAAGTTCAGGGAATTTAGTTCAGCTGGAATTAATCGTTTGTCCATTGGTGTACAAAGTTTCAATGATGAAAAATTAAAAATATTAGGCCGCATACACGGACGCAAAGAAGCTATTCGTGCCGCTGAGCTTGCACATGATGCCAATTTCAGCAGTTTTAATCTTGATCTCATGTATGGCTTACCAAATCAATCATTAGCTCAAGCGGTCGATGATATTGAAACAGCAATTGCGTTAGAACCTGAACACCTTTCACATTACCAACTCACTATAGAACCGAATACTTTTTTTCATCATCAGCCTCCCACCGTACCGGATGATGATAAGTTATGGGATATGCAACTGGCTTGCCAGACAAGCCTGGCAAAAAATGATTATATGCAATACGAAATTTCAGCCTATGCAAAAAATGGCTATCAATGTCAACACAACCTCAACTACTGGCAGTTTGGCGATTACCTTGGCATCGGTGCAGGCGCACATGGCAAACTCAGCAACGCAAATGAACAAAAAATTACACGCAGCTGGAAAGTAAAACAACCACAAGATTATTTAGATAACGCAGCAAGCAGTAAAAGATTATCCGGTGAAAAAATATTAAGCCGTGATGATGCCAGCTTTGAATTTATGATCAATGCTTTACGCCTCAACAAAGGTTTTGAAACCGGAATTTTTCAACAGCATGTCGGTTTACCTGTTTCATCGGTAGAAAAAGCATTAAAACAAGCAGAAGAAAAAGGCTGGATCAATTGGGACTTAAAACGCATCCAACCCACTGAAACAGGCAGGCAATATTTAAATAACTTACTTGAACTTTTTATACCAGAAGATAAATAACTCGCGGACATGGGCTATGTCTGCCAGGATATAATTATTAAAATAATATCAACATGGACAAATTAAAGTGCTAAAACAAGCAATAACAGATAAAGAAATAGAGAACTGTTTTGATGTGATGTCGGAACTGCGAACGCATCTGCAAAAAGAAAAGTTCCTGAGTACTGTTCGTCTCATGGAAAATGAAGGCTATAAGCTCGCCTATATCGAAAATAACGGTAAGGTTGTTGCTACTGCAGGGTATCGTATTTACAGTAATTTATTTATGGGTAGACACCTCTATGTTGATGATCTTGTTACTTCAGAAAGTGTACGTTCCCAGGGTTATGGGGAGCAAATGATCAAATGCTTACGAAAAGTAGCCTTAAAAGAGAAGTGCAACTTCTATCATCTTGATTCGGGCACCCATCGAAGTGAAGCGCACAAGTTTTACTTCATGCAAGGGTTCACTATTGCCAGCTTCCACTTTAGTGAAAAGCTTAATGACTGATAACAAAATAAAAACAATGCTATGATTAATAAACACTCACGTATGTAACTATTAACATGACTAATAATCGCACCCATTGTAGTGACATTTATTCTTATCGCACCAAGGATGATTCTGAAATCAGGGAGCTGATGCATCCTAAGTATCATGGCAATCAAAACCAAAGTCTTGCCGAAGCGATTATCGGCCCCGGACAAACCACACATCGTCATCACCATAAACTCTCCGAAGAGCTTTATCATATTACCCAGGGACAAGGTTTGATGTTTTTAGGTGAGGAACAATTTGAAGTCAGTGTCGGTGATACCTTATGTATTAAACCCGGAATACCGCATAACATAACAAATACCGGAAACACTCCACTGCATATTCTCTGTATGTGCTCACCACCTTATAGCCATGAAGATACTGAATTGCTTAATGACAAATAACTAAAGACTGGTTTTTATATGCGCATTGGTATTGATCTCGGTGGTACTAAAATTGAAGGCATTGCACTTGATGATTCCGGTGATGAGCTCATACGCAAACGTATCGATGCACCCCAGGGTAATTATCAAAATACACTTAACGCAATTGTTGAGCTTGTTTCTTATATTGAATCTGAAACACAATTTAAAGGCAGTGTTGGTATTGGTATCCCCGGCTCCATTTCACCTAAAAGCGGTTTAGTAAAAAATGCTAATTCAGTCTGGCTTATAGGTCACGCCTTAAAATCTGATCTTGAATCTTTACTAAAGCGAGACATACGCATCGAAAATGATGCCAACTGTTTTGTTGTTTCTGAAGCCACCGACGGCGCAGCAAAAAATGCCAGTGTCGTATTCGGCGTCATTATCGGAACCGGGACAGGAGGTGGTATATATGTCAGGGGACAATCCATTATCGGTGCTAATGCTATTGCCGGTGAGTGGGGACACAATCCGCTGCCCTGGCCAACAGCTGAAGAACTTCCCGGCAGAAATTGTTATTGTGGCAAACAAGGTTGTATAGAAACATGGTTATCCGGACCAGGTTTTGCAAATGATCATCAATCAACTAATAAATTAGCGACTACTATATCAGCAAAAGAAATTGTTTTACTTGCAGGAGATGGAGATCAACCAGCCCAGGCCTCAATACAACGTTACGAAAAACGACTGGCGAAAAGTTTAGCCAGTATTATTAATGTGATTGACCCTGATGTGATTGTATTAGGCGGAGGTATGTCTAATATTCAACGTTTATACAGCAATGTTCCAAAACTATGGGATGAATATGTTTTTTCAGATCATGTTACTACGAAGTTAGTTCCGCCAAAACATGGGGATTCAAGTGGAGTTCGTGGTGCAGCATGCTTATGGCAGGCATAATGCACTTTAAGCTATTTTTATTCGCACCACATTCATAATTTCAAAATTCAGACCAGCGACAACTTCAACCGACGGGTAATAAGTGATATTCACTCTTGCACCTTTAAGATTTTTGTATTGTTGTTTTCTTTTAAACTTAAAAGGGACTTCACAATCCTCAATCATCACGGTATTCAAAATCCATTCATCTTTATCACGCTGTACATGCGAAATCACTTTCACCAGTTCAGAATGAGTCAACTCCTGGTGTTTTTTAACTAATTTAGTTGCATCTGATTGCATTTGCTTACTTCTTATAAATCTTCTTATTTGCCAAAAACTTTTTTTAATAAAGCAGTGGTTTGTTTAACCGGATCTTTTCGAATCGCGGTTTCCTCTTTGGCTAAATAATAAAACATGCCGTTAATACCTTTAGCCATAACGTAACCCGTCAGGTCATCTTTAACTTTTGGCACAAAAGGAATGGAATGGTATTGTTTGAGTACATGTTTATAAGCCTGATAAAAACCTGTTTCAGCCAATGTTTGAGTAATCAGCGGTTTCATCATACGTTTTAATGACGGCGTCATTTTCTTCTTAAAATACTGTGTTGCCGCATCATTTTTACCATTATAAATAGCTTTGATATCCTGCCAGCGCATCGTTTTTATCGCACTGAAAAATAATTTTTTCGCTTTAGGTGCAGCCACTTCTGCTGCGCGATTCATTTTTATTTCGAGTTCTTTGGTGTACTGCCCCAAGCCTAATTTATCTAACGCTTTATGCACCTTTTGCAGCTTCGCGGGTAAAGCAATATGAATGTTTTTATCATTCAAATAGCCATTCTTTTTCCCAACTTGAGCAACAACACGTTCAGATCCAATTTTTAAGGCTTCTTTTAAGCCTGCTGCAATATCCTGTTCTGTCAGCGATTTTTTATTTAAGCCCTTTAATAATTCCTGACCTGAATCAATTAATTGCTTTTGTTGTTTGTCATTTATTGCGCATGCCTGAAGTAAAGAAACAGCAAAGACAATAATCAAAAATTGATAATTTTTTTGTAAGCGCATCATATTAATTCACCTTTTCAAAAATCAAATCCCATACACCATGACCTAAACGTTGACCACGTTGTTCAAACTTTGTTAATGGACGGTAGTCCGGTCGCGGCAGGAATTGAGCTTTGCCTGCCGTGTTTTCAAAACCTTTTGATTCATTCATCACCTGCATCATATGCTCGGCATAATGTTCCCAGTCCGTTGCCATATGAAACACCCCACCTGTTTTGAGCTTCTTCCTTAACAACTGCACAAATTCTTTTTGTACTATGCGACGTTTATGATGGCGTTTTTTATGCCATGGATCTGCAAAAAACAAATAAACAGCATCGAGTGATTCATCAGCAATCATCTGGTTTAACACATCAACACCATCATCATTAATAACTCGAAGATTATTTAAGCCCAGCTTTTCAATTTGTAATAACAGGTTACCTACACCGGGACGGTGTACTTCTATACCAATATAATCCTGATCTGGATTATTTGCAGCCATTTCTGAAAGGGATGTGCCATTACCAAAACCAATTTCCAGTATTCGCGGAGCAGTACGTCCGAATGTTTCATCTGAATTTAACAGCTTGTTTTGCAGTGCCAGTCCATACAAAGGAAAAAGTTCGTTAAGTGCACGCTCCTGTCCAGCGGTTAGACGACCTTCGCGTTTAACAAAAGAACGAATACGACGAATAAATGTTTTTTCTTCAGGCATATACATTATTGGCAAAGGTATGTGTTTTTGCGCAAAGAACGCAAAGACGCGGAGGGCGCAAAGTTAAAAAGAAATTATTTACTTCTGTTATGTGATAAACCATTAAAAGTGACAAATTCTTTTTAACTTATATTTTTTCTTAGCGACCTTTGCGCCTCTGCGGCCTTTGCGATTAATTACTCTACTCTATTTAAAAAAATGTACCGTCAATGGGTGACGATGCACTGGCATAACGTTTACGTGGCATACGCCCTGCCAGATAAGCTTCACGACCCGCTTCAATGGCTTTTTTCATTGCCGATGCCATTAATACCGGATTTTTTGCTCCAGCAATAGCCGTGTTCATCAACACGCCATCGCAACCCAGTTCCATTGCAAAGGCCGCATCCGATGCTGTACCTACACCTGCATCAATTAAGACAGGCACATTTATTTCTTCAATAATAAAGCGAATGCCATATGGATTTTGCACACCTAAACCTGAACCAATCGGCGCAGCTAAAGGCATGACCGCAACACACCCCATGGCTTCCAGTTCTTTTGCAATGAGCAAATCATCGCTGGTGTACACCATGACTTCAAAATCTTCTTTTATCAGAATTTCAGCAGCTTTTAATGTTTGAATAACATCAGGATATAACGTTTTTTCATCCGCTAATACTTCGAGCTTTACCAGGTTATGTCCATCTAATAATTCTCGTGCTAAACGGCAGGTTCGTACTGCATCATCCACGGTATAACAGCCCGCGGTATTAGGTAAAATTGTGTATTTTTCAGGTGGAATGGCATCGAGTAAATTAGGTTCATCCGGCTTTTGTCCCATGTTACTGCGACGTACCGCGACAGTAACAATTTCCGCTCCACTCGCTTCAGTCGCGAGGCGCGTTTCTTCGTTGCCCGTGTATTTTCCTGAGCCCACTAATAAACGCGATGTATATGTCTTCCCTGCAATAACCAGGGGTGAATCTTGAACTGTGTCTGTCATGGTTTTACCTGTTCTTTTTTACTTTGTGTGTTATCTAATTATTTGGTTTTAAGGTAGGTCGGTTCTCATTGTGCCCCTCATTAAGAAATATCCAAGAGGGGTATCAGGCCGAGCTACATTTAATATATAAGTTTTTATCCACCTCCAACTGCATGGACAATTTCAATTTTATCACCCGCCTGAAAAGTGTGTTCGGCATAACCACTGCGAGGTACAATTTCCAGATTCACTTCCATTGCGATACGCTTCCCCGCAATGTCCATATCTTCAACCAACTGCGCGGCTGTAAGCCCGTTTTCGACCTCACGCTGCTCGCCATTAACCATAATTTGCATACAAATTCCTGAAATACTGGTCGATGGAATTTTGGATATGTTATATCCTCTAACTCAACGTCCATTAAAAAAATAAAATGACTATGCGAATTCTACCACAGCTTATACCCTGCAACACGGCTGGCACACTCGACCGCCTGTTTCGTATCCGTTGTCTGACGACACCTGATCGAGTCGCCTATCGCTATTTTGACCGGGAAACTAAAACCTGGCCAGAAGTAACCTGGAAGGAAATGGCAGATTTAACCAGCCGTTGGCAGCAAGGTCTGAAACAGGAAGGTTTAGCCAGCGGTGACCGTGTTGCCGTTCAACTAAAAAATAGCATTGAATGGATCGCATTTGAGCAAGCCGCATTAGGACTGGGCTTAGTGGTGGTTCCTCTTTATGTGGATGATCGTGCAGATAACGTGGCATACATTATCCATGATGCAGGGGTAAAAGTGCTGCTCATAAATGATGACAAACAATGGCAGGAATTATCCGTTCATATTGATGAGGATTCCTCATTAAAACGTGTTGTACTCTTAAATAATAGTAACGATGATTTAAATCAACAAAATGAGATTCTCCGTTTCGTTGATAACTGGTTACCAAAAGAAGTAACTCACCTGCAAGAACGTGGTGGTGATCCGCAAAAATTAGCCACCATTGTTTATACCTCAGGTACAACCGGACGACCAAAAGGGGTGATGTTAAGCCACCGTAATATTTTATTTGATGCTGAATCACTGCTTAAACAAATTGGTATTGATGATCCTCATACCCTGGAGTTTTTATCCTTTTTACCTTTGTCACACATGTATGAGCGTACCATTGGCTATTATGTTCCAATGATGGCAGGAGCAAAAGTCAGTTTTGCACGCTCAGTACAACAGCTTGCGGAAGATTTTCAAACCATTAAACCGACTATAATTGTTACTGTCCCCCGTATCTTCGAGCGTTTTTATGACAAGATGCAGCAAAAACTCTCCAAACAATCTATTGTTGCCCGCTCAATATTTCGTTTAGCCGTGCATGTTGGCTGGAAAAATTTTCGCTTCAAACAAAAGATAGCCTGGTTTAGCCCCATCACTATTTTAAATCCATTACTCAATAAAATTATTGCGACAAAAGTACAGCAATTACTTGGCGGCAGACTAAGACTTGCTGCCTCAGGCGGCGCCGCCCTTCCTGAAACAGTTGCCCGCACATTTGTCGGTTTAGGTATTAACATTTTTCAGGGCTATGGCATGACCGAAAGCAGTCCCGCCGTTACCATGAACAGCTTTTCATTGAATATTCCGGATAGCGTGGGTGAAATTATGCCTGGTGTCGAATTACGCATCGCTGAGAATGACGAGTTACAAATTAAAGGTGACGTAGTCATGCTCGGTTACTGGAATAATCACCAGGCCACCAGTGAAGTCATGACCGAAGATGGCTGGTTGCGTACCGGTGATAAAGCCCGTATTGATAATCGCACTGTTTATATAACCGGGCGTATTAAAGACATTTTAATTATGTCAAATGGTGAAAAAATTCCACCCGTCGATATGGAACAAGCCATCACATTAGAACAGGAATTTGAGCAGGCACTCATTGTTGGAGAAGGAAAATCCTACCTCAGTGCACTGGTTGTTCTGAACGGTGAAACCTGGCCACAGCTTGCACAGCAACATGGGCTTGATCCTCTTAACCCTGAAAGTTTAATAAATAAAAAACTCATGTCGGCTATATTGAAAAAAATCGCCACAACCCTGCATGATTTCCCCGGTTATGCAAAAGTACGACGCGTTTCCTTATCATTACAACCCTGGACCATTGAAGACGGCTTAGTCACACCGACATTAAAAATAAAACGTGCTTTAGTAGTAGATAAATTTAAGAAAAAAATTGGGAGCATGTACTGAAGTTAAATTTTTACGCTCTCACTCTTTAGCCCTACTAAAACAGGACTTATTCCTCTCGTTAACCCCCCTTTTGTACTTTAATAACCTAAAGTAATTTTTCATTCTGACGTTAATGTAAGTTAGGGACTAAGCCCAGGGATACCCCCTGTTTTTTTTCCAGCCACAATACCCTGAATCTTAATAGGCCAATATAATTTTGGCCAATTACACTTTAATTTTGTTCGCTATAAGAAATGGAAAATAAGGCTTTTCAGAATGCAATTATTATTAAAATTTTTACAACATCATTTCTCTCTTCGACAAATTGTCTACATTGGCTTTGCTATAGTATTGGCAATGCTGGCTTTAGTTTCAATTCATACCTTTGTTAACCTTGCGGGTATAAAAACTAACGTTAACCAGGTCATTAACGAAAGTCAGCCTCAACTGCTAAAAACAATGCAGCTGGTAAATCATATAAAAGCATCCAGTAATGCGTTGAGTTCTTACCTATTAAGTAAAAATCCACAATATAAAAATAACTATGAAAGTAATCTCAATAGCGCACAAAAAATAATTTCAACACTAAAAGATACTTTTCAAAATAAAGGAGGCAAACAACAAACACTGGTAGCGGCAATAGAAAAAGATTTTTCAGAATTCTCCTTTCAGCAAAAAAATATTATTTCACTATCAGCTAATGACCAGAAAAACTTTCCCGCAATGGCATTTGCAGCAGAATTTACCAGTCCGGTTTCTCGACAAATATTACAGCATCTGACACAAATGGTGCTTTCTGAAAATGAAGAAGATACCAATTCACAACGCCGTCAACTTTTAATGTTAATGAGTGACCTTCGTTATATTTGGGCAACACTACTAAACGAACAACGTGCGTTCCTGGCTTACCGGAGTGATGTCACAATAAAAAACATGGCTAGTATAAAAGATACTATATATAAACTGGAAAATGAGATAAGCAAACTCAAAGATCTGTTTAATTTAGAGCAGGAAGATTCTTTTGAGCAGGTTACTACTCTTAGCAAGCAGTTCTTTAAATTTTCTGACAAGGTTGTTGACTTACATGGTAGTGAAAAATGGCGAACTGATATTTATATAATGGAAACGACACTTTCACCATTATTAAAAAATATAGAAGCCAGGCTTAATCAACTGGTTAATTATGATCTTACACTAAATAAACAAGCAAGTGATGAAATACATTCCACCCTACAAACTGCATTTACTTTTCTTACTATTCTTTTCATTGCTGGCTCATGCATAGGTATTTTTGTTGCCATTATTTCCAGCAAGACCATTATCATGATGATTGAGAATCTGCGAAATAATTTTTTTAAACTTGAAGCGGGTGATTTAACTACGCGTATGGATGAAAGCCTTAAGGGTGAGATAGGTGAAATTGCTGTTATCTTTAATACATTTTCCGCAGCCATGCATAGCCGAACCAAAGAAATTATTAGTTATGTCGACATACTTAACCACAATGCACATGAATTAAGACGTATTGCTAACAGCACGACAGACGGCGTTACTTTGCAACATCAGGATACGGATAGTATTGCCTCAGCAATGAATGAGGTTGTTGCGACTGTTACTGAAATTGCAAACAGTGCAGCACTTGCAGCTAGTGAAGCAAAAGCGGCACAAGTTGCTTCGGATGAGGGCTCATCTTTAGTTAAAGAAAATATTCATGCAGTAAATACTCTGGCAGCCCGTATTCAGGATACATCAACAATTGTCGATGACCTTAAACAACAAAGCTTAGCAATTGGGGATGTACTGGATATTATTGGTGGCATTGCCGAACAAACCAATCTGCTTGCTTTAAATGCAGCCATTGAAGCCGCTCGAGCGGGTGAGCAAGGCCGAGGATTTGCCGTGGTCGCCGATGAAGTTCGCACACTTGCAACTCGCACACAACAATCTACTAAACAAATATATGACATTATAAACAAACTTCAAAAAGGTTCAAAATCTTCAGTCGAGAGTATGGCTATTGCAATCGATGAAGTAGAGAAAAATGTTGAGAAAACGATAAAGGTAGGCGAAGCATTAGAAAAAATTCATCAGGCGGTCAACAGTATTAATGAAGTTAATCTTCAGATCGCCAATGCTACCGATCAACAAACAACAGCCACTGAAGAAATAAATCAAAGAATCGTCAATATCAGTAATGTCTCTTCAGAAACATTACAAGGCTGTGTAACAAGCTCTTCTGAAAGTGAGGAGCTGTATGAAATTGCAGAAAAACTCGCGGTCTTACATAAAAATTATCAAATATAAAACGATTAAAGTACTATTTAATTTACAGGTATAAAATGAAACTCAAGGATTTTTTCGGTATTGACCTGGATAAATATCCGTACGAAACAAATCGTATTTTGGATTTCTTAGGGATACGTCGAACAATTGAAAAAACGCGGCAGGTAAGTGATTTAATGAATGCTTTTGAGAAAAGCAGCCCTTATATCGATGTTGCAAAGCGCCAGCAACTAATATTATTTTTAAAACCTCTACTCAGCAAGGAATTTCTTCCTTTCGATAAACGCTTTTATACAAAAGATATTAATACCGCCAGTGACAAAGACCGTCGCTACAATGCTGAAGACAAACTACTTAAAATTGTTTTGTCAGTTGTCACCGGGGGAAAATATAACGCTCTTGTCGAAAAAGACTTTAAACCTGACATTGCTACCTTACGCACAATAAATAAAGACAGCGATGAATGCTATGATCGCTTAAAGCAAATTTTGAGCAATCACACTCGTTCAATACTGGAGCAATTTAAAATTGATAAAAAAAATATTAAACCACAAAAAACAGAGGAAAAATCATTTTTTGGAAAACTGTTTAATAAATGAATTTATTCAATATTCCAGTTGCCGATATCATCATCACTTGGTTGCCCATCCGGACCTAATGAATAAAGATCTAAATCTGTATGCGTTCCCGGATAAAGATATAAATATTCTTGTCCCCATGGATCCTTGTTAAGCTTTTTAATGTAACCACCTTTTTTATAATTTCGTGGTTGTGGTGAACCTGAAGGTTTTGTTACCAGCGCTTCCAAACCCTGATCCGTAGTTGGATACTCGTAGTTATCCAGCTTGTAAATATTAAGTGCGCTTTCCAGCGCAGTTACATCATGTTTTGCTTTTTCTATCCGCGCCTGTTCAGGACGACTCATAATTTTTGGCACCACCGCAGCCGCCAGAATACCCAGAATAACAACAACCACCATGATCTCAATTAAGGTAAAACCATGTTGATTAATTTTCTTAAAATCATTTTTCATATAACACAATCCCTATTTTCATTATTACTTTTTTCACCATAACCAGGTTATTTCAATACCCACGTTACGTGTTTCACTTCGCGGCTCATAAATGACCGTCGCAGTCGGCGCACCTCCAATGGTAACGCCAACACTGTTACTTTTCCCAATATCAATTATTTCATAATACGGCGAGACAATGAGTGAATGCTTTCTCATTTTCACTTTAATCGGGAAAGCTAAGCGTAAACCCGATTCATTACCCAGATTAACCTGGGTATTATCGTAATTATTATAGCCTAAAAAATTAACATCCATTTTCGCATTAATCATTTGCGTATGTCGAATGTCAAACCCCACTTTAACCTTTTCACTAACGTTAAAATTTGCTGCATAACCTAACAACCCATAATACCAATAATACTCCTCAAGCAGCCCCGCAACCGGATTACCATTAATATCTCGCCCGGAGAGTATTTTACGGTACCAGTAACGATAACCTAATCCAGTATAGGGTCCGTGGTTACGACCACGGGAAAAGTTAAACCCCAGTTTAAAGTGAACATCAAGAATAATCGCAATTGAATTTGTTTTAACCGGAGTGCCGCTCTGGGTTTGACCGTCATAGTTAATCGTATTTCCATACAACTTACCCACGAGCTCACCATATACCCGGTTACCACTTATTTTTAGCTTATGCAGGATCCCTGGTATAAAACCTGTTTCACCATCTAAAAAAACATTGTTATTATTATATTCTGCATAGTTAAAATACATTAAACCACCACCGATTTGATATTCAGGTTTATCAGCCATCGCGGTATGTGAAAAGACCATTAGCAAAACAAAAACAATATTACAAATATGTTGCTTATATATAAATCTCATATTTACATCAATACCCGTTTTTTCTATGCATATCCTGTCGAGTATCAACGTCTTTAATAGAAAACTCAATAGTCCAGCCTCACAAGACTATATTTTCAGGCTATACTCAAACGCCATACCCCATTAAAATGGATCTTAATAATATAAAAATGAAACTTTTATTGAAAATATCACTTGCTGTTGTTTCACTGCTTTTAATTGTCGTTATTGGATTTGCTTTTCTTTTTAACCCGAATGATTACAAAGAAGACATCATCACCCTTTTCATAGATAAAACAGGGCGTGATTTAAATATACCGGGTGAAATTTCATTATCTCTTTTCCCCTGGATTGGCGTGGAACTGGGTGAAATTAAAATCGGTAATGCAAAAGGATTTTCTAATAAACCTTTTGCTAAAATGACCCGCTTACAAGTGCGCGCAAAATTCTGGCCGCTATTCGAAAAACGTCTTGAAGCCGATACCTTAATAATAGAAGGTTTAACATTAAACCTCGCAAAAAATAAACACGGCCTGAGTAATTGGGCCGATCTAATAGAAAACAATGAGACCGCACAATCAAAAACATCATCTACTAAAAGCAAAAACAATACCAAAACAGATTCAAACGTAAATGCTCTTGCGGCTTTTGCAATTAATGGTATAAAAATTACTCAGTCACAATTTAACTGGCATGATCAACAACTAAAACAAAAAACCTCCGTTAATATTGTTCAACTTGAAATAGGACAACTCAAACCTAAAACACAAATCCCCTTTGAAATTCAATTTAACGTTCAGCAAAAACAACTCAGGGCAAAAATTAATTTCAAAAGCGGCATTAATTTTTCATCTGATTTCAAACAAGTTTCTTTTCACGACACCCGCTTAATATCAGAAATAAAACCTGCAGCACTGAAAAAAACACTGCCGCTAAATCTTACCAGCTCACTCATCACACTTAATCTTGACAAACAAACGGCTAACAGTAAAAACATTGCATTATCAACGACTGATGCCAGGTTAAACATTAATATGGTAGCAACAAAAATACTGTCCAAACCCCGCATGAAAGGACAACTCCATATTGAAACGTTGAACCCACGTACGGTTGCAAAAAATTTCGATATTACCTTGCCAGACATAGCAGATAAAAACGTATTAAAAAAACTCAATGCAAAACTTGATGTTTCCGCCACATTAAAAAAAGTCGCTTTATCCAGTATTAATATCACTCTCGATGATACTCAATTAACAGGAAATGCAGTCATTCAACTTGCCCCTGTATCATCTGTAGTCAATTTAAATATAAACCATATTAATGTTGATCGTTATTTACCCGCTCCGGATACTCGTAATAACAGTACAAAAAAATCCAAAGCCACAGCAAAAAATGCAGCCTTAAAAGCAGCGTTAATTCCTGTTGCATTATTAAGTAAAGTTAATCTTGATGCCGATGTTAAAATCAACAAATTACAAATTAAAAAAACACATTGGAAAAAACTGCATCTTGTCACACACGCAAAACAAGGCAAGGTACAAATCAAACCATTAAACCTGCAAGGCTATGGTTCAACGATTAAAAGCGCCTTACAACTTCAAACCAAAGAAAAGAATGCATCCGTCTCTGCCAGCCTGACAATTAAAACACTAAAAATAGGCGAGTTACTAAAAGATTTTATGGGTGAAAAAAATCTACAGGGGCTGGCATCCATTAATGCAAACATCAACACAAAAGGTATTAGATTAAATCAGTTAAAACAAAACCTGAATGGCAAGCTTCGCTTTAATTTAAAAGATGGCATCATCAAAGGCTTTGATCTTGAACATGAAATAAAAAAACTGGAGGCAAAAATTCATCGCAGAGCCGAACCCGCTGCTCCATCACCATTACAAACAAAATTTACTAATCTTAGTGCCAGCGCTTTAATCAAAAACGGAATTTTAAATAACAAGGATCTACGTGCAGCAACCCCTTTCACTCGTATCATTGGGCAAGGCAGCATCAACTTACCCAGGGAACAGCTCAATTATGTCGCAACCGTTAAATTAACCAATTCAAGAAATATCAAAAACAACACACCCTTTGAAAAAATGAATTCAATTCCTTTAGATGTTCATATTAGAGGCACTTTTGATAAACCTGATATTAAAGCAGACTTCCAAAAAGCCCTGGGTCAACTGCTAGATAAAGAACTCAAAAAACAAGAACGCAAAATTAAAGAAAAAATTAAAAAAGATTTAAATAAAGAACTACAGAAAAAACTGGGTGACGAACTTAAGAAACTCCTGAAATTTTAATCCGGGAAAAAAAGCTACCGTTCCACTACTTAAAAATACTATTTCAAAATGAATAAAAATCACACATTTAGCCAGAAATTACTGAACTGGTATTCAGTTCATGGTCGCCATGATCTGCCCTGGCAAAAAAATCGAAGCTTATACCGCGTTTGGGTTTCCGAAATCATGTTACAACAAACGCAAGTCATAACGGTCATTCCCTACTTTGAACGATTCTTGACACGATTTCCTGACTCACGTTCACTGGCTGATGCCAGTCAGGATGAAGTACTGCATCTCTGGACCGGGCTGGGGTATTACGCACGCGCACGCAACCTGCACAAAGCTGCGCAAGCGATCCGCGATAACTACATGGATCAATTTCCGGATAAATTTGATTCCGTATTAGCTTTGCCCGGTATAGGGCCTTCAACCGCCGGGGCAATACTGGCTCAGGCTTTAGGTCAACGACATGTCATCCTTGATGGTAATGTGAAGCGAGTACTCACTCGCCTTTATGCTATTGAAGGCTGGCCGGGTAAAAAATCAGTCGAAAATCAATTATGGGAGTTAGCGGCATCACTGACTCCTGAGCAACACCTTACTGACTACACCCAGGCCATTATGGATCTGGGGGCAACCGCCTGTGCTCGCAAACCAGACTGTCCTGCCTGCCCGGTCACTGACTTATGCTCTGCCCACCAGCAAGGTAATGTTACAAACTACCCCACACCTAAAAAGCGCAAAACACTGCCAATCAAAGCAACTCAAATGCTTTTACTGAAAAATGAAGCTGGTGAAGTGCTATTACAACAACGTCCTCCCAGTGGCATTTGGGGTGGACTCTGGAGCCTGCCTGAATACCCACAAAACAATGAGACCGATATTAATCAATGGTGTGAGCAGCAATTAGGGCTGATCATTGATGACTTCGAAAACCAGCCTGTTTTCCGCCACACATTCAGTCATTTTCACCTTGATATCACCCCTGTCGCCTGTCGGATAAAAAGCCCTGCAAATCATGTGATGGAAGCAACAAACAGAGTCTGGTATAACACCCAACGACCAGAGTCACTGGGGCTACCGGCACCAGTACTGAAAATTTTGAATCAGCAATAGGAATAGAATAATGGGCAAAATGGTAAATTGTGTAATATTGAAAAAAGAAGCTGAAGGCCTGGACAGGGCACCGTATCCTGGTGAAATCGGCCAGCGAATCCTGGAAAACGCCAGTAAAGAAGCCTGGGCTATGTGGATGAAACAACAAACGATGCTCATGAATGAAAATAAACTCAGCCCGATGGATCCCAAGCACCGTCAATTTCTGCTTGATGAAATGGAAAAGTTCTTCTTTGGAGAAGGCTCTACCAGAGTTGACGGCTACACGCCAGAATAATCAACTTGACGTCAGGCTCATGATCACGTCTAATACGCCGCTGTTGGCCGGATAGCTCAGTCGGTAGAGCAGAGGATTGAAAATCCTCGTGTCCCTGGTTCGATTCCAGGTCCGGCCACCACTTTTAAGTTCATTTGACAGGATTAATGACAAATTCCCAATATTGCCTGCTACCATCCGTCTTATGCCAACATCATCCCTGAAAATAAATCAACGAATTGAAGCCGTCTGTGAAGCCGGTTGTGAAGCGGTTCGCGCATCTATTCAAACGCTGGAATCCGGCCACCAGGTAGCATTAACTGACGACCTCAGCCCGGAAGAATGTCAGCAAGTCCTTTTTGAGTTAAAAACTCTCATGTCGGTTTACGACAACGACCATTAAAGCTTTACCCCTTGATCTTGTAAATTATATCGTTACACTCCGATTAATCTGCGAGCTAAAATTATTTTCTGATGTAATACTAAAGCTTCAATATCTGTTAAATCATTAACATTACAAATGCAGCTATTTGCAAAAATAGTTATTTATATGTGTTGAGCAATACAAAACGTATAATTTTCAATCTTGCATTAACCACAACATTCCTTTATTTGGTGTAAGCGCCTTCTGAAGAATTCTTTTGTCTGGATGTGTACCATAAGTTAGTAATAGATAGATATCAGACACTAAGCTTCTGTTGTTCGCATAAAATGAATGCCCAAAGAACTGGGCAGGAATTTCTCTCCTTGTATCTACGGTGTCAAGACCATTCATTAACACAAAGTTTTGATCGGATGAATCACCAGCTCTAATCCTCGAATTATTATTAATGAAATAATTAAAAGCTCTCGATACTTTAAGAACATAATCGTTATCGGATGAATAAAGCGTCATTCTCTCTGCAAAACGTTTAAGTTTGTGTGATTCCATGTTGGTCATAAATTCTTTCTTTTCAATATCTGGTGCAGCAAAAATAATTTGATTAAAAATATTATTTTTCGGTCTATTTTTGAATAACCCTATATCCTTCTTCATTCTCTTATCTAAAATAACCAATGCATTGGATAGAATATATCCACCCATACTATGAGCTATAATGTGAATTTTTTTGTTTGAACTCTGGGCAATGTTTTGTAAGAAATCGGCAAAGTGTGAAAAATTTATTTTTGCATTTTTTTGATCGACAGCATATTTAGTAAATTTCCCACCCGACGGCCAACTAAAAAAGACTGATTTACCAATATAATTCGTGTCATGGGCTAACTGTGCAGTACGGATAGCTGCATCTTTAAAAGGAGTATTAAAACCATGTATAAAAATAACGATATCATCTTTAGATATATTTTCTTTAAATTTTAACCAGCCAATATCATTTTTAAGATATGAAATACTCATACCTGTTGTTTCACCTATTGGCTTAGTAAAAGGAATCTCCACTTTGACAATACCGTATTTAATTACGTTTGATGAACGATTATCAGTATCATATCTAAATTTATTTCTAGAACATTTTTCATTGGGAAATGATACATCATTTTTACTGCATCTATCATAACGTGTTGTTCCATAATAGACTGTTTTCTCATAATAACTTTTAGCTATTATTTCACCATCATCGTTTAATGGAGCAGAATTATATTTTTCCGAAATCTTATTAATTTTTGGTTTTGATGCACAACTCACTGAAAAAATAATAATAACTAGTAGAAATAATTTGCCTGTTTCTTTAAGAATCATTAGTGGTAAATCCTTATAATTGTTTAATGGTGACAGTGAGTTAGAAAGAAAACGGCCTCATTTAATTGAATCAAGGGGTTAGAGCATTTGATTTTCATAAGGCATAAGGTGCCGGAGGGATTAAATTTTATTAACGACTTTTAATTTAACAGAATTTTAGGTTTTAATTCAATATTTCAAGTGT
>CAZZIS010000033.1:0-29486 GCA_964654445.1 uncultured Thioalkalispiraceae bacterium
GCCTTACGAAGGCGACGGATGTGGACATCTACCGTGCGTTCTTCAACATAGACATTATCACCCCAGACATTATTTAGCACCTGTTCCCGACTAAAAACACGATCGGGATTTTCCATAAAAAAGCGCAAAAGTTTGAATTCTGTCGGTCCAAGGTCAATTGTTTTCCCATTGCCCTCAACACGATATGAACCTGTGTCGAGTACGAGGTTATTGATTTTGATAATATCCTGTGTAGTTACTGGCTGGCTGCGGCGTAATAATGCTTTAATGCGGGCAATTAATTCGCGGGGGGAAAAGGGTTTTGTGAGGTAATCATCGGCACCACTTTCCAGGCCACGAATAACATTATCTTCTTCAGTCTTTGCAGTGAGCATAATAATAGGAATATTCATTGTTTCGGGCATACGGCGGAGTTTTCGCGCAAAGTCGATACCGCTAACACCAGGCATCATCCAGTCGAGTAAGATTAGCTGTGGAGGATTTTTTTTAATCATAGCCTCTGCTTTGTGAGCATCGCTGGCTTCAGAACATTGAAAATCTTCCTGCACTAACGCCATACAAACCATATCACGAATAGCTCGCTCGTCATCTACAACTAAAATGTAATCATTATCATTTGTCATTTTTCTTTCACATAAATCGATGTGTTTGTCATAAATGATATTAAAGCAGAGTTTTGTTACAGATATATGACAGCTACTTTAAAGTATATCAGTAACAAGGTATAGCCTGGCATAGTACAGAGTAGTTTTTTAAGTTAACGGAAGCATGGCGAACCACATAAAAAAATCAGACCAGATCTGGCTATTTGTCCATGTTAGGTTGAATGTTTGAAAAAATACGAATATTAGCAGAATTACCGGGAAGACTTCCCTTGCTTTTTTTTGTTTACGTTCTGTGATAATCAGAATTAATAAAATTAGATATATTAGTGAAAAAGTTAATACTTGGTAGTCAAAAGGAAGCTGCGGTATATTTAAAGGTATTCTTGCAACTGCAGGGTCAATTAATGTTAAAGCAGTACAGATAATATAGCGCACATGATGGCTTGGCGATTTTCGATATATTATGGCTAGTATATAGCTAATGATAAAAATCATAAGTAGTGAAAACTGTAGGAATAATATATAAAGTTGAGAACTGGAAATCCCATTTTCATGTATTGTTATTTGACTGTGTGACAACAATATTAGTGAAATAATAATAAAAGGAATTAAACCGTAGGATAACTTGCCAATTGTTTTATGTAAGGATCGTTTTTTATATCTGATTAGAAACGCTTGTGTAATAAGCATGCCTACCCAAAGTAACATGGTGATCGCATGAAAATGGATGTAACTATCTATGCCGCTTAAAAGATTAGAAAAGTATGATTCCCAAAAACCTATTACGACCAAAATAAGCAATAGGATGAAATAATAACCCGCCTTGTCAAAGTTCACACGCAGCCCCTAAAAATTAAATAATTCAGCCATCTTTTCAGATGGCTGAATGCTTACTAAAACTTAACGACTGTTTTACCCAGGGCCTGATTGGTTTCAATAGTTTGATGAGCTTCACGAATCTGATCAAAATTATAAATTTTGGAAATTAATGATGGCATTTTATTTTTTTCTATTTGTTCTACAATCCACTGTATAGGTGATTCTGATAAGGGTAGCTGTTCAGAGCCAAATAAACCGCTGGCAAAAAAACTTAATCTAACGGTATTTGGTAGATCAGACATTAAACCAAAATGTTCTAATACAGGAGCGCCACTTAATACACCAACTACACAGACTTGCCCCCAGTGTTTGACTGTCTTTAGTGTATCTTTAACTGTTGCCGCTCCAACGATATCTATTGCGCAATCAACACCATCAGGAAATAATGAGCGAACTTTATCTGAAATATCACCATCATCTATAATTACTTTATCAGCACCCTTATCGAGTAACAGCTTTTTATTTTTTTCATGTCGAGTAGTTGCTATAACTTTCAAACCTCTGGCTTTTGCATAAGTAATAGCGGCAAAACCTAGCGTTGTTGTTCCACCTCTAACGAGTAAACTTTGGCCATTTTGTATAGAAAGGTTTTTGTCTAACGCGCCCCAAATAGTTAAATAAGCCTGTGGAAGTGCTGCTAACTCTTCCCACGGGAGTTTTGTATTTACTGCAAGTACATTTGTTGCGGGTGCGACAACATATTCAGCGTAACTACCGTGTTTTGCCAACATCAAACCTCCCATTGCCGTTATTACTTTTTGGCCAGTTTGAAATTTACCACTGTTATCTTCAACAACTTCACCAACAGCTTCGATGCCAGGTATTCTTGGTTCGTTAATCTCCCCCATATTCCCCGCACGGTAATATGTTTCAGCACGATTAAGTCCAAAAGCTTTAATTTTTATTTTTACATATCCGCCTGGTGTTGAAGGTTCATCGGTATCCTGAAGCTTAAGCTCTTCAATACCTCCGGGTTGAGTAATGACGACTGCTTTCATAATTTATTCTCCTATAGAGTTTGTGTTGTTATTGTTGACGTGATGTCGTAGTTGAAAAAAGATAACGGTGAATTTTCCATTCATTGTTTTCTTTTTTAAAAATAAACAGTTCATTATTGCCTTCTTTTATTTTCATTCCACTTTCCAGGATTGTTGTTTTTCCTGCTGAACTTGTTCTGGCCCAGGCTGTGCGGCCATTTTTTTTAATTTCATAAATGGTAAATTTTATGTTGAGATCAATATTGCTGAAGACAGCGTCATAAGCTTTTCTGACCTTAGTTCTTCCTTCGTGTGCAAAGGAATGTTGTGGCATGAAAACCGGGTTGTTGCTGTATAACGTCATAATTGATTGAGGGTCACTCGCGTTTAAATATGTTTCATACCTTTTAATTACCTGTTCTATTGATTTTGTTCCTGCAATTAACTGGGATGAACTTAGTAGAGTTATTGCACCCAATAGAAGGGTAAAAGTTTTTGTTGATGTTCGTTTTTGCATGATTGTTACCTTGTAAGTTGTCTGATCGTGTCAGGTTGAGAACATATTAATTGATACGATTTATGTTCAGTAGAGGGTTAAAATAGGAATAACCTTTCCATATATGGAATAATCAGATAGGATTAGTCGATAATCTAATAGCTATCAGGTGATAAACGTGGATTTAAACTCTGCTCAGATTTTTGTAAGAGTGGTTCAGAAAGGTAGTTTTACTGCCGCATCCCGGTACATGAGTATCCCCATTGCAACGGTAAGCCGAAGAGTCAGTGAGCTTGAGAAATCATTGGGCATTCGTTTGCTTGAGCGTTCAACCAGGCGGCTTCGTCTTACTGATGCGGGTTCAACTTTGTATGAATTTGTGTCGCGCGGACTTCAAGACATGGATGCGGGTGTTCTGGCGCTTCAAAACAGGGAATCTGAACTGAGAGGAACATTACGTTTATCATTGCCCCCAAACTTTGAACCATGGTGGGAGTTATTGAAAGATTTTCATGAAAAACACCCATTCATTGAACTCGATATATATGCATCTGAACGAAAAATTGATTTTATAGAAGATGGAATTGATGTTGCGTTGCGTATTGGTGATGTTGATTATCTTTCTGCTATTGCAAGAAAGTTAACAGACTATCGTCATGTATTAGTGGCAACACCAGAGTTTATAGAAAAATTTGGTGAACCAAAGTCGCCAAAAGAACTTTCCAATTTTCCCTGCGGTGCCTGGCATAAAAAAGATGCTGAAGTTAATTGGGTTTTGGGAGGAGAAAAAATTTCGATTAACGCTTCAATAAGAGCGAACGATTACCCGCACATGCGTTACCTGGCATTGCAACATACTTGTATAACAGAACAGCCGCCATTTATGGTGAGTGAATTGCTTGCAGAGAAACGTCTGGTGAAAATTTTAACAGAATATAAATTGCCACAGTTTAGCGTAAATATACTTTATCAAAGTAGAAACCAACTCTCTCGTATCGCTCGGGTATACATAGATTTTTGTGTGTTGAATGCAGAGAAGTACATACTTTCAAGTATCTAGGTTTTAAAAAATTAGAACCTGGGTATAGAACAAATCATTAAATTTATTATGTTTATTTATTTTAATAAAAGCGTAACACCACTGATTATGAGGAAAATGCCAATCGATTTCTGGAAGGTACGTTGAGTAATGTTTGTATGTAAGTGGTTACCAATATACATGGCGAAAAACATGATCGGTAAAGAGTAAGCAATGCTTAATAATACTGTTGAGGTATAGAAACCTGAAAAGGTGAATCCCGCTGCGCGGATCAGGCCGTCGACAAAAAAGACTGCTGCACAGGTTGCACGGAATACACTTTTATCCAATTTTTGTAATTGGAAATAAAAAATATAAAAAGGCCCGCCAGTTCCAAATAAAGTCCCAATAAGACTACCAAAATACCCAGCAAATACAGGCCAAATAAACGAATCGTTCTTTTTTAGACTGGGTGAAATAAGACTATAAATCGCAAATAAAATAATAAATGCGCCCAGTGCTTTTACTAAAATTAGAGTGTTGATAGTTTGAATAATAAATAGTGCGGTTATTACACCAAGAAAAGCAAAAGGGATAGCGCGTAAAATCACTTTCCATGCTATGTATTGACGGGTATGACTGATATGAAGAATAGATGCCGACATATCAAGTAAACCAATAAAGGGAACAACAAAAATCAAAGGTAAAAACAAGGCGAGTAATGGTATGGCAATTAATCCAGAACCAAAGCCGGTCATGCCGCGAAAGGTGTAAGCGATAACCAGTATTAACAATGCTAAACTGTATTGTGTGTATGAGAGCGTTTCGATCATAAGAGTCTATGTATGAGTCATAAAATTAAAATAGCGGTCAGTAGTTGTTTGTTAGGTGAAGCGGTTCGTTACGATGGAACAGACAAGAAAATACCTTTTATAACTGAGCAATTAACAAAAGAGTATAACCTGATTTCACTCTGCCCTGAAATAGCGGTGGGTATGGGTGTCCCACGACTGCCGATTCAATTAGTTGAGTGCGAGAATAGTATTCAGGTATTGGGAGTTGATAATCCTGAAAAAAATATGACAAAACAGTTAACTGAATATGGGAGAAAGGTTGCTGAAACTTATACTGATGTATGTGGTTATATTTTTAAAAAGAATTCACCAAGTTGCGGGACTAAGTATGTAAAGGTACTTAATATAAAAGGTGAATATGAAAGTAAAGGCCAGGGTATTTATGCTTCTGCAATAATGAAGGCTTTACCTTTGTTACCTGTTATTGATGAAGAGGAATGTTTAAATAAAGAAATGATGGATACCTTTTTACATGATGTCGTGGTGTATTCAGAAAATAAATCATAGTATGTTTTAACTATTCTTTAGTTTTTTTGGAAGTAAAATATAACCAAACAAAGCCTGAAACTCCAGCAATAAGGGAAGCAAACAGAATTCCCGTTTTAGCCATGAGGAGATCTTCCGCAGAATGTGCAAATCCTAATTCAGCTATAAATATTGACATAGTAAAGCCAATGCCACCCATTAATGCTACGCCTATGATGTGTTTAAAATTTAAACCTTTCGGTAAAGAGGTTAAACCAAATTTTATAGCAAGCCAGCAGAAACCTGCGATGCCAATTAGTTTTCCTAAAACCAGGCCAGCAGCAATACCCATTGAGACAGGATGAGTGACTATACTGCTAAAGGAATTCCAGTCGACAGGTATTCCCGCATTAGCTAAAGAAAAAACAGGAATAATAAGATATGCCGAAGGTAAATGCATTGTGCGTTCCATGATTTGTGCCGGTGCTTGAACAAGTTGCACTCCTTTGCCCAATGCATGAACACGTGAACGCAGTTCATTATTTTTTATAATATTTTCTTCATGCTGATAGGCACGTTTAATTTGTTCAACCATTTCATTAATGTGAATCAGGAAGCGGGCATGATCGTACTTTGGACGCATTGGGATGGTGAAGGCGAGGAAAATACCTGCAAGGGTAGCATGTACACCACTTTTCAACATGGCTACCCAAAGTATTATGCCGAGTAAGACATAAGGCAAGGGGCGGCGAATTCCACCAAGGTTGAGTGAAACCAATAGTATTAATACCGCAGCAGCAACAGATAATGCAGGAATACTTATTGTCTCCGTATAAAATATGGCAATAACCATGACGGCACCTAAATCATCTACAATCGCCAATGCAACTAGAAAAGTCAGTAGATTTTTAGGTATTCGTTTTCCGAGTAATGCTAAAGCACCTAAAGCAAAAGCAATATCGGTGGCCATAGGTATACCCCATCCATCAAGGGTATGCCCCTCTGGATTGATACTTATGTAGATAAGGACGGGTATCAACATACCGCCTATAGCCGCAACGATTGGAAGTATCGCTTGTTTTGGATCGGCAAGTTCGCCAACCAGAATTTCTCGTTTAAGTTCTAATCCTATAACGAAAAAGAACATGGCCATCAAGCCATCATTGATCCAGTGATGTAGTGATTTTGATAATTCAAATCCGGGCACACCAATTGTAAAAGGTAATTGTAATATATGATGGTAAGCTTCACTCCACTGACTATTAGCAATATACAGTGCAACAACAGCACATAACATAAGTAAAACACCACTGGTGGTCTGGCGATGAATGAAATCTTCAAGCGGGCTTAATACTTTATCAAAGGCTTTTTCCCATGGTGCGATATATTCTTTTTTAATTTTCTTTATCATCAAGCTATCTCGAATATTGAGTTATTAATTTCTACGTGATTTGCAAACCCTGCACCTGCTTCAGTGTAAATATTAAATACGGCGGTTGCTCCGGCCTGTTTTAATATGGGTACTTCATCCGGAAATCTTGCTGTTGCAGCAATACGGCCGGTAAAAGATATTTTTTTCAATTGTTCTAATGCATCCAGGTTGGCTTGAAGATTTGGCAAGGCTAGCATAACAAGTTTGATGCTGTGATCCTGTTCTATTTTTTCCCAAAAATCAGCATCACTTGGATCACCATGCAGAACTTTTCGCCCTTTTAATTGATGTTCTTTAACTCGATAGCTATCAAAGTCAATACCAACGACGGTTTCACCGTGACGTTCACGCATTTTGTCATAAGCACCACTACCCACTCGTCCCATACCAAAGATGGCGATGGTAGAACCATGAGTATCTAATAGCATGTCATCTGGCAGTCTTTCTTTACGTTGAAACTTCATCCAGAACATTCTGAACTGGCTATAGAGTTTGTCATCTATGCTATTTAGTGGAGCGGATATTATAAAAGAGAGTGAGAGTGCAATAGCGATAACTACCAGCCATTCGGCATTCATCCAACCATTAGATACACCAATTGCAGCTACGATGAGGCCAAATTCACTGTAATTTGTCAGGTTCAGGGTTGTCAGCAGAGAAGTTCGCGCGCGTAATTTGAAACGGGTCATCAGGATAAAGAAGAGTGACGATTTAATGAATACAAAAGGCACCATTAGCAGCCCAATGATCAGCGCTTGCAGTGAAAAATAACCTGACATACCAATAGAGAGGAAGAAGCCCACTAGAAACAAATCTTTGAGTCCCAGCATCGACTTAGCCATTTCGTTTGATTTAGAGTGGGTTGAGATTAATACGCCCATGATGAGCGCACCCAGATCACCTTTTACTCCAGCCAGTTCAAATAGTTCTGCTCCACCCAGTGCCAGCACCAGTCCATATAGAATTAATAGTTCGCCATGCCCGGTTTTTTGTAAAAAATGATGAAACAAAGGGCGCAACGGAATGAGTAGAAACAGCAGTAATGCCCAGAGCGAGGGTATTTTGCCTGTGGAAGCGGCCAGAAAAATAACGGCAGCCAGATCCTGCATCACCAATATACCAATAGCAATGCGTCCATGCAGCGATTTCATCTCGCCTTTTTCTTCCAGCGATTTGACTACAAACACGGTACTGGAAAAGCTCAAGGCAAAAGCAAGCATCAGTGAAATTTTAAAGTCCAATCCTGAAAAGAGGGGCACACTTATTAAAGCCAGAGTAAAAATAAGTGCCCCGAAGGTAACGATAATGATTGATATATGCAGTACTGCCACTGACCATACCTGGGGTCGTATCAATACTTTCAGGTTTAATTTTAAGCCAACAGTAAACAGCAGCAATGTGATGCCTAGATCAGCAAGTTTCTGTAAAGTCTCTCCGCTTACAATACCAAAGTAATTGAGTATGAAGCCAGTTGCCAGAAAACCAACCAGGGGAGGTAAGCTAATGAGTCGAGCCAGAAAACCCAGAATAAAAGCCAGAGAAATCCAGGTTACATCACCAAGAGCTATTGCAACCCATTCAAAATCCATAACTGATTATCCTGTTTTATTTACAGTAAAATATACACAAATAAAAATGATATGTATTTAGTTTTATAGTATGAGAGGAAATTATATCCTTGACAATCTTTTTCTAATAGAAAATTTGTTACTCATTCTACGAGCAGGACAAGGGTTAATTTGCATGTTGAAATAAGGGTTGTTTTTATTGTGAAGAGGTAAATATTAAATAATAAATTAATGAAAAATTTTTATATACGTAGAGAAATATTTCAGGATAAGTTGTTCTTTGCAGGTCGGACTCATAGTGCCCCTCTTAATAACAAATATAATTAGGGGGTATTAGTCCGACACGGTGAAGGTACACCCTTTTAACTATTAGTTAACAGGCAAGATCAAAAACTGTAAATGTGGATTTGTAGCAGATAAATAATACTGTTCTTTTTTATTACGCAGCGTCGGGTGATACCCTCTAATTCTATTTATTGTAATGATGGGCTTTACCTGCATGGACGCAGGTAAGGGGGGGTAGCAAGGATGCGGTAGCTTCAGGCCAACGTGGAAGTGTATTAAACAGGCTATTTACCCCGCAATAATTAATCTTAAAGCATCCAGGCGTAATTGCGGATGTTGTATATATTCATGTAATTGATTTTTTTCATCTGTTAGCTGATTAATTTCATCATCACGCACATTCGGATTGGTTTTTTGTAATGAACGTAAACGTGAGATTTGTTGACCCAGTTGTTCTTCAATTTGTTTTTCTGCCTCAGAAATGAGCAGAGGTATGTTTTGTGATAACTGTGATTCGGCATTTGAGATAATTTTTCGTAAAGTATCGCGATGGCCAGCAACAATTTGTTGGCAAGTATGAGCATCAACAGAAGGAACAAGGCTTTTGCATTGTTCAAAGCTGATTTTGTCACTGTGATCAGTGTCGTTTTTATCAACTAATAAACGAATAAGTTGAGCTGGCATAAAACGATCAATTTGTAAGTGAGTGGGAGCGATACACTGAACCACAAATAGCATTTCCAGAAGTACAGTTCCCGTTTTAAATTTTTTATTTTTTATAATACTGAATGCCACGTTGCCATGTTCACCTTCAAAGACCATATCCATTACCCCGGTGACCATGGGGTGTTCCCAGCTCATGAAAAGTCGGTCTTCATGGACTAAAGCTGTTTCTCGATCGAAGGTTACAGTTACACCATCATCAGGGAGTTCGGGAAAGTGAGAGGTTAACATGTGGTTGCCAGGATGAAGCACATAACTATGAGAACTATGATCCGTTTGTTCAACCCCGTAGGCATCACAAATGCGGAGCATGTAATTTTCAAGTTCATCATTATTTTCAATTTCATGAATAGCCTGGATCAGTTTATCTGCAACAGGTTTTCGGAATGAGTTCATTTCTAATAAACGATCTCGTCCTTTTTGTAGTTCAGTATTCAATTCAGTAAATGCAGGTTTTGCTTTATCGAGTAATGAAATAACATCTTCAACATTATAAACTGCCTGCTCCAGCTGCTTATACAATTCTTCACCAAGTTGAGCCACCATGCCTTGTCCGGCAGGACAGGTTTGAGAAAAAGCATTCAAACCTTCTTTGTACCAATGAAATAATATTTCCTGCGCAGATTCCTTTATATAAGGTATATGAATCTGGATAATTTCTTTTTGTCCAATACGATCGAGTCGACCAATACGCTGTTCAAGTAAATCGGGATTCAATGGCAGATCAAATAAAACCAGGTTATGTGAGAATTGAAAGTTACGACCTTCACTGCCTATTTCAGAACAAATAAGAACCTGTGCACCATCTTCTTCATCAGCAAAGTAAGCGGCTGCACGATCACGTTCAATAATGCTTAAGTTTTCATGGAAGACAGAAGCACGTATTGCATGTTTGTTTTTTAGCAGGTCTTCCAGCTCAAGCGCGGTTTCTGCATGAGCACAAATCACCAGTACTTTTTTATTTTTTAATTTTTTAAGTAAATCAATGATCCAGAAAAAACGTGGGTCAAAACTTGTCCAGTGTGGAGCACTTTGAAGTATTGAGATACCAAGATCTTTCAGACTTTGGTATGTTACCTCGGGTGTGAGCATGAGTTCAGCATAGCGCCGATTAAAGTCGAGAGAGAATTGTTCTTTCTTTTCTTCAGAAGTAAATATTTTTTCAAATAATGAGGAATATGCTTCACAAGCTTCCAAAGCATAACCTTTAACTTGTCGTTCAGGAAATCCTTTAATGGCATGACGAGTATTTCTGAATAAAACACGCCCGGTACCATGCTGATCGATTAAAAGATTAACAATTTTTTGTTTTAAATCAGATAGCTCTTCGTCATTACTGGTTGATGATAGTTGTGTTAATAAATCCTGATTATCATGTGGAACAAATTCTTTTAAGACATGAATATCGTGTGGTTCAAATACTTTGTCATCAATCAGGCATTCAGCGGTTTCAGCTAATGTTGTGTAATGTGATTCTTCGGCTAAAAAAGTTTCAAGATTATGGAAGCGATGTGGATCGAGTAAACGTAAACGAGCAAAATGACTGGATGGGCCTAGCTGTTCCGGTGTTGCCGTTAATAATAATACACTAGGTGTGTTTTGTGCCAAAACATCCATTAGTTGATATTCAGGACTAATATTATTTTCTTCCCACTTTAGATGGTGAGCTTCATCTATGATTAAGCTATCCCATTCACCTTCAATAACCTGTTGATGGCGGTGAGGGTTTTGCATAAGGAAATCAAGGCTACATAAAACGAGTTGCTCAGTGTGAAAAGGGTTAGATTCGAGGTCTTCTATTGTAGGTAGTTCATCATGATCAATTTCTCCTTCCAGAGCTGAGCAACGTTCCTCATTAAATAAACTAAACTTTAAATTGAAGCGACGTAACATCTCTACCAGCCACTGGTGTAATAAAGCATCCGGGACAACGATTAAAATACGTTGCGCACGACCAGAAATGAGTTGATGGTGAAGAATTAAACCGGCTTCAATTGTTTTACCCAGGCCAACTTCATCAGCCAGTAAAACCCGTGGTGATGGTCGTAAAGCTACTTCATGCGCAATATAGAGTTGATGTGGAATCAAACTCATGCGTACACCGTATAAACCATTTACCGCTGAGGTAGATAACAGATGTTTTTTATTTAATGTGTCGTGGCGTAATATGTATGCTTTTTCAGGATCAAACTGTGCTGTAAATAAACGATCTTGTGGACGGTTAAGTTTTATTGCTGCACTTAACTGAGTTTCACATAGCTGACTATTAATACCCTCAGAGTTGGTCACATCATATGTGATAATGCCATCATCTTCTTGTAATGCGGTAATATTAAATTTTTCATTTTCCTGATTTTTAATTGAATCACCGACCGCGAAACTAACACGACTTAGAGGAGCTTGTTCAATGGCGTAGGTGCGCAATTCACCGCTGGCAGGAAAATTAATGGTAATAGTACGATGGTCAAGTGACTCTATGAGCCCTAAACCTAATTCGCTTTCACTATTACTAATCCAGCGTTGGCCGGGAACAAAATCAAATGATGACACGTAGTTTACCTGGTTTAGAATTTCTGAAAAATTTGAATTTATATCGGATTATAGTCCTAATATAAGGACATGGCCTCCCGAAGTAGGGGGAGGATTATATAGGATATAGCTTATCTTATGAAATAGTTCTGTCAGGCTTTTGAAAGTTAAGATTTTACAGCTTCTATATGCGCAGATAAAACATAATCGGTTACATTTTTACCCGGTGCCCAGTCTTTAATGAAATCTTTTGAATCATCTTTCGGTGTGATTTTTATTTCTTTAAAACCCGCATCCTGCATGAATATCTCTAACTCATCAATCAATGATGCGCCTGCCATACAGCCCGAATATAGTTCCAGATCATTTTTCATTTCTTCAGGCATTTCACAGCTTGCAACGACATCTGAAATTGCCAAACGCCCACCGGGCTTTAATATTCTATAGGCATCACTAAATACCTGCGCTTTATTAGGTGAAAGATTAATTACACAGTTTGAGATAATGACATCAACAGAGTTGTTGGCGACAGGAAGATATTCAATTTCGCCAAGACGAAACTCTACATTTTCAAAATTGGCTATACGCGCATTATCTCTGGCTTTACTAATCATGGTGGGCGTCATATCGATACCAATAACTTTCCCGCTCTCACCCACTTCACGGGCAGCTAAAAAAGCATCAAAGCCACCACCACTGCCAAGGTCTACAACAGTTTCCCCAGCCGATAACCCGGCAATGGCACGTGGATTACCACAACCCAGACCCATGTCTGCACCCTCAGGAACATTATTCAAATCATCATTTGAATAACCAAGACGTAATGAATTTAGGGTATTAATGTCAATATCATCTGAAACGCCACAACAACTCGATTCAACACCGCATGATTCGTTGTTATTGTTCGCCTCCGCAACTTTTGAATAACTATCCCTTACTTTGTTACGGATATCATCAGATTTTTTGTGTTGCTGCGAAACAAGTTCTTCATTACAGCAAGTTGTCTCACAGCATGATGATTCTTTAGACATAGTAAATACCTCATATTCGTTTAATTTGTATATTAGTCATTATCTTTAATAAATTCAGTTTTCAAATTCAGAGTTTTGTCCTAAATCTGTAAAAAATTCTTTTAATATACTGACTTTTTCTGTGTCGACAAAACAGTCTACATTTTTGCCACGGCGTTGTGTTTTGATTAATCCAGCGCGCTGAAGTTCCTTAATATGGTGCGATAATGTAGAGGGTGCGACAGCTAAATCTTCCCCTAGTTCACTTACACAAAAGCCTTTCGCGACATTGGCAGAGCAGGCAGTACCGGACTCACAGTGGCGTAATAGGCGTTGGAAAATCTGTAGACGGTTTGGATTAGAAAGTGCTTTAAATGAATCTGCCAGTTCACCTGAATCAAATATTTTATAGTTCGACATGTTTCGAATTATAGTATAGTTAACAGTTTTGTCAATATTATTAAGAAAAACCGTAATATGCTGATTTATAACTGACGGCATTAATACAATCGGTATACTTATATATATGATGATTTCCAGGCATTCACTAAAAATTGCTATTAGTTTTATGATTGTGCTGGGTTTATCTCTGGCGATGATTATATTTGATTTAAGCCGAATGAATATTATGCAATCCAAGCTGGATGCCATTACAAAAGAACACAATGTTAAGTCGGGTTTAATGATGAGCATGCGGCATGGTATTTACGAGCGGCAAGTTAGTTTGCGTAATATTATGTTAATGGATGACCCTTTTGAACGGGATGAAGGGAGGGCTAATTTTAATAGTTATGCTTTAAATATTGTGAATGCGAGAAACAGGTTTTCACAAATGTCATTAAATGAGAAAGAAAAGAAATTACTTGCAGAAATTAATGCTTCAATGATTTTGGCATATAGAGCACAAATAAACTTAATAGACAGCAGTATTTATGATGACAAGGTAAAAATTACTCAAAAAGAATTACAAAAAGCATTTAACACCCAGGAAGTGTTTTTTAGCAAAGTTAAACAGATGATTATGCTGCAAAAAGAAGCGACTACAAAAGCCGTTATAGATGCAGAGCAATCGTATATTGCTGCAAAAACATCAGTTTATATTCTGGGCGGAAGTGCATTACTGTTTGGTCTTTTTGTTGCTTTTCTTGTTATACGGCTTACAGAATCACAAGCGCATGATGTTAATGAAGCGATGTCTGAAATTGAAAAATCACATAATTTACTGGAACATCGTGTAGAAAAACGTACTGAACAACTTGCTCAGGCAAGAGATGAGGCATTAGCGTCAAATAAATCTAAAGATAATTTTCTTGCTAATATGAGTCATGAATTACGTACACCATTAAATATAATACTGGGATATAGTGAGTTACTTGAAGAGGTATCAGTTGAGGAAGGATACAAAAAATTATGCCCGGACCTGAATAAAATAACGCATGCAGCACGTCATCAACTGGAATTGATTAACAGTATTCTTGATATATCAAAAATTGAAGAGGGCAAGCTGCAAATACATCCTATAGATTTTGATGTTGAAAAGTTATTGAATGAAATTGAAGAAGCAACAAGGCCACTTATATCAAAAAATAATAATGCCTTTAAAATAAATTGCATGCATGGTATAGGTATGATGTATTCTGACAATATGCGTATACGTCAGATTTTACTAAATCTTTTAAGTAATGCAGCAAAGTTTACCAAGCAGGGTTTAATATCATTAAATGTATCTAAAGATACAAAGAGTAATGAAATAGAATTTGAGGTTGAGGATACAGGCGTTGGTATTCCTGAAACTTATATGAGTGATTTGTTTGATAAATTCACTCAGGAAGACAACTCAACAACACGTAATTATGGTGGTTCTGGTCTGGGGTTATCTATATCAAAGCAGTTGAGTCAGCAATTAAATGGAGATATTTCTGTAATCAGTGAAAAAGGGAAAGGTTCCTGTTTTACATTAAAACTGCCTATTATTTACATTGAGTAAATTATGATACGATTTTTATCAATGATGCTTGCGTCTCTTGCGGTCCATTTTGTTAATGCTTGGATGGAGCCTTTTATGGATGTTAGTATAAGAGCAATGTTGGATCTTGTTATATTTATCGCGGTATATATGGTAAGCAGTCGATATCTGAAGAACCTGCGTGACTAATTGAAGTGCAATGAAGTATTAACGTGTTACATAAAATCATTCTTAATAATCCTGATAATAAAAAACTCACTCTATCTGTGTTGCAGGCTTCAGAAAAATAGTTTTGCATGGACGCAAGCAGAATTATTTATTGATTTTTATAATAAGTTACATGCTTTCTGTCAAGGCGGTGGTGTGATGATGAGACATTGGCTAAGGGTAAAAGATGAAAGGTTAAATGATACGCCGTTCATTTTGATTGTGGATAAAAACAAATTATATGAAGTGTGTAGTCATTTGGGAAAAACCGGTTTTTGTGACTTATAAATGAATATAGATACAGCACTGGATAAATTAAATTCATTATTACCTTTAGTGAAAAGACAAAAAAATCTTAAACCTGAATATCGTATATTACATCGGGAGATTTTAGATTCATTTTCATGTCATGGTAAAGCACCCGATAATCTTGAGCAGTCAGCATTAAAAATACTGGAAGATAATGATTTGATTGTTTTAGATGATGAAGAACAACAGATCGTTGGTGCATACCCCTTTAGTCTCAAAAAAACAGCGCATCATATTTTTAACGATAATATCGATATTTATGCAATGTGTGCTTTTGATGCTGTTGCAATTGCCCCCGTATTTAATATTAAACTAAATACAATTTCTCACTGTCATGTTACAAATGAACGAATTGAAATTAGCCAGGATTCTACAGAGCTGTTAACAGTAAAACCATCAACAGGTATATTTATTGGTATACGATGGCAGTTTCCAGGAACATGTGCAGCAGATATTTTATGTATGGAAATGGTTTTTTTAAAGGATAAAAATATCGCAATGCAATGGCAGGGAAGAAATAAAAGCCATAGTGTTTTTCCTCTTCATGATGCTATAGTGTTTTCGATAAATTATTTTAAACCATTATTAAATGACTGAAGTAGATTAATGGAACTTATAATCATAATGATACTTATTGCTTCCTTGTTTTATTGGCTTGACAGTATTCGGGCAAAAGAAATCGCGACTGCAAATGCAAAACAATCCTGCAAGAAAGTTTTGCTTGAGTTTTTAGATGATACTGTTTTAATTAAGAAGGTGCGGTTACGCCGAAATACTCACGGCCAGATGTCGATATATCGTGAATATGAATTTGAATTTTCTAGTACCGGGGAATTTCGATACAAAGGCCAGGTAAGATTATTGGGTAAATATCTTATAGATATTGAAATGGAGCCTTATCAGTTTAATGATATCGATGAGTCGTGAGACGCTTCTTTAGTCTTTCACCGCAAGAGGCGGGTTATCAAAATGTATGCCTTCCCAGCCAAATTTCATAAAGTTTCTTATGTTGGTATGATCAGTTCCACTTAAATTACACAAAACATCCTGTCGATAATATTTTCCGAAACAACTTAATGTTTGAGATTCATTGAGGTCATTAATATCGGCAAATGCAAAAATTTTGCATGAACCTTCATTTGTACCTGCTTTATTGACGACTTCATTTTCACCTAATCCATTATAAAATTGTGTGGCGGTGTAATTATAATCACTTTCAATGACGGCAATAACCTGATCAAATTCAACTTCAATCGGAGTGGTTTGAATCATATTAATAAGTTCTTTTGTATGCATAGTATTATTTACCGAAAATCAGGATGAGCAACTAACAGAAATTTCCTCTGCCCACTCGGGTGGAAATCCTGCATAGCTTTCAAATTCATTCTGTTCATCAAAAGGATTTTGTAATAATTGAAATAAATGGTCGATTTCTGAGTAATCTTGTTCTTCTTCAGCTTTTTTGATGGCAATTTCTGCCATGTAGTTACGAAGAATATATTTAGGATTTACCTGTTTCATCTTTATGCTGCGTTGTTGATCTGTATCATATTCTTTGTTCAAACGTTGCTGGTATTTTGTTGCCCAGCTGTCAAAGATATCTCGTTGCATAAATATATCACGAATAGCAGCATTTTTGTTTACATTGCTGGAATCAAAATCGCATAAACGTCGAAACAGGATCGTATAGTCTACATTGTCATTTTCCATTAAACCTAGTAATTCTTCGACCAGCTGTTGGTCATCATCGAAAGTATTTTCTAAACCAAGTTTTTTTCGCATCAAGCTGGCATAGTCTGCGACAAAAATATTCTGATAATTCTCCAGTTCTTGTCTGGCCAAATCAGCAGCTTTGTCAGGGCTTTTATCTATTAAAGGTAATATCGCCTGAGCAAAACAACTTAGATTAAATAATCCTATATTCGGTTGTTGATCAAATGCATAACGACCCTGGTAATCGGAGTGGTTACAAATATAACCGGGTTGATAATTATCTATAAAACCATAAGGCCCGTAATCAAGCGTTAGGCCCAGGATAGACATGTTGTCGGTGTTCATCACACCATGTGCAAAACCAACAGACTGCCATAAAGCAATTAATTTTGCAGTGCGTTTTATTACTTCACTGAGTAAAGCAAGATAAGGGTTAGCTTCAGATAATAACTCTGGATAATGATGTTGAATTACATAATCTGCCAGTGTACGTATATGTTCATATTGATGGCGGTAATAAAAAATTTCGAACGAACCGAAACGAATATGACTGGGCGCAAGACGGGTTAAGATTGCACCTGACTCTATTGTTTCACGGTAAACCTCATCATCGCTGCCTGTTATACATAATGCGCGGGTGGTGGGAATACCTAATCCATGCATCGCTTCACTACATAAATACTCACGGATGGTAGAACGTAAAACTGCTCTACCGTCACCATCTCGAGAATAAGGTGTGAGTCCACTGCCTTTGAGTTGAAGCTCCCATTTTTTATTATCTTTATTGTGAGATTCGGCAATAATAATTGCGCGGCCATCACCGAGCTGAGGATTAAGATGTCCAAATTGATGTCCCGCATAAAGCATGGCAAACGGTTTGGCATCTTGTAATGATTTTTTACCACTAAAGATATCAATAAAAAGTTGTTCTTGTTCAATCCCTTCTTCCAGGTCTAAAAGACGGGCAGCATTTTTATTAAAATGAATCAGCCTTGATTCTGACTTAAAAGGTGTTGGTTTTACCTCGGATAAAAACTCTTCACCGAGCTTTAAAAATGAATGATGCAGTGGAATAGATTTTAGTGAAAATGACATGAATATAACCTGTATTTGAAACAGGATTATATTCTATACCATAGTATTTTACTAGGTTTTATGCCCGGGATACTGGATTTAACCTGTAGTAGGGAGATCGGGGTATAATGTGTATTTTTAAAGCAGGAAATGACAGTGCCTAAAGCTAATGAATTAAAACGTGGAATGGTTGTTGAGATTAATGGTGCTCCACATTCAGTAAAACAAGTTGATGCCAAAAGCCCGTCATCACGGGGTGCTTCTACCTTATATAAAATCCGTTTTACCAATTTGAAAACGGGACAAAAACTGGATGAATCTTACAAAGGTGAAGACATGCTCAAAGAAGCAGACTGTGTCCGGGTGCAGGTTCAGTTCTCTTATGTAGATGGTGATGCTTATACCTTTATGAATATGGAAGACTATAGTCAGTACACTTTGAATCATGACGAAATTGAAGATTCAGTTGATTACCTGATTGAAGGTTTAGACGGTATTTTTGCTTTAATAATGGATGATGCAATTTTGGGGATTGAACTACCACAATCAGTTGTTTTGAATATTACTGAAACTGCACCAGGTATTAAAGGAGCGACGGCATCGGGGAGAACTAAACCTGCAATTCTCTCAACTGGTTTGGAAATTCAGGTACCGGAATACCTGGAGTCGGGACAAGATGTTAAAGTGAATACGATTAACGCGAAGTTTATGTCACGCGTTTAAGCATAGATATTTTATTTATCATCGTAATGGGTCGAATAAGTATTCGAGTCCATTTACTTTTATCTCATGCACAATAGCTAACATTTTTCCTAACTCTCCGTTAGGGAAGCCTTTATTTGCAAACCAGATAACATAAGGTTCGGGAAGATCTATCAGTAAACGGCTAGCGTATTTGCCGAAAGGCATACGATATTGAGCCAGCTTAAGAAGTTGTTGAGGGTCTGACTGGAGTTCAGAAAATACATCAACGCCATCGTCAGACATATTTATGCGGCAAAACGCCCCTGTAAATATTGAAGAATATCGTTGGACTCATAGATCCAGCTATCTTTTCCGTTCTCATCAATAATTTTCAAACAAGGCACTTTAATTTGGCCACCACCCTGCAGTAATTCTTCACGATGTGTTGGGTTATGTTGTGCGTCACGTGTTTCAATTTTAAGAGATAAACGTTTGTTATTACGTTTTACCTTGATGCAAAAGGGACATGTATTAAATTGATACAACACCAGCTTGCTAGCTTCCTGGTCGATTTGTTGTTGTTGTTCCTGTGGTCGTTTAATGCCCCTTGGTGTAGTTACTTTATCAATTAATAAAATAATTGGACCAATGATTAAGCGGATTGTTTTGAAGAACATTTTAAAAAACCATTTCATAGTGAGATTAACCATGTTGTTTAAGGGGTAAAATATTCGCTAATTATACTGTATTTTCGTAACGGGTATTAAAAATATTAGACATATTGCCCAGCACACCAACCCGAAGACCATGACCATTGGAAGTTATATCCACCCAGCCAGCCACTAATATCCATGACTTCACCAATAAAATAGAGCCCAACTACCGTTTTGCTTTCAAATGTTTTCGATGATAAAGCATCACAATCGATGCCGCCCAGTGTTACTTCAGCTGTGCGATATCCCTCGGTACCGTTGGGTTTTATAGACCAGTTTTGTAGTTGTGAGGAAACATCCTGAAATTGTTCATATGATATTTCCTGTAAAGTTTTATCTAATAATATAGTGTCAATAAATGTATTGATTAATCGTTTAGGTAATAGTTTATGTAACAGAGTTTTGAGTTTTATTTGGGGTTGTTTTTCTCGTGTGTTTGATAATTCTTCAAGTAAATTAATGTCAGGCAATAAATTGATTACAATTATTTCACCAGCTGACCAATAGGATGAAATTTGTAATATTGCCGGGCCGCTTAAACCACGGTGAGTAAATAAAATATTTTCATGAAAACTCATATCTTTAGAATTCACTATACTCTCAATTGCGATACCGGATAAACCCGACAATCTTTCTTTGTCTTGCTTGTGTAAGGTAAACGGAACCAGGCCTGCTGTAGTCGGCCAGACCTTGATATTAAATTGTTCAGCAACTTTGTAACCAAATGGACTGGCACCCATCTTGGGAATAGATAAACCGCCAGTCGCAATAACTAACGATTGGCAATGATAATTTCCCATATTTGAATTAATTAAAAAATGATGATTTGATTTTTTTTCAATGTTGAGGATATTTGTGTTGAGTTGAATATTAACGTTTACTTTTTTGCATTCATTTAATAACAAGCTAAGAATATCTTTTGAACTGTTATCACAAAATAACTGGCCATGCTCACGTTCATGGTAAGGAATTTTATAAGTCTCAACCAGGGAAATAAAATCCCATTGGCTAAATCGGCTTAAAGCAGATTTAACAAAATGACGATTATGTGAAATATAATTTTCACTGCTGACATCATAGTTGGTGAAATTACAACGCCCACCACCTGACATGAGAATTTTTTTCCCTGCTTTTTTTGCATGATCGAGCACAAGAACATGACGACCTCGTTTAGCCGCCTCAATAGCACACATCAGCCCGGATGCACTTGCTCCGATAATGATTACATCAACTTTTTTCATGTGATTTTAGGGGTTATTGTATGATCAGTATTATTTAGACTCATTGTTACTTATCATCCCTCACTTTCACGAGGAACTGTTGGTTTTTACTGATATATGGTAGCAGATTGGAGCTGCTTTGAGCGGCGTAAAATGACGTACTAGTCTATACTTCAATTACTTTCATAGTAGAGAATTACTTGTCAAATAATAAGATGGGATTCCTATAGTAGTTATGGGATGGAGAAGTTATGGCTGAAGCTTTTTCTAATGTTGGTTTATTGAAATTCTTGTTAGGTTTACCTGATCTTGAAGAGTTAGGCAGTGTTGCTTTACTTGATTTAGCAAAAGATGCTCGTGCTGAGTTTCTTAAAAAAGGTGAATCACTGCATGCAGACGAACATATGGAACGGCACCTTTACCTGGTAGAAGGTGAGATAGAGCTTATTTCTAACGATCAGGTACTTCAGGTTATCAAAGGCGGATCGGATCGCGCTAAACAATCTCTTTTTAGAGTCCATACTCATGGATTGGAAGCACATTGCCTTAAAGCAGCCAGTCTGTTGTCTTTAAATGAAACAACCTATGAACGCTATATTTCATCTATAAAACCTAAAGAAAATATCAGTGGTATCAGCTTAAATAATTATAAAGCCACAGATGGTGATGCAGGGATCATTAATGAGATACACGATGAGTTTCATCACAACGAAGTAGATTTACCCAGTATGCCGGAAGTTGCACTAAAGATTAACCAGGCAGTACAGAATGAAGAACTCGATTTTCAAAGAATCGCAGATATTGTACAAACTGATCCTATGATATCTGCTCGTGCGGTGCAGGTTGCAAATAGTGCGATGTATTCGGGTAGTCAGCCGGTGCACACTATTAAGCGTGCAGTACAACGCATTGGCTTACGTGCTATGCGCACGATAGTTATGAGTGTAGCCCTGAGAAATTTATATACTCCAGAATCTCCACTTATCAAAAAAAGGATGACGACTTATTACCATCACAGCATTCGTGTTGGTGTTATTTGTCATGCATTAACGAAAAAAATAAAAAATTTTGATTCGGAGCAGGCTTTCCTTGCAGGCTTAATACATGATATCGGAATCGTTCCTGTTTTAATCAGGGCAGATAAACATGATGAAATTAAAAATAATTCTGAATTACTGGACAAAGTTATTTACAATTTAAAAACTAAAGTAGGTGCAATGTTATTAAAACAGTGGGGCTTTGAAGATGAACTTATTACTGTGGCGCGAGATGCAGAAAACTGGCAACGAGATGTGGTGAAAGCCGATTATTGCGATGTCGTACAGGTTGCCCAGTTGCATTGTGAAATGATTGGAGGAATAAAGCTGGATGCGCCTGCTCTAAATGAGTTACCTGCATTTGAACGTTTGGGACTTTCTGACGTTAATCCTATGCTTATAATTGCCCAGGCAAAACAGGAAATGAGTGAAGTTATTCATTTACTTGAATAATCCGTTATACTCTTTTTGTCTTTTTAATTCCTGGTTTCAAAGTTTATGTCTATTAACAATGATCAGCGTATTATTGCGCAAACTAAAGAATGGGTTAATTCTGTTATCGTTGCACACAATTATTGTCCGTTTGCTAAACGAGAAGTTGATAAAGGAAGTGTCAGGTATCAGGTTATACACGAGACTGAATTTAATAGCTTACTTAAGTCCGTTATTCAGGAATGTATCTGGTTAGATCAAAATACAAAAACTGAAACAACACTTGTTATTTTTCCTGCAAACTTAAGTGAGTTTAATTTATTTCTGGATTGCCTGGTTTTAGCTGAAAACCTGATAGTTACCGAAGGCTATGAAGGTGTTTATCAAATAGCAAGTTTTCATCCTGATTATTGTTTTCAGGGAGCAGAAGAAAATGATGCTGCTAATTTTACTAATCGCTCTCCCTACCCTATGTTTCATCTTATTCGCGAATCCAGTGTCCAGATTGCATTAAAAAACCATCCCGATCCAGAATCCATACCTGAACGAAATGTTGAATATGCACGTAAGAAGGGGTTAGATAAGATGAAAGATTTACTAAAACAATCTATTAACCTGGATGAAACAGATGAGTGAAATCATTGTGAGTGGTCTTTCTGTTTATCCGGTTAAATCGTGTCGTGAAGTTAAACAAAATTCCAGCAGGGTTGAAGATTTCGGTTTGGAAAATGATCGTAGATGGATGGTTGTTGATGAAAAGGGTGTGATGTTGACGCAACGTAAAATTGCGAAAATGTGTTTAATTCAACCGGAAATTATAGAAAACGGTTTAGTTTTAACAACATCAGCAATGGATAACCTTCACGTAGAAATTCCGTATTCTAATACAAAAGTAAATGTTAAAGTCTGGGCTGATCAGTGTCAGGCTTATGATGCGGGTGATAAAGCTGCAAGCTGGTTAAGTCATTTTTTATCTGTAAAATGTCGTCTTGTTTATTTTCCTGATGATGAGTTTCGGCAAGTTGATAAAGATTATGCGAATGAAGGAGATAAAACTGCTTTTAGCGATGGTTTTCCTTTGTTATTAATTTCTCAAGGTTCATTGGATGATTTAAATCAGCGTTTATTGATACCTGTGACAATGAGTCGTTTTCGGCCGAATATTGTTGTTAAAGGTTGCCAGCCATTTGCAGAAGATTCATGGGAAATGCTACGTATAGGTGACATTACTTTTCGTATTGTTAAACCTTGTAGCCGCTGTGTTATTCCCAGTATTAATATTGAAACAGCAGAAAAAGAAGAAGAACCGATTAAAACATTAGTCAGCTATCGTAAGCGGGATAAAAAAATATTTTTTGGCCAAAATGTTATTGCAAATGGAAGTGGGCCAATTGACATTGGCATGTCTGTAGAAGTAATCAAGTAACTAGGCGGTTTTGCTTTTATTGCTCCACTCACTATTCATTAACCATGCAGAAAAGGCATGTGCGCTTAATGGTTTGCTGATGTAATGCCCCTGGGCAAGATCACAATTAAGAATTTTAAGGCGGTTCCATGTTTGTTTGTCATGTACGCCTTCTGCAACAATTTTTAACCCAAGGTTATGAGCAAGTTCAATTGTTGCGAGAACAATGACATCATCATCATTATCTTCTGTCATTTCCATAACAAATGAACGATCAACTTTTATTTCATCAATAGGTAATTTTTTGAGATAACTGAGTGAAGAATAACCCGTTCCAAAATCATCAATGGATAAGTTAACGCCTGTGTTTTTAATTTTATCGAGTGTTTGTCTGGCCCGCAGTGGTTCAGACATGATATCACTTTCTGAAATTTCCAGAGTCAGGCATTCTGGAGGCACATTATGTTTTATTATCATATCCTGAATATGTTGTAATAATTTCGCATCGTGTAAATTATGTACCGATATATTTACAGATACGTTTAAGTTTATATTTTTGTTTTTCCACTCGGCACATTGCGTAATCGCTTTTTCAAGAACCCATTTGGTTAGTGGTTTAATTAAACCGGTTTGTTCCGCTAATGGAATAAATTCATCGGGTTGAATAAACCCTCGTTGTGGATGATTCCAGCGCAGTAATGCTTCTGCTCCAACTACCAGACTATTTGTAACATTAACTTTAGGTAGAAAATATATTTCCAGAGACTCTTCTTCTATGGCCTTGCGAAGTTCACTCATTAACGCGAGTCGACCAATACTGTGAGTATCTTTTTGCTGGTCATAGATGGAATAACCAATTTTATTTTGTTTTGCAATATACATTGCAACGTCAGCACGTTGCATCAGGATATTCACATCATCACCATGTGTTGGAAATTCAGCTAACCCCATACTGATATCAACATTTAAGGTATGACCATCGACAATGAATGGACGGCTAAAATCTTCTATTACTTTATGTGTTAGTGATTTTGCCTGTTCCAGGTTAGTTTCAGGAAGAAGGATGGCAAATTCATCGCCACCAAGGCGGGCGACAGTATCTGTTTTACGAAAAATATTAAAAAGGCGTTCGCCTGTTTGTTGTAAAATAAGATCACCAATATGATGACCTAAAGTATCATTGATTTCTTTAAAGCGATTAAGATCAGTCATAATGAGCACAAGTTGTTTTGTTGTGCGTGCACCACGCAAAATTTCCTGTTGTAAGCGATTGTGCAAAAGTTTTCGGTTAGGTAAATCAGTTAATGGATCATGTAACGCCTGGTGTGTAAGCATTTGGTTTTCAGTTTGAACAGCTTCAGCAAGCCGGTTAAAGTTTTCTTCAAGAATAGTAATTTCATCACCGGTATTTTTTATAGCCGGTTTTTTAAGGTTCATCCCTTCAGAAAACTCAACAACATAATGCGTGAATTTTTGTAAACGCCGGGTTATGAAAAAAATCAGGATTATAAATGAGAGCATATAAATAATTGCAGTCAGACTGCGTAGATTACGTTCTTCACTTAAAACATCTTGTGTCAGCTGGCTGGCTTCGGCGGTAGATATGAATGAAACCAGTTCAATAATAATGTCGGTAGCACCATAATCAAAAAATCCCTGTCCGATTTTTAAATATCGATCCTTAAGTGTATTAATTTTTGTACCAGGAGGAATTAAAGTGGCGTTACTGCTTACTAATATAGTGGGGCGATCTTCAGCAAGTAAAGCGATGACATTCGAATCAGCCAGGGTTGATGCTTGCGATGCAATGAGAAATTCTTCATCGAGAGGTGAAGCTAACATTAGTGTGGCTTGAATTTTGCCGTTTTTATCAATGATTTGTTCTGAGGCTAATAAAAAAGGTTTATTGTTTAATAGCGTTAAAAAGCCCTGGCCATGACTCAAATTTAATAATGTTTGCTCAGGATGTCTCAGGGCAGTAGGTGCAGGCCCATCACTCGCTTTATATAATTCACGGCAGTTGTCTTCTGCGTCAAGTAATAATATATAACGGGGTTGCAAAAAATTACGCATGACAGAAAGTGTTGGCAGCCACGGAGGAGGTTTGATATACGTCAGTGTTTCATTACCGGATTGCCAGGCTGGTGAGTGAATATATTCTTTCAGGTTCTGGTTATTTACAAAAAGCTTAACGACCTGATGATGTCCTTTTACATAACGGTCAAACATGATGCGTTGCTTTTCTGCCTGAAAGCTGAATCGTTCAGAGAGTTTGCGGTTAAATATTTGTTTTAGGGAATAATTCTGAATAGTGTCAGTGACCGCCCAGACAACCAAACCTATAAATACTGCGGTTAGCAGCATTTTTAACATCAATGAATGTTTACTCAGATTAATCATTATGGACTACTACTTTATATTTTTTAATGATTCTGGTTCACCAATAAGTTCATCTCCCTGAAATTTCCACCCGGCACGTTTAAGCTGTGAAGGAGGAATGTAACTTATGTCTTTATGATTTTTTTCAATATATTGTTGTAAATAATGGACAAGTTTTTTAGCCAGTGGGTTACTTTTATTATTTATTTTCCATGTAGTCAGGCTATAACTTCTATAAAGAGGATATTTTCCGGATAAAACATAATTCAGATCGGTAGCTTCGTGGCCATCAACCTTTAACATTCGCACCAGACCTTTTTTCTTGTGATATGAAACCATTAAGGGTACTTCCCAGCCAATGGCTCCGATATTACGGGATACCTGGGATATCATGTCAGGTATAACACCTACTTCAAATAATCGTGGGCTGAATTGATCCTCATCTTTTAATAAGCCACGCCAATGACCTGGTCTGATTTTGCAATGCAAACGAGCAATAGGTTTAATTCGATGTGTAAAAGTATTTGTGAGTTTTGTATTAATTTCTGACCAGCGCGTTGGAATTCCCTGAAAAATTTCTCGAGCTTGTTTACTCGTGATATTAATTAAAGGATTATCGGGATGAACAATGAGTGCGATAGGTGAAATTCCTAGAGAATGAAATTCTAATCCGGGTAAACGATCAGATTTCGCTGGTGGGCAACAAAAAGCGCCGATATCAACAGATTTTTTTCGTAAACGTCCTGATGTAATGCCACATGTACCTGGATTTACTACAATATTAAGGTGGTTTGTTTTAGCATATTCGAGGATTAGATCGCGAAAAATAGGATAGCTTTGCTGCCCCAATGCGAGCACTAAATCAGCATTAGTGTATTTTTCAGCATATTTGAAGGGTCGTTTTTCCCAGTCTTTGGGCACCACACTTAAAATATCCGGGGCACTGAATGTGGGTGCAGCTAAGTGCTGGTGAGTATGTTCCGCCCACACTGCATTTGTGTTTACAAACAGACTTAAGATTACGATTTTAAATTTTTTTGAATAAAGTACAGACAAAACACACTTCATTGAATAGACCCCATTTCTATGACAAAAACCGACTATGCCAAAAATACCTAAGCTTCCTAAAATGTCACTTATGAGCATTTTAATGGGGGAGGGTGAAGCTAACTAATTGATTATTTTTGTTATTTTAGGTTATCAGTATTATTGTAGTTAACGGAAAAATAACGTTACATTACCTTCAGTAAATATAGAGCATATTTAAGGGTAAATCACCATTTATTGGATAATTGGGGCAAAAATGGCCGATAAACGGTAGGTGGGTGGAGAAATGAACGGAGTTTACAATTTCCCCTTTATTTTACTTAACCAGCGTTTATCAAATAATTGAATGATTTTCCCTAAACTACTGCCCAAATAGTATTCTGCCGCTGTTTTACTCAAACGTTTAGGTGGCAGGGGTTTCGAATGTCCCAGATGATTTAGTCGTTTTGTTAATGCGGGTATGGGGGCGGGATTATTCATATCTATTTTTAATGCTGCTTGAATTGCTTCAGAGATTTCATCATCGGTAATGCCCGCTTTAATGACTTTAGTCATTTGTGAATAAGGCATAAATTCGGGGATTTTAGAACGTTTGGCCATGTGATAAATTTTTGGCCAGAATTTGTTTTTTAGAAATTGCGTTACCACTTCTTCATAAACCAAACATTCCACCATATCGCGATCATTAACCAAATCCATACCATAGCTATCGGCTTCAAGTTCTTCTTCTTGTAATAGCGGCATCAACAGTGTTTGATAAAGAGGGCTATAAAGCTGGAAAAAATAGCTGAGCATTTTAGTGAAGCCATTTTTTGACTGCCTGGAACTTGTTTTAAATTGAGCCCATATATCATTTAAAAAATAAAGTCGTGTCGTGACCGGCGTATGTTGTGTTGAAAGTTGACCTATCCGGCGTGCTAATAAAGCACGAAAATACAGTGGAGGCATTGTTTGTAAAACGGGTAAGCCAATAATGAGTGTACGAGTATTAAGAAAAGGCATTTTGGAACGTGGAGTTTTTACAACACGGATTTCGTATTTGTCACGAATGATAATGCGATCAATCCTGGGTTTGCCAAAATCATCTTGCAATTCTTCGATGAGTTTATATAAATGAGGAAATTTCTCTTTTGTGACATCCAGCCCCGTCGGTAAGGAAAATTTTAGCTTGTAAATAGACCAGCTAAATGCACCTCCAAGTCCAATTAAGACAAGCTGAATAACGGCATCAATCCAGTCTTTGAGTTCAGTTGCATGAACAACCGTATCATAGAGAGCTGAAGGTAGAGCTAAAAACAGGTAAGGAAACATCAGGAGAAATAATATACCTGTGATGGCTATAAAAATACTTAAGCCAAAACTAATGCGTGGAGATTTTTCTTTTAGTTGAAAAAAATAGGCATTTTGTAACGGGTTAACCCATTTATTCATAAAGGGTAGATACTGAGATATATCCATTATGTGATCACTTTAACGGCTGAATAATTTTTTATATATCCTAGTCTAATCTATGGAATAAAACTGGGTGCAGAGCACATTTTTGCGGGCATGTTCTCAATCCTGTTTATCTATATAAGATAATTATAAAATATTGATATTGATGCCGGTTATAATTTTTATAAAAAGTAGTATTTTGATAGGTTATCGGGTTAAACTTAAAAAGATATATTGCATATTCTTAGGTTATTTCAGTAGTCCATATCGGTTATCTCCTGTAATTTACTAACGAAAGATTGCAATTAAATCTTTTAACAAAAATATAAAAAAAGGTAATTTACATGGCAACTGGTACAGTAAAATGGTTCAACGATTCTAAAGGCTTTGGTTTTATTTCTCCTGCTGATGGTAGTGCAGATGTTTTCGTACATTTCTCTGCTGTTCAAGGTGATGGTTTCCGTACTTTAGCGGAAGGTCAAACTGTAAGCTACGAAGTAGAAAGTGGTCCTAAAGGCCCACAAGCAACGCAAGTAAATCCACAATAAATAAGGTTTTTTAAATCTCATTTATAAACAAACCCCGCTATATGCGGGGTTTGTTTTATCTGCTTCCTGCTCAAAAATTGCTCCGTCTGGATAAAACCAACATTTCATCATTACAGAATAGATATTAAGGTTTTCTTGGCTGCCCTTAAGGTTATTGATTTGTGTGTTGTGCCACTAAAAGGCAGAATACCGCTTAAATTTTTTGATCATATTTGAAAACAACTTTTAAACAAGGATATATCTATGAAACTGATTCTTTTAGGTGCACCAGGCGCAGGCAAGGGTACTGTTGCAAAATTACTGACCAAAATGGATGGCTCAGTACAAATTTCGACTGGTGATATTTTACGTGCAGCGGTAGCAGCTGGAACAGAACTTGGTAAACAAGCTCAGGCAGCAATGAAAGCGGGTGATTTGGTTTCTGATGATTTAATCATGGGCATCATGGGCGAACGTTTGAAAGAAGATGATTGCAAA
>CAZZIS010000034.1:0-29049 GCA_964654445.1 uncultured Thioalkalispiraceae bacterium
AATAATAACCAAAATACCTATAAGCCGATTGCAAAATAAAAAAGGCGGATGACCCGCCTTTTTTATTAAATCTTATACCGCTTGCGGTAATCCTACCTCAAGTCCACTACCCGCCCAGGCAATCATTCCACCTCGCAAGTTAAAAACATTGTCATAACCTTGCTGCTGTAAAAACATGCATGCCTGTGCAGAACGAGCGCCACTGCGGCAGACCATGATCAACTTTTCTTCCCGTTGAAGTTCACTCATCCGCAATGGAATAGTGTGCATAGGTAAAGCCTCTGCACCAGGAATAACGCCGCTATTCAATTCAGCTGGCTGGCGAATATCAATAACACGGATTGTTTCGCCTTTGTCTTTCAATTGCGCCAGTTCTGTAACTTCAATTTCCTTAATTAAACTCATGTTTTTTACTCAAAATATGATAAAGAACTGCAGTATATTAGTAAATACTTATATTTCAAGCTTTAATACCAACTTTTATGGCTTGAATCACATTATTGAGCCAGCTCGGCTTATTTCCGGTAAAATACCTTATTTCTCAATAACATAAAAATAATATGGTTAGTCGAAAATACAGTAATAAGCGTGAAGAACGCTACCGCACGGCCATGAAACGGTATAAAAAAGACCGCCAGCGTAATGTGCTGGCGGTACCTGGTAAGCACGAATTTATACTGGTATTGGATCATCTACAGGCTGGTTTTAATGTGCCGAAAATTTTTCGCTCAGCAGAAGCTTTTGCTGCACATGAAATTCATCTGGTAAATGTTGATCCTTTTGATCCGGCACCGGCTAAAGGTGCTTTTCGCAAAGTACCGGCAAAGTTTCATGACAATATTTCAGATTGCTTTACCCAACTACAGCAAAGAGGCTATCAATTATTTATCCTGGAAGCGGGTAAAGGAAAGATGTTATATGAAGCGGAATTACCGGAAAAAAGTGCTTTTATTTTAGGCAATGAAGATCATGGAATTAGTTTTGATTCCTCAACCTGTCCGGATATTAAATATCTCAGCATTCCACATTTTGGTCAGACCGAGAGTTTAAATGTCAGCATCGCAGCTTCAATTGTTATGTATGAATATGTGTCACAACATCGAGTTAATAAATAATCAGGTATTATTCTTCAATCCAGTTCAGTGCATCTTCTAAAATACGAAAATTACTAATCGTTACTGGTCGCTCACTGCTCCATGCTTCATAGACACGCGTTAAGCCATAGGGTAAATCTTTTTCTGCAACCAGGGCAAGTTTATATGGTTTTCCATCTATATCAATATTTTTACTCGCATACTCTGCTACAAATATAAGATCTTCTGAAGTTAAATTTACATTTGAAATATCATTAAAATGCCAGATAGCATTCATTCCTGATTGATAATCTGAATTTTTCAGGGTTTTAGAAATGGTATCAACGATAATAGAGCGGTCAACGCTAGCCGTGATGGTATGAACAACAAGATTTTGTTCTATGCTAATGACTGTGTTAACTGGCATATCCAATCCCTATAAAAGTGCGCTTAAAGATTGACAAATAAAACAGATAAAATCAAGGAAACGATCTACAAGCTTAAACATAATTAATATTCGCTGATATAATTCCTTTAAATTGAATTACAAAAAATATAACTATTAATTTGTTATGAAAAATAACTGGAGAAAAAATGAAATTTAAGCTCTTATCAATAGGACAAAAATTTGAGTATGAAGGTGAAGTTTATATTAAAACTTCACCCTTAATTGCCAGCAATATTAAAACCGCACATAACAAAATGATTCCCCGTTATGCCACATTAACATTACTTAATGATGCCGGAACAAAAAAACAACAACGCAGAAAAGAGCCTGTTGATGCACAAGAGATATTAAACGCATTTAATATATTTTATGAAAAATGTATTGGAATACTTGAAAACAAAAAAGTGCTTATTCCAATAATTAAGGATGAGCTTGATAATGTGCGAGATGAGTTTACTCAGCACCTTACCTAGATAAAAAAAGCCTGCAAATTGCAGGCTTTTTATCTAACTATATTTTCTTATTTAAGCAATTAGATCATCTGCAACATGATACTTTGGATCTTCCATTACGTTCACCTCAACCAGATCACCTGCATTTTTTAATAGCTCTCTGCACTCTGAACTTAAATGACGTAAATGCAACGTCTTTCCTGCCTTAATATATTTCTCAGCCAGGTTATCAATTGCTTCTATCGCCGAGTGATCGGCTACACGTGAATTCTGAAATTCAATAATGACTTCCTGTGGATCCTCTGCCGGATTGAACAATTCCATGAAGCTCTTGACTGAACCAAAAAATAACGGCCCATTCAGCTCATAAATTCGTATACCGTATTCATTATCATAGCCCTTCACATTAATATGCGAAGCATGCTCCCAGGCAAAAAATAATGCTGAAACAATTACACCAACCACAACGGCAACGGCTAAATCGGATACCACGGTAACACCTGAAACAAGAATCAAAACAAACGCATCTTTTTTTGGAATCTTGCCCATTATGCGCAGGCTTGACCACTCAAATGTTCCCAACACCACCATGAACATCACACCAATCAATGCCGCCATTGGAATTTGTTCAATTAAACTTGAGGCAAATAAAATAAAGATTAATAAAAACAGTGCCGCTGCAATACCGGATAAACGCTGGCGACCACCGGAATTCACATTGATCATGCTTTGACCAATCATGGCACAACCACCCATACCGCCAAAGAAACCTGTTACGGTGTTTGCGATACCCTGGCCAACACATTCACGATTACCTCGGCCACGCGTATTGGTAAGATCATCGATCAATGAAAGCGTTAATAATGATTCAATTAAGCCCACTGCCGCTAAAATAATTGCGTAGGGTAAAATAATAGAAAATGTTTCCCAATTAAAAGGAACTGATGGAATATGGAATGGTGGGAAAACACCTTCAATGGATGCCAAATCACCAACAAGGCCGGTATCTATATCAAAACCAACCACGACAAAGGAAACAACTAAAATAGCCGCAAGTGCCGCAGGAAATGCGCCTGTTATCTTTGGCAAAAAATGCATAATCGCCATGGTTAAAGCAATAAAACCAAGTAAAATATATAAAGATGAACCGCTCATCCATTGACCATCACTTCCGGGAATCTGAAAGTGTTGTAACTGCGCAAGGAAAATAACAATCGCTAAACCGTTTACAAAACCTAACATCACAGGATAAGGCACGATACGAATATATTTACCTAAGCGTAATATGCCTGCCAATATTTGAATCAGGCCCGTTAACACTACTGCCGCAAATAAATATTCAACACCATGTTGAGCAACCAACGCGACCATGACTACCGCCATGGCTCCGGTTGCGCCAGAGATCATTCCCGGACGACCACCAAATATAGCGGCTAACAAACCCACCATAAATGCCGCATATAAACCGACTAAAGGATCTACGCCGGCAACAAAAGCGAAAGCCACCGCTTCTGGAACCAGGGCTAGGGCAACGGTTAAACCGGAAAGAATTTCATTTTGAAAACATGCGCGATTAGCGCAACCCATCTGGAACATAGAATAACTCCGAAAATAAGCGAACTACGGTAAAAAGAGGCGAATAATAGCAGAATTGCCTTAGCGCTAATACATTAATTAGACACAGTATAAAACGATATTCATTCTACGTTACCAATAAGCTTCCAATCATTATAAAAAATTTTTAGATGCCATTTACTTAAATTAAAATCTATTGCAGATCTTAAACTATACTTAAAGTGTGTAACGTAAGGAGATAATCATGACTATATTAACCACATTAATTGGATTAGCTTTAGTCGCAACCATTGTCTCGCTAGCCTGGGGTGTTGGCTCAATGGCAGCGGGTGGTCAGTTTGATGATAAACATTACACACAATTCATGACTGCTCGAATTGGTTTTCAGGCAGTGGCAATTATTTTATTGATAATTGCTTCTTTAATGTCCTTGTAGCTTACTGGCAGGACTAACAGCAAACTATTTTCAGGCTGTTTAAGCAGTCAGGGGTTGGGTTGTGTATAAAATCCGGCTATTTAATGTAGACCTGTGTTAGCCAGATAAGCGTATTCTCCTGGTAAGCCTTTTTAAAACCCGCTTCAATAACCCAGCGCTCTACATCATCAGGATCATGCACATAAGGTCGAAAATCTGATCTTATAAGTTTCAGTGCAATAGCTAATATTGCTACTCCAAGTTTTGTGAACCAAAGCTTTCTCGGGTAGGTTAATGCATAGGTTCGTGTGGTTTTAGCAATAGAACTTTTTACCAGTAACTCTGCATAAGGATAACAACATACCACCTTATCCAGAATGGTTACTTCAGCAGGTTCAACCTGATCTAATAACTCGATAAAATCACCCTGAATATAGTCTGTCCGATCAGCTAAACCTTTTTCTGCCGCCCAATCTCTGGCTTCCTTTAGCATATCTTCCGAAAGATCTATGCCCACAGCTGTTTTCGCACCTTGCTCTAACAAGATTTGATGCAGGTAACCAACGCCGCTTCCTATCTCTAACAACGTTGCATTATTATAACCAGCCAGTTGCAGGCCTGCCATAAGTTGAAGCTGGGAAGGCTCAAATCCCTTTTTTGTAAAACGTCGACGATAATTCCTTGCAAATAAAGAAAAAAACCGTCCGCCAGACCGGGAATGTGGACAACAACAACTCATACAATTAACCCTTTATTTCCATCCATTTTACTGTTGCTGCTGTTCCAATGAACATGCCCGTAAAAGCCAGGATAGATTCAAGTGACAATGTCGATATACCAGTTAGGCCCTGACCGACATTACAACCATAAGCCAAAATACCTCCGACACCCATCAAGCTGCCACCAACAACAGCAAATTTAATCGCGCCCGATTTTGGCATTTCAATTTTAAAGTTTCTGCTCGCCAATGAAAATAACAATACCATTACGATAATACCGATAACAAATGAAATAGCAAAAGATAATGTAGGAAATTTTGCTGCAATTAATATATAACCAAAACGAGCCAAAGGACCGGATACCGTAATAGCGGAAGGTTTAGTGGGATCAAATTCATCCTGTGCCAGAACACCGGTGACATACCAGCCACAAACAACCAAAGCACCAATAGCCGCCCCGGCAATAACCATAGACTTTGCATCTGGATTCCAGTTCTTATATAAATAAGCAGCCAGCAATCCTGTTATCACGACCGCAGGTAACCATTGCGGTAGGCCCAAAATAGTTGCAATCGAGGCATCACCACTTAATTCGATTGCAGTGCTATGTGTAAGATCTAACCTGATATTTTCCAGGAAACTAAATTGCGTAGATGCAGCTAGCAACATAAAAAATATAAGTGCAATAATCGAATGCAAACTACCTTCAGCAGATTTAACCAAAGTCCGTGTTGCACAACCGCCTGCCAAAACACCACCAATACCAAAAATCAAACCACCAAAACCCGCACCAAACCAGTCAAGCTGAGAATTACGATATGAGGAGTCCGCAATAGCAACCGTATTGGTAAATTCAAGTAATTGTGTTCCGGTAATCGCAACCACTAAAGCTGCGATAAAAGCGAGAACTTGTCGGTTATCCTTTATTAATAAATAATTAGCCGTTGCTGCAACCATACAAAAGCGATAACGTTGAACCAGTAAACCAAAGATTGCACCGACAGCTAAACCACCACCGACTAACCACACGTTAATTCCTTCCATTATCAACTCCGTACAATTATTTTGTTTTGTAATATAAGCTTTCTTGGTTCGTAACCATAACAATTCTGGCCAATGAAACCAAATCATCATTGTTTCTTATGAAATATATTTAGATATTTTCTTGTAACAATCATCAGACCCTTTAAAGGTAATCGAGGTAACTCCAAAGCTGGACGCAGTTTCTGTATTCTCAACATTATCATCAATAAACAAACATTCTTTCGGGTTTAGATTATAACGTTCAAATAATATTTCAAAAATACGTTTGCCCGGCTTACCTACATTCTCAACACCTGAAATCACGATGCCATCAAACAAATTAAATAAGTCGTGACGATCAAATAAATGTTTAAATGATTCAGGTGAGATATTTGATAGACAATATGCATTTAAATTGTTCTCTTTAACCTTTTTTAAAACTTCAAAGGTTTCCGGGATTAAGGCTAAGGAATTTTTTGTTTGTATAAAAAGTTTTTCTGTTTTCTCAAATGAAAATTTTAATCTATCACTTGCACGCTTAATAGCTTCTGCTTCTGTTATCAATGCACAATCCAGACTCATCCAGTCTTGATGATTATAAAGCTCTGCTTGAATACGTTTTTGTAACTCATCATTATTGGTAAAATTTTCAATAATTTTTTTAGGATTCCAGTCAAACATAACTGCACCCAAATCAAAAATAACACTATTTATATTCACTTCCTTACCTTCAATACTTTGTTTTGTATAAAATAAGATATAAGCCCAGGGTAATAACAGGAATACTTAACCATTGCCCCATATTTAAACCTAATATTGGTGCAAACGATTCTTGTGGTATTTTCACAAACTCAATGAAAAATCGTGAACCAAATATAACAACCATTAATAAACCCATCATAAAACCGGGTTTTAATTTTTCTCTGTGCTTTATATATAAATATGATAAGAGAACAAATAAGATTAAATAAACTGCTGCTTCATAAAGCTGTGCAGGGTGACGAGGTAAGGAATCAATACGTGAGAAAATAATCGCCCATGGTACATCTGTTGCTATTCCCAGTATTTCAGAATTAAAGAAGTTACCACAACGAATAAAAAATGAACCCAAGGCAATAACTAACGTCATTCGATCCAACAACCATAAAAAATTAATGTCTGATGTTTGCTTTGCATAAACATACATTGCAATTAACATTCCCACTACACCACCATGGCTGGCCAAACCGCCTTCCCATATTTTTATAATTTCCAGAGGATTTGATAAGTAATATGCCGGTTCATAAAATAAACAATGTGCTAATCGTGCTCCAAGCACTGCACCCAACACCATGTAGATAAAGATAGTATCGAGCGTTGCAAGTGATTTTCCTTCAGCCGAATATACCCTTCGCATAATATGAAAACCAAAAAAAAATGCCGCCGCAAAAAATATACCATACCAACCAATACTCAATTCCGAAAACGAAATTAACTCCGGTGCGATGTCCCAGTGAAAATAATTTGATGTATCCAATACTATTCCTGTGAAACGTACTTTAATGTCAAAATAATAAACTTTTTAGTCTAATAAAGACTTTATTACATCATTTAGTTTTTGTAACTTTTCAGTATTACCGCCGCGATCAGGATGATGCTGCATAATTAAACGACGATATTCCTGCTTAATAATTTTATCATCAACAGGATCTTTTAAACCTAACTCTGCTAAAGCTGCTTCACGATTATCAAAGTGGTTAAATTTATTCCAGAAAGAAGCAAGCATTTCATAAACATCATCTTCTGATGTTATTTCCAGGTTATTAATATCCAGATAATACGATCTCAACTTGTTTTCTTCCTGTAAACTATTTTCACCTTGCTGATAAGGCAGCAACTGTATCTTTATTGTATTAATATTTAATAGATATGACTTCCTGGATAAAAAAATGTCGCGTAATAAATATAATGAATGAAACAGAAAAAAATGCGCCTGGAAAAGCTCATGGGGTAATGCAGGTGAAGATAAAGTATCAAAATAACCTTGTGACTTTAAACTCTGCATTAAATCATATTCACCAATGCCATCAGGATGTTTTTCCAGCATATCCTGTAAAGTTAAAAGAAAGACTTCAGAAATTGATAAGTTTTTATTGATACTCATAAAAAACCATTTCATACGAAATGGCTTTCCTTTTAACTAACTATCATAGCCAATATTTGGCGCTAACCATCGTTCCGCTTCTGCCAAACTTAAGCCTTTACGTTTAGCATAGTCTTCTACCTGGTCTTTATTAATTTTCCCTACGCCAAAGTAACTTGACTCAGGATGACTAAAGTACCAGCCACTTACCGATGCAGCAGGCCACATAGCATAACTATCTGTTAACTCTACACCAGAATTTTTCTCTGCATCGAGTAACTTCCATAACAATGGCTTTTCAGTATGATCAGGACACGCAGGATAACCGGGAGCAGGTCGGATGCTTGAATAATCTTCTTTAATTAACTTCTGGCTATCAAAACATTTTTCCATTCCGCTGCATGGTGTCCAGTGTAACTTTCCATCTACGTTAGTTTCATAACCCCAATTTATATGGCGCACACGATCATGCATATGTTCTGCAAAGGCTTCAGCTAAACGATCGGCCAGGGCTTGCAACATAATGACACTATAATCATCATGCTCTTTCTTAAAACGTTCAATATGTTTTGTTATACCAAGTCCAGCCGTTACAACAAAGGCTCCGATATAATCATTAACACCCTGATTTTTTGGTGCAACAAAATCAGCTAATGCTCTATTGGGTTTGCCCGGTGGACGTTCAGTTTGCTGGCGTAGATGATGTAAGGTTACTTTAACCTCTTCACGTGATTTATCTGTATAGACTTCAATGTCATCATCGTTAATGCTGTTGGCAGGGAACATACCAACAACTGCGCGTGCTTTTATCCAATGCTCATCAACTATTTGTGCCAGCATTGCCTGTGCATCATTAAATAACTTTGTGGCCTCTTCACCTTTTTCCGCATCATTTAAAATTTTTGGATAAGAGCCTTTCAATTCCCAGGTATGGAAGAACGGCGTCCAGTCAATATACGGCACTAAAAATTCTAATGGCATGTCATCAAAAACTTGCAGCCCTAAATCATTCGGCACGGGGGGCGTATATTCATCCCAGTTAATTTTTTGTTTATTAGCGCGCGCTTGTTCCAGTGTTAACCATTTTGTTTGTGCGCGTCGTCCTGCATGTGCAACACGAACCTTTTCATAATCTGCGCTGATCTCTTTTAGAAAATCTTCTTTCGAATTTTCACTTATGAGTTTTTGCGCAACACCCACCGCACGTGAAGCATCTTTAACCCATACGTTTGGCCCATGATAATGTTGATCTATTTTAACTGCCGTATGTGCTTTTGAAGTTGTTGCACCACCGATCATCATAGGGATTTCAAAACCAAGACGCTCCATTTCTTTGGCCATGTGTACCATTTCATCGAGTGATGGTGTGATCAAACCACTTAAACCAATAATGTCGACATTTTCGACTTTGGCTTTTTCTAAAATATCTTTGGCTGCAACCATCACACCCATGTCAATAATTTCAAAGTTATTACATTGCAGAACAACTCCGACAATATTTTTACCAATGTCATGCACGTCGCCTTTAACCGTTGCCATTAAGATCTTGCCATTACTTTGCACTTTGCCATCTTTTTCAGCTTCTATATAAGGGAGTAAATACGCTACCGCTTTTTTCATAACACGGGCAGACTTCACCACTTGTGGTAAAAACATTTTACCGTCACCAAATAAATCACCAACCACATTCATGCCATCCATGAGTGGGCCTTCAATAACTTCTATAGGGCGCGCAAATTCCTGGCGAGCTTCTTCGGTATCTTCTTCAACATAAGTATCAATACCTTTTACCAGGGCATATTCGATACGTTTAACGACAGGAAACTTACGCCATTCTAAATCTTCGACTTTTTTCCTGGTTGAACCATCCCCCATAAATGATGCAGCAATATCTAATAGACGTTCAGTCGCACCATCATCTTTATTTAACACAACATCTTCAACGGCTTTGCGAAGTTCTTTTGGAATATCGTCTAAAATTGCCAGTTGGCCGGCATTAACAATACCCATGTCCATGCCTGCTTTAATGGCATGATATAAAAACACTGCATGTATTGCTTCACGTACGGGGTTATTGCCACGGAAGGAGAAGGAAACATTTGAAACACCACCGCTGATCATTGCATGCGGCAAAGTTTCTTTAATCACGCGGGTGGCTTCAATGAAATCAACACCGTAATTATTGTGCTCTTCTATACCGGTTGCGATAGCAAAAATATTTGGATCAAAAATAATATCTTCAGGTGGGAAATTAACTTTGTTAATTAAAACATCATAAGCTCGCGTACAAATTTCAATTTTGCGTTGCATAGTGTCGGCTTGACCTGTTTCATCAAATGCCATAACAATAATCGCTGCACCATACTGACGACATAACTTGGCTTGTTTAATAAAATTCTCTTCACCTTCTTTCAACGAAATAGAATTAACAATCCCTTTACCCTGAATACACTTTAAACCCTCTTCAATGATCGACCATTTTGATGAGTCAATCATAATCGGCACACGTGAAATATCTGGCTCTGAAGCAATTAAATTTAAAAACGTTTTCATTGCCTGCATACCATCAAGCATGCCTTCATCCATATTGATGTCGATAATCTGCGCACCATTTTCAACCTGCTCACGCGCAACCGTTAGTGCTTCATCATATTGCTCTTCTAGAATTAAGCGCTTGAATTTTGCTGAACCAGTAACATTCGTTCTTTCACCCACATTCGCGAATAAAGAATCTTTTGTAATATTAAAAGGTTCTAAACCACTTAAACGACAAGCAACCGGTATTTCAGGAATTTTACGTGGCGGGTATTTACTAACGGCTTCAGCAATGGCTTTAATGTGCGCGGGTGTGGTACCACAGCAACCACCGATAATATTGAGATAGCCATTTTTAGCCCAATCACCGATCTCTGCAGCCATCGCTTCCGGTGTTTCATCATACTCACCAAACTCATTAGGCAAACCGGCATTGGGATGAGTATTAATGTGGCAGTTAGCTAAACCTGAAATCTCTTCAATATAAGGACGCAGTTCTGTTGCACCTAAGGCACAATTAAAACCAAAACTAATTGGCTCGATATGATTTAACGAGTTCCAGAAAGCTTCAGCTGTTTGACCCGATAAAGTACGACCAGACGCATCAGTAATCGTACCCGAAATCATGATGGGTAATGTCATATTATTTTTATCAAAATACTCTTCAATCGCAAACAACGCCGCTTTAGCATTCAAAGTATCAAAAATAGTTTCGACCAAAATAATATCTGCACCACCATCAACCAAACCACTTAATGATTCAAGGTAGGCTTCTTTTAAGATATCAAAAGTGATGTTACGAAAACCAGGGTTATTCACATCTGGCGATAAGCTACATGTTCTATTCGTTGGGCCTAATACACCAGCAACAAAACGTGGCTTATCAGCAACCTGAGCTTCAATATCATCACATGCTTCACGCGCAATTTTGGCAGCTTCTTTATTAATCTCGTAAGTCAGCTCTTCCATACCGTAATCGGCCATAGAAATTGAGGTGGCATTAAAGGTATTGGTTTCAACAATATCGGCACCCACTTCAAGGTAGGCTTTATGAATATCTTTAATAATTTGAGGCTGGGTCAATACCAGTAGATCGTTATTGCCTTTTACATCCGAAGGCCAATCCGCAAAACGTTCACCACGATAATCGGCCTCTTCCAGTTTATATGTCTGGATTAAGCTGCCCATTGCACCATCGAGAATAAGGATGCGTTCTTTAAGGATTTCCTGGATATTAGCCATTTTGATACTGTCTCTTTACAAAAATATTAACAGCATAATATTAACAGGTTTAAGCAGCAGGGACACGCGAATAACAGAGGGAATAATAAACATGATTGGTAGATGGCCAGGCTCTTAAAAAAGTAATCGTTTACCTCATGTTCCCACAAAAGATGAAGAAACATAAAAACCACGACGTTTTTTTGTTCTGGCTTTTGCAACATACATTTCCTTATCTGCCGCACTTAAAAGTTTTTCATGATCAGAGAATTCATCCGGACCAATTCCGGCCATACCCATGCTGAAACTAACACCTTGCATTTCTTTAACCCTGAAATTTTTTATTAAACGTTTAGAAAAGACATCTGCTACTTCAAGCGTTGAATGTGGCAAAATAAGTGCAAATTCATCACCACCATATCTACAACCAATATCACTCTCGCGCAAACTATCCTGAATAATTTTACCCACAGTCACTAATACTTCATCACCATGTTGATGTCCTTTTTTATCGTTTATGGCCTTAAATCCATTTAAATCAATATAACAAAGAACCAGTGATTCTTGATAACGTTCTGCATTTGAAATTTCCCGGCGTAGGTATTCAAAAAAAGCACGTTGGTTATATAAACCCGTTAGCATATCCCGCATTGAAAGCTCTTCAAGCTCTCTCGTTCTATCTTCAATCTTTTTTTCCAGTGAATTTGCATATTCTTTTAGTTCTTTGCGGGCAACTTCAACCTGGTTAACCAGGCCTGAATAGTAAGTATCTAATACAAACTGAACATCAAACATAAGTATTTTATTTATCGCCTGACGCAAAGCGAACATGTCCATAAAATCTTTACTGCCCATTTCATACATCGCAATCGTATTGTGTAAATTTAATTGCAACTGATAAATACCAGATAAATAAAGATCAGTTGAAACGCCAATACGTTGATGAACCATGCCAATTCTTAAACGTTTACTGACATAATCTTCATCATAATGGCCATTAAACAGTTCAAGCACATAACGATTCATTGAACTGTTCAAACGCCGCATGGTTTCAGCATCACCAATTATTGCGGCAACATCTGAATGTGATGTCATAAAATCATAAAAATTTTTAACGATACCACTGCTGTGTTTAGCAATAATCGGCTTATAGGCTAATAATATTTCAGCATCTTTTTGTGTGAAACCCAAAAAATTTTTACGTTTTTTGATTTCCTGCTTTGAAATATTGAGCTGTTCAGCTAATGTTTGATTTAAATTATGCATAAAAGTCCAACAAAACCCCTGATAAAGGCTTTATCGACCAAATAACGGCATAACTTAAGGAATGACTTGAACTAGATACTCTACTAAATAAACACTTTTACTACGTGTAAAAGCATCTGAAAAATAAGTACGAGGGAAACTATAATAATTAATACTCCAAACATTTTTGCTGTGCGACCTTTTATCACGACAACCGTAAACGGAAAACGTGTATTACCGGACAACAAAACCGGGGGGAGTTTTGATGAGGCGACAATACGGTACCCAAACCAACTAAAAAAAATGGCAGGCACTAAACCCATTGCAGCATAAATAAATGTACTAATAATCAACTTTAACTTATTCATGTATTCAATAAGCGCCAGATTATTCTGTTCAAAAAATGTAAGCAATATAAAATCTATTGCCGGTTCAACACTAATAAGTAAAAGCAAATAAGAGGCGATAATAATATAAAGATTAAGACGTAATGATTTATCCCCCTCAATAATTTCAACCACTTTTCTCATTGAAAATAAAAAAGCCGCTAGCACTGATTCCAGGGTAAACCGTCAAAACGCCAGCCTGCCAACGTACTACGATGGTGGTTTTCATTAAGCTCACCCTCGAAACCATCTGAAATATTGTAAACATCATGAAAACCTTTTGTTAACAATAGTTTTCCGGCTTCCATTGAACGTTTACCACTGCGACAAATTAATAAAACCGGTACATTATGCCCGCCACTATCATGATCCAAACCACCTAATATTAACTTTCTCACATCAGCAGCAAAGTTTGGATTTATTTCCCAGTCGGGCTCATCTATCCAGGGAATACTAATAGCATCCACTGGATGGCCGATGAATAAAAACTCCATATTTGAGCGCACATCGATAAGTAAGGCGCGAGGGTCATTTTGAATTAATTCATATGCGGCAAGAGGTGATACTGTTTTTACATTATTTTCATTCATTTTCTCTGTCCCTTCTTATTTTCTCATCTATCTTTAGATCGCTGTTAAGCTGGATCATTTATACTCTAATATATAGTGCGGATCAGACAATTCTTCAAATTATCATAGCAATAGACTAATGACTAAAAAACAAAAAATCATAAAAATGCCAAAAAACCTGATGCGCCCTATTGGCCAGGCCGTAACTGAGTTTAAAATGATTAATGAAGGTGACCGGGTACTACTTGGTTTATCTGGCGGTAAGGATTCTTTGACTTTATTACATGCATTACGTCACCTGCAACGCCACGCACCTATTCAATTTTCGATTGCGGCAATCACCATTGACCCGGAAATTGAAGGCTTTGATCCTTCTGTGCTCAAAAATTATTTAGCCGAACTCAATATTCCCTATTTTTATGAAAGTCATGACATGACCAAACAAGCAAAAGAACAGATGAAAAAGGACTCTTTTTGTTCTTTTTGCTCACGTATGAAGCGCGGCATTATGTATTCTACTGCCCGCCGTGAAGGCTACAATGTGCTTGCTTTAGGACAACATTTAGACGATTTAGCTGAGAGTTTTCTCATGTCCGCTTTTCGGGGTGGACAATTAAGGACCATGAAAGCTAATTACACTAACCAGGACGGTGATATCCGAATAATTCGCCCCATGATCTATGTAAGAGAGCGCCAAACCACTGAATTTTCTAAAGAAGTTGCTTTGCCGGTGATCCCTGATTCCTGTCCCGCCTGCTTTGATATGCCAACAGAAAGGGAGCACATGAAGCAACTGCTTGCACAAGAAGAAACCCACAATAGCGGCCTATTTAAGAGCTTAAAGACCGCAATCTCTCCACTTTACTCTGTAAAAGAGGCCGGTTAGCGGTCATTTATCTCCACACCTGTATAAACAGCATCATAACCTAATATTTTTATATATTTTTTATCTTATAGTGGAGATATTATGTAAAATCACACTCAAATATTTACCTATGTGGGTTGGTTAAAATATATTGTAAAAATTATGTGAACTGGTTCACAAAGGCTAATTAGCCCGTTATGCTTAGTAATAACAAAGTTACTAGCGTCGAACTTTAGTAGACATCCGTAATCAAACTAAATGTAAGTGAAATTGTACAGGAGGGTGAACCATGACTTTTGATACAACATTAATTCAACCATGTGGTGATGGCTGGTGTGTAAAAACACCTGTTGGGCTGGAAGGACCACTTGAATCCGCGGATGATGCCGCCAATTATGCTGTTCTCTTAAATCGTGTCAATGCCGCTCGTAGCGAACTGGTTTGTCAGGACAAAGATTGCCAATAAATCTATATCCTTCAGAAAACACATAGAAAAAAGGGGCAATAAATGCCCCTTTTCTTATAATTTGAAGTGTACTAAATATAATTAATCATCATCCAGGTTATACACTTTCAAATCTTTCGCTACTTTAATCTCACCTGTATATTGTTCGCGAATAACATTTTTCACGGCTTCAATTCGTGGTTCTGTCACTGGCGTAATGTGTGATAAAACAAGTGTCTTCACATTAGCTGCTGCTGCAACTTCACCTAAACGTGCAGGTTCAGTATGTAAGACATGAAAAACTGGATTTGCCGGCAAGTCCTTAGTTATTGCTGTATCGTATATTAATAAATCAACATTTCTCGACAAATCAATCATATTATTTGTTTTAGAACTGGTATCACCTGAATAAGCAATACTATGCCCTTTATAATCTATACGAAAACCTACAGCAGGTACCGGGCCATGATTAACGGCAATAGCAGTAATTTTTAATCCACCTTCTTTCAAAACAGTTTCAACATTACCCGCCATCATCCAGTTAGAAGAAAGATCATTTGCTGTATATGCAAACTTGCTTGCACCACCACTAATGGCTGGAGCGAATACATTTAAGTAACGTTCTACGCCACCCTGAGCAACTGAATACTGATGATTGACATAATCTACTGTTGATGGATATTGAAGTATGTCTGTATTAGGAAATTTTCCACCAGGACCATTTGGAAATGATGTCGATGTTGGGCCGTAAATATTAATCGGTGCAGTTCTACCAGGTAAAGCAGGATTCATATTGCGAGCAAGATTATTGTGGAAATAAATTGTCTTAATAACAGATGAAAGATCACCGGTATGATCAACATGTAAATGTGTTAATAAAATCGTATCAAGATCACGAATATTAACGCCACTCTCAGCCAGACGCTGATATGCACCACCACCTACATCCATTAAAATACGTGGCTTACCATCAACAAAAATTAAATAGCCGGCACTAGCACGTCCACTCGCAGTCGCAATTGGTCCGCCTGAACCAAGCACCATCACTGATAAAACACCTTCGACTTCATTAACAGCTAAATCATTATCATCATTGTCAGCAAAGCTCTGTGTTGCAATTAAAAGTGACATTAAAGCAATTGAAAATCGACATAAACCCCTTAAATATTTCATATATTTCTCCATAATTATATATTTATAATTTTTATTCAGGATAATATTTTTACTTTACCCTGATTCCAAATAAGTACTCTCCTATTTGATACCCAGCATCATATTTTAAATATGACGCTATCTATGTACTTTTCAGCACATAAATCTATTTTTAAAATTTACTCTATATCTTTATAACATCTGATCCATCATATTTTCTGCCTGCACTGCATATCCACCACCAAACAAATTATAGTGATTCAATATATGGTAAAGGTTATATAAAGTTTTACGTTGCTGGTAGCCTTTATCTAATGGCCAAACTTCGTTATAGCCGGAATAAAACTCCGCAGGAAAGCCACCAAACAATTCCGTCATTGCTATATCGGTTTCACGATCACCATAATAAACAGCCGGATCAAAAATAACCGGATCACCCTTTGTTAAATAACCATAATTACCTGACCACAAGTCACCGTGAAGTAAAGATGCTTCAGGTTCATATCCGCTAAAAAAGTGTTCCAGCTCAGCAATCAGCTTTTTACCTTTAATAGTTAAAGATTGCTCACAGCCATTTTTTTTTGCCAGCTTGAGTTGAAATCCTAAACGGTGCTCGCTCCAGAAATCGAGCCAGTTGTTTGTTAAGGTATTAATTTGTGTGGTTGAACCAATCGTATTATTACGCGACCAGCCAAATTGTCGTGCTGTATTTTTGTGTAGCATAGCTAATTCATAACCTAGTCGTTTTGCCGAATCATTCTGAGCTCCAGCTAGTGACAGATTTTCCAGGATCAAATAGCTTTGAGTCGCTACAACACCGCTGCAAATAACATATGGAACATGGATAACCTGAGTTTTCTCTATTTCCTGAAGACCGGCAGCTTCAGCTTCAAACATATCTAGACAGATTTTTTTATTAAACTTTATAAAAAAGCTAGTTTCTTTATTCCCAAGCATACCTTCAATACGATGAGCCTGACTTATGTCTCCACCGGTAATAGCAACATGTTTTTGTAACTGAAAAGATTGCTCAGTCGAAATGCTTATTTCCTGCTCAATTACGCCCCAAATTGACACCCTCTCCCCCCAAAAATTGTTATTTTTATTTCAGCTTTTTCATACCATTTATTCTTGATGTTTAATGATAAACTGCAACCATGTATTTCACTCAATCTACCAGTCAATCTGGGAAATTTTAGATAATTCAGGTTATTTTTTCGTTCCAAATAACATGAAAATATTCGTTGGATCAAGCAAAAAACAAAAGAAAAATCACTTTTATGCACAGCTGTAACAATAACAACAACTTATCTTCACTAAAATGTCATAAAGTGTAAAATACGCTATAAAAATAACGTAAACGATTGATATATATAGCTTAAATAATAAGTACAAATTGTAACCAATTTAACAATTCTGTAGTAATACAGTGTATTTATAGCGTATTAACGCATTTCATCCACAGACTTATCCACAACTTCTGTGGATAACTGGCCATGCGCAATAAAGTTACATAGAGACAACAACTTAGCTGCGCTAAACTAGAAAGATGATGAGATAACAGAGCTAACTATAAGATTTTTAGACTTATAATTTACGCACAATAAATAGTTTTAATGAGTACATATTTGAAAATATGAACACCTATTTCCGCATCGCCATTCCAACTCCACTCAGGCGTTATTTTGACTACCTGGCACCCGTACATTCTCAGTCAAAACAACCTCAGGCAGGGGTACGCGTGAAGGTTCCTTTTGGTCGTCAAACTTTAATCGGCATTTTGCTCGAAATAGTCCATGAAACTGACGTGCCAGCTAAGAAATTAAAGCCAATAATTGAAGTATTAGATGAACGACCTGTTTTTGATACTGAACTTTTACAACTTCTACGCTGGTGCAGTTTGTACTATCACCATCCCATCGGAGAGGTCATGCAAAATGCCTTACCGGTTAAATTACGCCATGGTGCAAGCACTCATATAAAAGGTATCAGACGATGGCAGCTTAGTGCTGAAGGTAAATTAGTTAATCCTGAAATACTAAAAAAAGCCACTAAACAGATTGCCTTATTAAGTGATTTAAAAAACTCAGATGCAGGCTTATTAGATAGCCAGCTTACGGAAAATCACGTTGGCTGGCGCACGGTAATGAAACGCCTGCAAGAAAAAGGCTGGGTACAAAGCATTGAAGAAAATGCTTTACCTATCGCTAAAGCCTCTCTCTCAGCCCCCACTCTTAACTCTGATCAGCAACACGCCATTGATCGTATTATTGAACAGCAAAATAAAGGTTTTCATGCCTATGTGCTCGAAGGAGTAACCGGTAGTGGCAAAACAGAAGTTTATCTGCAAATTATTGAAAGTATTATTAGTCAGGGTAAACAAGCATTAGTACTGGTACCTGAAATTGGCCTCACACCACAATTACTTGATCGATTTTTACAGCGTCTTAATGGCCGAATTGCCATTATGCATTCAGGCTTAAATGATGAAGAACGTTTACAGGCCTGGTTACACACCCAGGCCGGTTCAGCAGATGTCATCATAGGGACACGTTCTGCTGTTTTCAGCCCGTTATTACGACCCGGCGTGATTATCATCGATGAAGAGCATGATCTCTCTTTTAAACAACAAGATGGCTTTCGTTACTCCGCGCGTGACCTTGCGGTTAAACGTGCTCATGATTTAAACATACCTATTATATTAGGCTCAGCCACGCCTTCATTAGAAACTCTGCATAACGCATCACAAAATCGTTATGAAACCTTGTTATTACCTAAACGTGCGGGTAACGCTAAACCACCGTCTATTCATTTACTCGATGTACGTAGTCAAAAAATGGAGCATGGCGTTTCCGCGCAACTGCTGCATAAAATGAAAGAACATTTAGAACGCGACTCTCAGGTTTTATTGTTTTTAAACCGCCGTGGTTTTGCACCGGTATTAATGTGCCATGAATGTGGCTGGCATGCCATGTGTCCTCGCTGTGATACACATATGACGTTACACCAAAGTAAATCACAACTTCAATGTCATCACTGCGGTGCAGAACAATACAAACCTGCTGACTGCCCAAAATGTAAAAGCGAAGATTTACTGCAAATGGGGTTTGGAACTGAACGCATAGAACACGCACTCTCTGAACTCTTTCCACGGTACCAGGTAATCCGAATTGATCGTGACAGCACACGACGTAAAGGTTCTATGGAAAAGTTATTAAACAAAATTAACAACGGCAAACAACAAATTTTAATCGGCACGCAAATGTTAGCTAAAGGCCATCACTTTCCTAATGTCACTTTAGTTGGTATGTTGAATGCAGATCATGGTTTATATAGCTCAGACTTTCGTGCATCAGAACGCATGGGACAATTAATTTTACAGGTCGCAGGGCGTGCAGGGCGAGAAGAGAAAGAAGGTGAGGTGTTAATCCAAACACACCATGCGGATCATCCTTTATTTAAGCCTCTACTTAAACATGATTATCCCGCTTTTGCTAAGGCCTTAATCGAAGAAAGACAACAAACTGAATTACCACCTTTTACTCACTTAGCCTTAATACGTGCAGAAGCGGTTGATCAACAATGCCCGATGCTATTTTTAGAGCAGGCACGTTTACTTCTTGAGAAAAATAGTCAAAATGATGTTTTGTTGATGGGTCCATTCCCCGCTTTAATGGAGCGCCGTGCCGGCCGTTATCGTGCACAGTTGCTTATTCAGGCTAATACTCGCAAACAGTTGCAATCACTCTTTGCTTCGCAAATTACTCAAATTGAGAATCACAAAACGGCTAAAAAAGTGCGCTGGTCGATTGATATAGATCCCCTGGATTTACTTTAAGGTTATATGTTATAAAAAAGTAAACCCATACAAACACTCTGCTTATATTCTTACTTGCAATATTGCGCTTAAATTCATAACCTCATTCATTTAAGCAAAAATTTAAAAGTGCACAACTGCATCTAACTTAATTAGAACTACTTTAAGGCTTAATTAGCAAAGCGGAATAACGCTAAAGATATAAAAAAAGATCTCCAAAGGAAATTACTGTGCCCAGACATATTCGAAATATTGTAATTGCTGCATTACTTGCTGTGCTCGCACTTGCAGCAGGTATTAATGGTTATATTCACCACCAGTTTAAAACTAACATTGATAATAGCTTAAACTCCATTCAGACTTTTGCACAGGTTAAATATAGTGACCTTTCAACATCAATGCTAACGGGCAAAGTTGAACTAAAAAATGTTCGTATTACCGCTGCTTTTTTACCTGAACCAATTACCCTCGGTAACGTTACGCTGGAAACACCAGGCTTTGCGTATATGTTAAATGGACCTGAAAACATCAAAAAAGGAGAGTTTCCTGAACATCTTGGGTTTGCGATTGATGATTTTTATTTCGATTTACACGGTGAAACAGCCGAATGGTTAGATCGATTAGTTAAACGTATGCAACCTGTTTACGCCAGTGAGCGCAAACTATGTGCAGGTAAAAGTATTTTTGGTCCAGCTGATTATAAGGAAATGGGCTACACCCGCTTATTATCAAGCATGCGTATGGCTTATGACTTTAACAAAAAGAAAAAAACTCTCAACATTAGTATAACTGCAAATACTCGAAATATGGGTAATGTGAAGGCCAGCATTTATATTACAAATATTAGCAGTATATCTTCAGCGAATGTGATGCAAGATGGCATGCCGCAGTTAGCTAATGTTGAAATCACTTATAAAGATAAAACATATATGCCGCGCATTGTTAAATATTGTTCTGAACTCAGCAATATGAAAAAAGAAGATTTTATTGATGCTGAAGTAAAACAATCTGATAAATATTTTTATATGACCTGGGGGTTTGCTCCGGGTAAGGGTTTACGAGAAGCTTATAAAGATTTTTTACTAAAATCAGATTTGATGACACTAACAATAACACCCAACAAAGATTTTAATCCGATGATGACTTCTACGATGTCCAGCGATGAATTTATAAATGCTTTAAATGTTACTCTAAAAATTAATGGTTTATTAGTTACTGATCTTAGTTATAAAACACCACCACAAGCCTTTATTAAAAAATTTGAACAACGACGCGCAAAAAACCTGGACTTTGATTCATTATTACGCGGTGAGCCAATTAAACCACCTGTACCAATTAAAAAACCCAAAGTCTATAAAAAAGCACCGGCAAAATATCATAAAATCAACCTGAAAAAAGCACCACAACATCTCACTGATTTTGTGCGAATTACCACAAAGAATGGCAATAAGCGTAATGGCCAGTTAATGCGAATGGATAGTATAAATTTGTATGTACAGAAAAAAGTCAGTGGAGGAAAATTCACTATGACTGTGCCACGCGAAAAAGTTAAAACAATTGAAGCGTATTTTTCAAAATAAATAGTCATTTATAGGTCTGTAATTTAACGCTAAGGGCGCAAAGTTTTTCTTGCATATAGGCAAATGCTCCATGCATTGCTCTCGATAACTGCTCCTGCGTTATTCTCGACAATTGCTCCTTGCATTGTTCTACCTTCGCCCTTCCATGGGCTTGTACTTACAGGCATCCTGCCCTAATGCATTACCTTCACCCATCCCTGGGCTCTTACCTCCTTCGCCCATGCAGTCGTGTGTTTAATAAGCAGAGCCTAAAGAATTAAACCCGATCAGGTGATATAATCTGCTTTTATTGAAGCAAGCCTTAAAAACTCAGGTTATTTATCTAAATCATGAAAGCAGCATTAACCGCATTACTCGAACAAGTTGTCACAAATCTAAAAAAAGACGGCGTATTAGCTGATGATATCAGCGTTAAAATTGTGATCGAACATACCCGTGACCCCAGTCATGGTGATTTTGCCTCAAACCTTGCGATGATGCTGGCTAAACCTTCTCGACAAAAACCACGTGATCTGGCAGAAAAAATTGTTGCCGCTTTGCCTGATAATAATGATATCAATAAAGTCGAAATCGCAGGCCCGGGCTTTATTAACTTTTTCATGAATGCCAATACGCTAACCTTGGTAATACCGGCCATCCTTGATGCTGGTGAAGCCTTTGGCCACTCAACCATTGGTAAAGGTAAACGTGTTCAGGTTGAATTTGTTTCTGCAAATCCGACCGGGCCTCTGCATGTCGGCCACGGCCGTGGTGCCGCATATGGTGCCGCAGTCGCCGATTTGCTCGCAGCGGTGGGCTTTCAGGTACACCGCGAATATTATGTTAATGATGCCGGCCGGCAAATGGACATCCTTTGTGCCAGCGTTTGGGTACGTTACCTGAGTCTCTGCGGTACCTTACCTGATCCTGACTACCTTCCTGAAAATGGATATAAGGGGGATTATGTTTGGGATATTGCAGCCCATATTCACAGAAACAATGGTGACAAATTTCAACAACAATGGGCTGAAATAGCTAAAATACTTCCCGCAGACGAAGCAGAAGGTGGAGATAAAGAAAAGTTCATTGATGCTGTCATTATTCAGGCAAAAGAACGTTTAGGCGCCGAAAACTATCGCTTTATCTTTGACACAGGTTTGAATTATATCCTTGATGATATTCGTGACGATCTTGCACACTTCGGCGTCGTTTATGAAGAATGGTTTTCTGAACGTAGTTTAACCGATATCGGTTTAGTCTCCGCAGCAGTTGAACGTTTACAAAAAAGTGGTCACGTTGAAAAAAGAGAAGGAGCACTCTGGTTTAAATCGACCGACTTTGGTGATGAGAAAGATCGCGTGCTGGTTCGCGCTAATGGGCAATCCACCTACTTTGCCTCTGATATTGCTTACCACATGAATAAACTTGAACGAGGCTATGATCAGGTTATTGACATCTGGGGTGCTGATCATCATGGTTACGTACCACGTGTTAAAGCAGCAATGGAAGCCATCGGCGATGATCCTGAAAAACTACATGTCTTATTAGTTCAGTTTGCTATTCTTTATCGTGGTAAAGAAAAAATGCAAATGTCGACACGCTCAGGACAATTTGTCACTTTACGGCAGTTACGCAAAGAAGTGGGTAGCGATGCAGCACGTTTCTTTTATGTTATGCGTAAATGTGAACAACATCTTGATTTTGATCTTGAGTTAGCAAAATCAAAATCAAACGAAAACCCGATGTATTACATTCAATATGCACATGCACGAGTTTGTAGTGTATTACGGCAACTCGATGAAAAAGGTCTTTCTTACGATCAGGATAAAGGCTTTAATAATCTCGATAAATTAACTGAAAAACATGAGCTAGCATTAATGACAACGTTATCTAAATTTTCAGATCTTGTTGAAACCGCAGCAATAAATCATGAACCCCACCAACTCGCGCATTATTTACGTGAATTAGCCAATGATTTTCATACTTATTATAATGCCCATCAATTTATTGTTGATGATGAAAGCTTACGTAATTCACGTTTAGCTTTAATTAAAGCTAGCAAACAAGTATTACAAAATGGACTCGGCTTACTGGGTGTATCTGCACCTGATAAAATGTAATCTGTAAAGTGATACAATCTATAACTATTGTAAATTAAAATAAGATAAAATTAATGCCAAGAGACTATGCAAAAAGCCAGCACAAAGAACATAAACCTATGCCCGGCTGGGTATGGATGTTAGCCGGTTTAACGATTGGCTTATTTGTTGCGTTACTTGTTTATATTAAAGATAACAGTTCAGGTAAACATACAATTACCGAAACAGTTTCAAAAGTTTTTCAGTCAAAAAAACAAACGGAAACTCGAGGCGTAAAAAAAGATAACTCTTCCCCGCCACCACTCCCTTCCAACAGTAATAAACCGAAGTTTGATTTTTATACTATTCTGCCTGAACTGGAAGTTGCCATTCCTGAACAGGAACTTATTAATACGGCTGAGAATTTAACAACCAGCAGTTCAAAAACCAACCAGAAATATATGCTCCAGGCCGGGTCTTTTAAGAAGTATGAAGAAGCAGATAAACTTAAAGCACGGTTAGCATTACAAGGTATCGAAGCAGGTATTCAAAAAGTGAGAATTAATGATACCGATACCTGGCACCGTGTTCGTATTGGCCCACTCAATAATATCAAAGCCTTAAATCAGACGCGCAGACGCCTAAGAGATTTAGGTATTGCATCTATTGTTGTTAAAAATAAAAGTTAATCCTTTGAATTAACAAATTATGCACTACCTGATTATTCTGCTATTTGTTATTGCACTTTTATTCGGCCCGCAATGGTGGGCGCAATATACTTTTCGCCGTTACTCAAAACCTTTAGACAGCCTTCAGGGTACTGGTGGTGAACTTGCCCGACACCTGCTCGATAGATTTGAAATGTCGCATGTCAAAGTAGAAAAAACAGAGCCTGGTTCTGATCATTACGATCCCACAGATCAAATTGTACGCTTATCACCAAATAATTATGACGATAAATCATTAACAGCGGTTGCCGTTGCAGCACATGAAGTTGGTCATGCTATTCAACATTTTCGTAAAGAACCATTATTAGCCTGGAGAAGTCGCCTGGCTATTTTTGCTAATGCAGTACAAAAATTTGGCGTATCAGCAATGATGGTTATGCCATTTGTAACCGCAATAACACGTGCTCCGGCACTCGGCGGCGCTTTATTTTTTATTGGCATTGGCTCAATGTTTATGGCTACGCTTGTTCATCTCATCACCTTACCCGTAGAAACAGATGCCAGTTTCAATAAAGCATTACCTATTTTGGAATCGGGTTATATTGATGCTGAAGACATACCAAAAGTACGACGCATTTTACGTGCTGCAGCTTTAACTTATTTGGCGGGCTCGTTATCAAGTCTGTTAAATTTATGGCGCTGGATAGCAATTCTTAGAAGATAAACACGTAGCCCGGATGAAGTGAAATGTAATCCGGGAAAGCTTTATTTACCCACACCCGAATTTCGCTTCGCTACATCCAGGCTATTACGTGGCTTAAATTGAGCGCAGCGTCGGGCTGAAGCCCGACCTACATAAACCAAACAATAAATTTACCCTTCTTCAGTTAAATTATCCGGGGTCAAGGTGTCGGAGGCACATGAGAAAAATTCTCATTAATTTTATATTCAAAGGGATTTGATTAATAAATTAAGATTCACTTAAATTATAATGTTTCTCAACGGCATCTAATATTTTCCAGGTACATTTCATTCCTTTAGGAAAGATAACGTAATCACCTCGTTCCATATGCACAGGCTCACCACCTTCGGGAGTGACTATCGCCTCACCTTCAACAAAGTAACATGACTCCGTCATTTGATATTCCCAAGGAAACTCTGAAACTTCTTTTTCCCATATTGCCCAGTCAAACACACCCATGACTTCCATCTTCATTGATGAAACATTTTTTTCTACTAAAATTTGATCCACTTTTAAAGCCTCTAAATTTATTATAATACTGTTGTAAGTCGGTCTCATAGTGCCCCTCCTTAAGAAATATTTAAGAGGGTATCAGGCCGACATATTGAGCGAACAACACATACTCTTTTAGCAACACCGCGTTGGGCTGGCAGCTCTATGGCGTCCATGCCATTGCTGCATAAGTACATCCTTGTACGTAAAGCCCAACCTACATTTAAATCAATGATTTATATAACAATGTGAAATAGTTTTCGTTCTAGCAAGGCGGATATGATTGAAAAAACGGAGCTTACACAAAGTAAGTGAGTATTTTGAAATCATATCCAACGCCGCTAGAGCGGAAAATATAAGCATCAATTACACCACTTTTGTACACGCACTCTGGCCTGCGACATCGCCTGCTCATATTGTTTCTTATTCAGCAATATCCGGTTACCTTTTTCATCAAGATCATATAACGCACCTGAATTTTCATAACGCTTTAATTGATCACGCGAAGCGTTACAGCGTGTTATTTTAAGCTCCGCTTGTTCTTTCTTTTTTCTTTTCTCATCTGAGATTGATTTTTTTTCTGCGTCTAAAGCATTAATAAATTTTTTTTGTTTATCAACGCGTTCTTGTGCGCCTGATGCGGCCGATGAATTTCCAGAATCAATATAATGATTCTTTATTTCAACTTCTTTTGCATTTTTATTATCAGGTCGACTGCCATAATGAACCTGGCCATCTTCATCAATCCATTTATAGACTGTTGCTGCATTTAATACGGGCATTAAGATAAAGACAAAAAAAAGATATAAAAAAGCTTTGTTAAAATTCATAACATTAAACCTTTTAGCTTAACCGTTCTAAACGCAAACGCTGCCTGTCATCAAACAAACGCCGTGCGCCAATCCATGTTGCTAATATTGCAGAAAACCCTGTTCCTGCTGTTATCAAAAACATAATTAATATTTGGTATTTTACCGCTTCTATCGGTTCTGTGCCCGATAATATCTGGCCGGTCATCATCCCTGGCAAACTCACCAAGCCGGCAGCAGCCATGGCATTTATCATCGGAATCATACCAATTCGAACACTATCTCTTGTAATATCGCCAATAGCTGTTCGCCAGTCCTGACCTAAAATAAGTCGTGCTTCAATCACATCGCGTTGTTGCCACGCCGTTGTGGTTAATTTATCTAACGCAAGTGAAACGCCCGTCATGGTATTACCTAACATCATACCTAATAATGGAATAGCATATTGTGGGGTATACCACGGATCAGTCCCGACAACGACAATTAAAGCATAGACCGTTAAGGTAAAAGAAGAGACAAACATGGACAAGGTGCCTAAGCCATAACCCCACAAACCACCAAAACGCTTTTGCTGCCGCGCCATTACTTCTCTTCCGGCAATTAATAACATAAAGATAGATAATGCTGCCACCAGAAATAAATTAACCTGTGCAAATAATGCTTTTAAAACTAATCCGATCAATAAAAGTTGTACAACCGTTCTTATTGCGGCAATAACAATACGACTGGTAAGACCTAATTTTAAAATGAAAGATAAAAAAGCAAGTAATAAAACAAGTACAGCGGCCATTGATAAATCAAAAGATGATAATGAAATGACATTCATGCCATCACCTCCTTTATTTCATTGTTATAAATTATTAATTCACGCTGCTTAAGCCGTTTGATTTGCAATTCATCATGGCTTACCCAGATAACCGTAACCTGAAATTCATTTGCATATTTTTTAATAAGAGTCTCAACAGCCGTAACACTAACCGGATCAAGACTTGCAGTTGGCTCATCCAGTAATAAAACTTCAGGTTGCTGAACTAATAAACGTGCAATAGCTAACCGTTGTTTTTCGCCAGTCGAACAACGTGAGACATCCCAGCTAAAACAATCCTCTGGTAAGTTAAGTAATGATAAATAAGGATTGTTATTTTTACTAAAATGATCACCCACTTTATCCATCCACCATGAACTTTCTGCAGGTAAAAAACCAACCCGTTTTCGCCATTGCACCGGATTTATTTCACTGCATTTTTTCTCATCCAGATAAGCCTCACCCTTATGTACTATCAAATCTGCAATAGCACGAAGTAATAATGATTTACCCGAACCAGAAGGACCTGATAGACATATAAACTCATTATTAACCTCAATATTTAAAGGTTTAAGTGTATATACCTGAAATTCATCTAATCGTAAAATTGCCATACTTTATTAGTCTTTATTTATTATTAAGCGACTGCTATAAATTGAGTATTCTAACAAGATAATGTTGCATTTAATAAAAGAGATTATTATGTCAAAACCTGATTGTCCGCAAAACGCCCCATATTCTATTGAGCTTGAAGCAAGTGATTACTGGTTTTGTACATGCGGCAAATCAAAAAGTCAGCCTTTATGTGATGGCTCACACGAATCCACAGAATTTAAACCACTAAAGTTTACGATCACAGAAAAGAGGAAATACAGTCTTTGCGGATGTAAAAAAACTGAAAATCCTCCATATTGCGATGGTAGCCATCATAAACATGAATAATCTTGTTAACGAAAATATTATAAAACAAAAGGCATCTCTTCTGGCTACGCTTGATAATGTTATAAACGGGTTTGAAGATCTTGAAACAGAACTTATAACAATTGGTCAACGACATAAAAATCTCGGTATTAAAAAAAATGTTTGATATTTTCATAACAACTATTGTCACAGCTGCAAATTATTCATCTGACTATTCTTTAACTGATAAAGAGCTCTCTGCATGGGAAAATGCATTTCGTAAAAGTTCAGACATAATGCTAAAAGCTTATTAATGTTTTTATATATGCAATAAAAAAGGGCACCGAAAATAAATTCGGTGCCCTTAATCTTTCACAAGATTTACCTGTTAATTATAGACCTGAACCACGTGAACCTGTGAATTCCGGATAAGCTTCCATACCACATTCAGAAAGATCAGTTCCTTCAAACTCTTCTTCTTCACTGACACGAACACCCATAATCATTTTAATGATGTACCAGGTAATGAAGCTTGCAACAAATACCCAAACCAAAATGGTTAACAGTCCAACGAGTTGACCACCAAAAGATGCACCTTCGTTAGTCAAAGGTACTGCCATTAAGCCCCACATGCCCACAACACCATGAACAGAGATTGCACCCACTGGATCATCTATCTTCAATTTATCAAGTGTGATAATAGAGAACACAACCAGGATACCACCGGCAGCACCAATCAAGGTTGCAATAAGAGGCGTTGGAGTATCAGGACCCGCAGTGATTGCAACCAAGCCTGCTAATGCACCGTTTAATGCCATTGTTAAATCCGCTTTACCAAATAACATACGTGCAAGAACAAGTGCAGCTAAAACACCACCGGCAGCAGCAGCATTTGTATTCAGGAATACCATTGCAACTAAATTAGAGTTAGCAA
>CAZZIS010000035.1:0-29009 GCA_964654445.1 uncultured Thioalkalispiraceae bacterium
ATACCTGAAAACCTTGTTTGAATAATATAAAACAAGTAAGCCCATTCACCGCAGAGACGATGCCAGAACATGCGGAGCATGTTGAGGTATCGTCTCTGCGGTAAAAATCTTTTGATTTTCAATAACTATACTCTCTTACGAAACCATCCCGTCAAACTGGCTCGTTCTCGTTTAGCGGGTAAGACTTCATGTTCAAAGTCTGCACTCATAAAACAAACAAGCGTTCCCGCATCAGGTTCTATTGAAACAGTTTTTCCATCTTTCAGGTAAAGCTGAAGTTGCCCGCCATCATCCTTGCGCCAGTCTTCATTTAAATAAGTAATTATTGTTACAACACGGGTATCCTGATTTTTATGTTGATCAAGATGCCGTTTGTAAAAAGCATTAGGTGGATATAAGGCAAAATGTACTTCTAATTCAAATAACCCAAGATAAAAACGTTGGTTAATCGCTTTTTGTAGCTGTTGTGTGATACTTAAATATTTTTTTTGTGATTCATTTAAATTTTCTTCATCAAACCAGCTAATTTCATCACTACGAATGGATTGTTCAATATGAAAATCATTTTCGCGACCAATACCGGCTTGTTTTAAAATACCTTGTTGGCGAAATGAGGTCAGCGTTTCTTTTAAATGTTGAATAAGTTCTGTTGTAAAGAAATGTTCTTGTACGGACCAGCCTTGTTGTTCAAGATCATTAAGAATGTTTTTAATTTTATTTTTCAATGGAAATTACTGTTTTATAAATATAGTTTAAGTGCAAAACATCAATCCCCTCCCCTTCAAGGGGAGGGTTAGGGTGGGGTGATTTTGTATAGCGTTCCCCTCCCCCTAGCCCCCTCCCAAAGGGAGGAGGAATAAAAACAGAACATTAACTAAACAGCGTACATCGCAATAACAGTTTAATTTAAGCCGTACCACCAACCGTTAAACTATCGATTTTCAGAGTAGGTTGGCCGACACCAACAGGTACACTTTGTCCTTCTTTACCACAAACACCTACGCCGGTATCAAGTTTAAGATCATCCCCCACCATAGAGACACGAGTGAGAACATCAGGGCCATTTCCAATTAAAGTCGCGCCTTTTATAGGCTGAGTTACTTTCCCATTTTCAATTAAATAAGCTTCACTTGCGGAGAAAACAAATTTTCCTGATGTAATATCTACCTGACCGCCACCAAAGTTAACGGCATAAACACCTTTCTCAACAGATTCAATAATTTCTTGTGGATCATGCTCACCGGCTAACATATAAGTATTTGTCATACGCGGCATAGGTAAATGTGCATAAGATTCACGACGTCCATTACCGGTAGACTCTTCACCCATTAATTCAGCATTCATTTTGTCTTGCATATAACCTTTAAGAATACCTTTTTCGATTAACATGGTTTGTTGTGTTATTGTGCCTTCATCATCCATATTTAATGAACCACGACGAGCATCCAGTGTGCCATCATCTACAATGGTGCATAGTGGTGAGGCAACACGTTCACCGATCCTGCCACTGAATGCTGAACTACCTTTACGATTAAAGTCACCTTCAAGTCCATGGCCAATGGCTTCATGCAGTAATACTCCCGGCCAACCCGGACCAAGAACAACGGGCATTGTTCCTGCGGGTGCTGCTACTGCTTTTAAATTTACCAATGCCTGGCGAACTGCTTCCCGGGCAAAACCCAGGGCGCGATCTTCCTGAGTAAAATATTCATACCCTACTCGACCACCGCCACCCGAACTGGCTTGTTCACGATCATCGCCCTCTTCAGCAATAACGGTCACATTCATTCGAACCAAAGGACGAACATCTGAATTTAACGTGCCATCACTTGAGGCGACCAGGATAACTTCATGAACACCGACAAGGCTAACGATAACCTGTTTTATACGAGGATCCTGTTTACGTGCTTCAGCATCAACCTGTTTTAATAAATCAATTTTTTCATCTGTCGTAAGTGAATCTAGTGGATCTACTGGAAGGTAGAGCTGATGTAGTGAATGTTTTTTCCATGCCTGTACCTGGTTTTGTTGTCCTGCCCGGGCAATTGTTTTTGCCGCATTAGCTGCCTGGGTTAATGCCGGTAGTACTATTTCATCTGAATAGGAAAAACCGGTTTTCTCTCCACTGACAGCGCGAACACCAACACCTTGTTCTATATTGTAATTGCCTTCTTTTACAATACCATCTTCTAATATCCATGACTCATGACGTGATGTCTGAAAATAAAGATCAGCACGGTTAATGCTGTTGCCCATCATCTGGTCAAGTACATTTTGCAAATCATTTACCCCAAGTCCAGCAGGAGATAACAAAATGTCAGTAGCAGTATCAATATAACTCATATTTATTTTAACTCATCAGGTTTTGCGTAGATCATCTTAAGACAATGTGCAGGAAATTTTTCGATGTTGTAAAACAGGAAAGTTTTGACGAATATTTTTTATATTTTCAATATCAATATCAGCAATAACATAACCAGAACCTTGGGGTAAATGGTCTAAAATTACCCCCCATGGATCAATAATCATACTATCACCATGCGTTTCACGTCCATTTACGTGATAACCACCCTGTGCGGAAGCAACCACATAACATAAATTTTCAATAGCGCGAGCGCGTAATAAAACTTCCCAGTGAGCTTTACCTGTAATAGCAGTAAAAGCGGATGGCAAAACAAAAATCTCGGCACCAAGTTTAACCAGTTGACGAAATAATTCAGGAAAACGTAAATCATAACAAATAGCTAAACCTATTTTACCAAAAGGCGTATCAACAACTACAGCCTTATTGCCCGCTACGATTGTTTCAGATTCTTTATATGTTTCGCTGGTGATTTCGAGGTGAACATCAAACAAATGAATTTTATTATAGCGACTTGCAACCTCGCCTTTATCATTATAAACCAGGCAAGCAGTATAAATTTTGTCATCACTGTCAGATCTAAGCGGAATTGTTCCTGCAATTAACCAAACTTTATTATTTTTCGCCTGTTCCGAAAGGAAATTCTGTATTTGACCGTTACCTTCTTCTTCTGCAATTTTTACCTGGTCGATATCATGTAAACCCATAATCGCAAAATTTTCAGGTAATACGATTAGTTTTGCACCCGCCTGAACCGCGCTTAAAATTTGTCGGCCAACTTCAATTAAGTTTGCACTTACATTGGTACCAGATGCCATCTGGATTGCAGCTATTTTTGTCATAAGGATTAAAAAAATTCTTCTCTGATAAGACTATATTTCGAATTAATTAGATATTACTTCAAGTTCAATTGTCGTTGAAATTGCACTACCAGGTATCAAATCTATACGCTTTGATGAAAGACCTAATGCAACTAACCAGCTTCTAAGTTCATTAACCCAAAGTGTACCTTCATCTCCACCAGGGTATTTTATTTTTAGTACACTATTTACATTTTTTTGCAATTTTTGCATACTTTTATGGATTGCAGGCATGGCTAATAATGTAGTGGTTTGTTTAGGTACAGACCATTCATTGGCATGCAACAATTCAACATCTGCAGCAAAAGAATTTGTCACGAAAAACATAAAAACTATACTGGTAATATATTTATTCATATTCATCAGCATAGCACAAAATTATTTCTCATACGGATGATTGTACTTTTCAAAATCAAAAATCGTCCTCCTCAATGCGTTCAATAACAGGTTTATCCCAGCTTCCACTAATTTCATATTTACTTGCTGATGCTTCGTCAAATTGTTCACCCGTCATTTTATCAAGAAGCCAGAGGCCAATACCCGCAGGTAAATTGACCAAAAGTGCAGTTATACCCGCTATACCACCACCAACATCGGGAACAACCTCAATAATATTTTCATAATCTCTGGCAACAAGACCAGTCCGACCAGACACAGAAATTTCAGCAATTGAGCTTTTAATTTCAAAATCATCAGTGTAAGCATCACCTTCTTCTATAATAATTTCACCATTCGCGGTATCAAAATTAAAACCCGATTTAAAGGTATCCTTAAAATCACCAAATAATTTACGCGGCAAAGCAGACAAACTAAATAAACCTAATAACCGACCAGCACCTGTATCAACTTCTTTAATGTTGCCATTTATAAGGTTAAATTGAATATCTCCATTAAGCATATTCAAAGAAAATTGTGTTGGTGCAGCGTGCCAGCTTATTTTACTAACAGTACTTGCCGTACCCTTCTCAATAATTGCGGCAAAACCTAAATCAGCCAACATAGCGCCAAAGTCCTTGCTGCTCATGGTGATATCCATATCTGTTTTATGCTTACCTCGTTTATAACGCCAGGCACCCTGCGCAACTAACTTCATGTTTTTTGCAGAAAGAATCATTTCATCAAGATGAAGTCCGTATTTTTTATGCGTCACTTTAAAATCAAGTCGGCCAAGAAAGACTTTATCAAAATAAAGTTTATTAATAATCCCTTCAAACTCGGGTAAAGTTTTTGGATTTACACTTTTTTCTTTTTTATTATTACTTTTACCAGATTCAGTTAATATTTTTACTTGCTCCAGATTAAAAATAACTGGTTTAACTAAAAAAGTTTGCGATTTTTTTGCCTTACCGAGTTCAAGAGATTTAACCCATTTTGACGGTGTGATTTTATTAATGGAGCCATCAATATATAAAATATTTTTACTGGGTAAAACAGCTTTTTTACTGGAAGCTGATATGGCACCTTTGCTTAAATAAACGGTGTCTCCGGAGTGGTCTAACTCAAGAATAGCAGAACTTTTCTTAGCAAATTCAATTCCAAGCTGAACTTTATCCTTAGCGGTAAATACGGTTACAAAATTGAATTTCTGGCGTGTTTTTTTTCTTTTATAAAAAAATTCCGGTAAAGTACTTTTAATACCATATAAATCACTGTTTAAACTTAACGTCGGATGATGATTTTTTAATTTTTTCACCGGAAAAACCATACTTGCCCTGAATGAAGTGCTTCCAGAAAGTCTTTTTGCACCAGGAATACCAAATCTTTTTAAAATCACAGCTGGCTCCATTTTACCCTTTGCTGTTATTTTTATACTTTTGTTTTTTGACGCGGATGTAACGGAAAGTGCAGATTTTTTACCCAATATATTTGCTATTAAATTCTTGCTGGACAATCCCTTTTCTGTGAAAAAAAGTGTCCCTGAACCTTCAGTTATATCCACTTTATCTTCTAACATAAACACAGAAATATTTTGCAACCTGGCTGAACCAGAATAAGTTAATGATTTTTTCTTTCTTGTTTTCTCATCAAGAGGAATATTGACTGTAATTTTTGCTTCAATATCACCCAGCATGCGCATTGAATCAATCGTGCTTTTTGCTTTAGGCAAAATCGGGCTATTTACCAGGTATCTCATGGTATTATGTGTTGAACCACTCGCAACAAGATCGAGCTGTAGTTCTGACTGAGTGAATGATGTTATTTCTGCAAAAGAATCATATAAAAGATTATTTTCAGACTCACCGGTTAGAAGATGAATTTTCATACCTTGCCCGGTAAAATACCCGCTAGCTTTTGCCTTTTTTATTTCAGGCCATCCATCCTGATAATTAATTGTAAGATTCGATGTCTCGACAGCAACAGAAAACGCCCCTTCTTTATCATCAAAGGGGAATTCATTTAATTTACCATTAAAAACAACTGTACTTTTTTCAACTTTCCCATCTACCAGGCCTTTATCAAGCCAATTTACCAATGATTCATCCATTATGCTAACAGGTAAGTAATGAGATGTTTTAGATACATCTCCTTTTGAAATATATGTTTGAAAATCAAGATAAGGCGAAGCACCATCCTGAGGCATCCATAATTTTGCAGAGGAAACGGTACTTACTTCTACACTTTCAGTTATCAAGTGTTTTACATCAAAAAGCATTCCTTGTTTTGTATTTGTAAATGCAATATCAGCAGAAAGTACATCAAATGTAAAATCATCACGAAATAACTGAGGAATTCCAACAACAGATTTTTTTGATGATAATGAAATTATTCCTTCTTGTTGTTTATAATTGACACTAGCAGACAATCCTTCCAGCTTAGGTATGTTTTTCCATGAGTTAACACCAAAACCTTCAATGTCACCCTTAAATTTATAAATTTTTTTATCTTGCCACGCAATAGAGAAATTATGTACATCACCCTGAATATTCAAATGCTTAAGTTGTTCTTCGTTTTTTTTGCTAAACAAATGATTGTCTGTAATTATTTTTGATAGCGTTCCTAATTTCAAATAATTAGCTCTGAGGAATAACGTTTTCATTCTTTCATTATGATAATTAAATGAAAGAGAAAACTTTGACTCATTTAAACTTTCTTTATTATTTTTATAATTAAATTTATCAACACTAACATTCCATATATTATGTTCATCCTGATGTGAGTCAAATATTCCGGAAACAAGCTTTAACGTAACCAGTTTACTCTTGTTTATATGATACGAAAAATCATGTAATTTAACGTCACCACTTAACTGTTTAACTGTTTCATTTTTCCAGTCAAACCATAAATTCAGATCAGCAGCACCATCAACCAACTCAAAATTTTCATTTTTAAAATATGTTTGAACAGGATTTAATTTAAGGCCTTTACTTTCAATATATGCTTTTATATCCCATGTCTCAGGTAAAGTAATATTCCCTACCAGATCAAAAGCTATTTTTATTTTATCACCAAGTATATGTGGTAGTTTACTCGATAATAAAAATTGATGACGTTCATGAGTTTTTTTTAATAATAAATTCACATCATTAAAAAACCACGTTAACCCTGCATTTTGTTCGTCCTTCCATGTAAAAGTACTATCTTCTATACCAATTTCACCTTGTTGTAATACCCAACTTTTAAATGCTGAGCCGGATTCATTTTCTCCAATTTTACTCAGCGCATCTAAATCAACACCTTTTATTTTAAAAGTCCCCTCCACTGTACGGGTAATATGAAGATTCATTCCCCGAATGGTTATTTGTGCAGGCGTTATTTTTTGTTGCCAAAGAAGGTCCTCAATTGAAAGTCCCACATCTACACGGGAGAGCGAGAATAAAGTTTTTTTTGTTTTTTCAGAAATTAACTGAACATTGTGGAATATCAAAGTCGGTAATAATCCACTAAGTTTAGCGTCCATACTGCCAATTTTTACTGGCTGTTCTAATAGACTGGAAGCGAGTTGCTCAACTTCATTTTGATATAAATTAGCCGTAGTTAACAGGAAACGCAAACCTGAAACACCTAAGGCAATAACAATCACAACAATAGCAATACTGTAGCCAACTATTGATTTAATCTTATGAAATAATAAGTGTTTTTTTTCCATCAGAATTTATTTAATGTTATTCATCATCACATTAAAACAACATCAAAGTGTTCCTGATTATATTCTGTCTCAACCTGAAAACGAATAGGTTTACCTATGAAATCTTCAAGCTCAGCGATACTTGTTGATTCTTCATCTAACATAAGATCAACAACAGATTGTGCGGCCAGAATCAGAAACTCCTGTGTATCAAACTGACGAGCCTCACGTATGATTTCACGAAAAATTTCATAACAAACCGTTTCTGCTGTTCTTAGTGATGCACGTCCATTACAACAAGGACATGGTTCACACAAAATATGTTCCAGACTTTCGCGTGTACGTTTACGCGTCATTTCAACAAGCCCTAATGAAGAAACATCGCACACATTTGTTTTTGCATGATCTTTATCAAGATATTTTTCAAGTGCACGTAAAACTTGTCTCTTATGCTCAGCATCTGACATATCAATAAAATCTATTATAATAATGCCGCCAAGATTACGTAATCGTAATTGTCTTACTATCGTCTGTGCAGATTCCAGGTTTGTTTTAAATATTGTTTCTTCTAAATTTCTATGTCCAACAAATGCACCCGTATTAACATCAATGGTGGTCATTGCTTCTGTTTGATCAATGATTAAATAACCTCCTGATTTAAGGGGCACCTTGCGTTCTAATGCCTTTTGTATCTCATCTTCAATACTATAAAGATCAAATACAGGACGTTCACCCGGGTAATGCTCAATTCGATTCTCTAATTCAGGCATAAACTTGCCCGCAAATTTTGTAACCTTGTCAAAAGTCGAACGGGAATCGATTCTCACTTTTTCAATATCAATACCACTTAAATCTCGCATAGTACGCATAACTAAAGACATATCTTCATGAATCAATGTTCCTGAGTTTGATGAACTATTTCGCTCAAGAATATTCAGCCATATCTTCTGTAAAAACTGCATATCTTTATAAATAGCTTCTTTACTGATACCTTCAGCAACTGTGCGAGCGATATAGCCCCCCGGTTCAAACTCATCTGAAAAATCAGAAATTATTTCCTTCAATCTTTGACGCTCAGTTTCATCTTCAATACGTTGAGAAATACCGACATGAGAAATCCCCGGCATATAAACCAGGTAACGTGATGGAAAAGAAATCTGAGTTGTTAAACGTGCGCCTTTCGTGCCCATGGGATCTTTAACCACTTGCACCATTAGATCCTGGCCTTCACGCAATAATTCCATAATGACGTCAGAAGGTTCGCCTCCATCACCATTCTTACCTTTAGGTTGAGCGATATCGGATACATGCAAAAATGCAGTCCGCTGCAGACCCACTTCTAAAAAAGCAGCTTGCATCCCGGGCAAAACACGGCAGACCTTCCCTTTATATATATTTCCTACCAGACCACGTTTACGTTCGCGTTCAATATGGACTTCCTGTAACAGACCATTTTCTACGTAGGCCACGCGAGTTTCTTGCGGGGTCACGTTAATCAATAATTCTTCGCTCATAATTATCCTTTTGACAGTCCTAAGTCTATGATACTACTAAGGAATCTTTGCTGATACCTGCTTTATTCAGAAGTTCTGTCGTTTCATACAGGGGTAAACCCATAACGCCGGAATAACTACCCGATAAATGTGTGATAAATGCCGCAGCCAGACCCTGAATAGCATACGATCCTGCTTTATCATCACACTCCCCAGAGTATACATATTGTTCTATTTCAACATCTGATAATATTTTGAAGGTCACATCACTGACACTAATTACACTGCTCAGTTCATATTGATCCGGCTGAGCAGAATTATTAGATGGCAATGCCAAAGCAACGGCGGTCATAACCTGGTGAGTCTTGCCAGACAACAAACCTAACATTTTTTTTGCATCTGCATTATTTTCTGGTTTACCCAGTATTTTTCCATTGATAATAACTGCCGTATCAGAGCCTAAAATAGCTTTAGTTTTCTGTTTTTCAATATTCCAGGCAGTAACAACCTTTTCTTTTGCCAGGCGCAGGACATAATCTTCTGCTATTTCATTCGGTTTTTCTGTTTCATCAATATCCACAGCTAAAATCTCAAATGAAATTCCTACTTGTGTCAATAGTTCACTGCGACGGGGGGATTGGGAAGCAAGGTAAAGGACAGGCTTAGTAATCATAGTGAAAACATATCATACTTATTTATGATACGGGTGACCTTTAAGAATTGTTGTTGCACGATAAAGTTGTTCCGCAAGCACAACCCTAACCAGTGGGTGCGGCAAAGTTAATTTAGAAAGTGATATTTTTTGTTGTGCTTGTTTTAAACAATCTTCAGCCAGCCCTTCTGGTCCACCAATGAGTATTGCAATATCCTGCCCAGAGGCTTGCCAGATTTTTAACACTTGAGCTAATTCTTCAGTCGAACATGCTTTACCTAACACATCCAGGGCGACAACTTTTGCGCCCTTTGGTATGGCGGCAAGCATTTTCTCACCCTCTTGTTGAGTCAGGCGTCTAATATCACTGTTCTTGCCGCGTTTACCCGCAGCAATTTCAACTAACTTAATCCTGCTCTCAGGCGGCATACGCCTGGTATATTCAGTAAAACCCTGCTCAACCCACTCCGGCATTCGTGTCCCGACTGCAATTAAATGAATCAGCATAATGTGCTTTATTTTTCAGCTGCAGATGGGCTATCTTCACCCCAGAGTTTTTCGAGATTATAAAATTCTCTGATTGATGGCTGCATAACATGTACAACCACATCACCTAAATCAACTAACACCCATTCATTACTATCATCACCTTCAATACCAAGAGCGGGTGAACCTGCTTTTTTTGCTTTATCAGCGACACTGTTTGCTAACGCCTTCACCTGGCGTGAAGTATTGCCGCTGGCAAATATCATAATATCAGTAACACTGCTTTTGCTGACTACATCTAAAACTTTAATATCGATACCTTTGATATCTTCCAGTGCTTCAATCGCCAGATCACAAAGTTGTTTACTATTCATAATTTAACCTTAATAAATATTTTGCTGTTGGATCAGTGTTAACACTGTATCCGGTGTAAAAAATTGTATTTCTTTTCCTTGCTGCCATTTCTGACGAATCATTGTTGCTGAAATATCCATCTGAGTAACCGGAACAAAACAAATAGCACCGTTTTGTTTTCTCTTTAATTCGTCAATATCAACCAGCCGTTCACTAAGTTGCGATAATAATATTTTATTAATTTCAACTTGTCCCTTTATCTCAGGACGCTGCATAATAACAATATTGGAAAAATCAAAAAGTTGTTGCCATCGGTCCCATTGCTCCAGGCCATTAAAGGCATCCGTACCTAAAATTAAACACAATGAATCATCCTTAAAGTCTTTCTTCAAACTGATTAACGTATCCACCATATAAGACGGACCATCACGTCGAATTTCACGATCATCTAACGTAAATTTTTCCTGCCCTGCTATCGCTGCACGCACCATAGCCAGTCGTTGTAAGGGTTCTGCAACGGGTTTATTTCTATGTGGCGGTTCACCACAAGGAATAAAACGTACTTCTTTTAATGATAAACATTCATAAACATCTAACGCAGTACGTAAATGTCCATAATGAACAGGATCAAATGTGCCACCCAGAATACCAATCATAAAAAATTATTGCCTAATATGACCATCACCTATCACAATATATTTTTGCGAGGTTAAACCTTCCAGACCAACTGGTCCCCGCACATGAATTTTATCGGTACTGATTCCAATCTCGGCACCCAGACCATATTCAAAACCATCTGCAAAACGAGTAGAAGCATTTATCATTACTGAACTGGAATCCACTTCCATCATAAACTGCCGTGCAATAGTAATATTTTCAGTCATAATGGTCTCAGTATGTCCAGAGCTATGTTTATGGATATGCTCAACAGCTTCTGCAAAACCTTCTACAACTTTAATTGAAAGAATAGGAGCAAGATATTCCTCATCCCAGTCTTCTTCAGTTGCAGCATTAATACCAGGCAGTATTGATTGAGTAAGTTTACAACCACGTAACTCGACACCTTCATCGATATACATTCTACCAAGTTCTGGTAAAACATCTTCAGCAACAGCTTGACTCACAAGCAATGTTTCCATTGTGTTGCAGGTTCCATAACGTTGTGTTTTTGAATTAAAGGCAACACTAACTGCTTGATGTAAATTTGCATCATCATCAATATAAACATGACAAACACCATGCAGATGTTTAATAACAGGAATACGTGCATCCGCACTAATACGCTCAATTAAACCTTTACCACCGCGTGGCACAATGACATCAACATAATCTTTCATTATAATCAGCTCACCCACGGCAGCACGATCAGTTGTTTCGACAACTTGTACTGTTGCTAGTGCCAAGCCCGCTTTATCAAGTCCATCATGTATACACCTGGCAATCGCCTGATTAGAATATTGAGCTTCCGAACCACCGCGCAAAATTGCTGCATTACCTGATTTTAAACATAGTGCAGCAGCATCCGCAGTTACATTGGGACGGGATTCATAAATAATTCCGATAACACCTAATGGCACACGCATTTTTCCAACCTGAATGCCACTTGGACGATAGTTCAAACCTGTAATTTCTCCGACAGGATCGGGTAATGCAACTATCTGACGAATGCCTTCAGCCATAGCTTTAATACGCTCTTCATTTAAAGCAAGGCGATCTAATAAAGCTTCATCCAGACCATTTTTAGCTCCGGCATCCATGTCTTTCTTATTTTCCGCTAACAGTTCTTCACTACGAGATTCAATCGCATCTGCTATCGCTAGCAAGGCTGTATTCTTTTGTCCTGTATTTGCGCGGTTTAATTCCCGGGCCGCAGCTCGTGCCTGCTGGCCAAGCTCGTTCATGTATTTTTTAATATCCATACTTTTCATCTTCATGTAATAAGGTTCACAAACCTATTAAAATTTAATACTTCCTGACGCGTCAATCTCACAAACCTGGTACTAGTATCATGAAATTGCTTCGGTCATTTTATTCCCTCGGTAACTGCTCCTGCGTTACTCTACCTCCTGCGTCCATGCAGTCGTCGCAATGACGGGTGATTTACCTGGTTGCTATCTGTTCAGCGGTAAGCGGAAACATCGCAACACCCGCTATCCGTAATGTTAATTGTAGCAACTCATCCCATGGCTTGCCCATTACCAGACCTTTACACATACGTTCAATTCGACCTGCAATCAATAAAAAAGCTTGCCAACGTTTTAAACTGTGGCGTTTCAATCCTGCATTTAATATGACTTTTCGTTTATCCCAGATTCGATGTTGTTTAAAGACCTGTTCCGGGTTTTGCCCTGTTGAAACAGCATTAGCCATTTTTTCTAGTACACGAAGTTGATACATTAGTGCGCCAAGTATGTGTAAAACATCTTCACCTTCGCTTTTTAAGCCATGCAATATACGAGAAACCCTGACAGGATCACCTTGCAGAGCAACATCAACCAATGCAAAAGAATCAAAGCGTGCACTATCGCTCACCGCTTCAATAACTTGTTCTGCGTTAACAGGACCTTCACCATACAGCATACGTAATTTTTCCAGCTCTTGATCAGCTGCTAATAAATTACCTTCAACTTGTTCTGCAAGAACAGTCAGCGCATCTTCAGTCGGCTGCAAGCCACGTGCTTGCATACGTCCTTTTAACCACGCCGGCAACTCCTGGATCTCAAGTGGCCATACTGCAAGTGTCGCACCAGCGGCATCTAATGCTTTAAACCATTTACTTTTGGTCTGACTTGCCTCCAACTTACCGGAAACAATCAGCAATAAGTTATCTTCTGGCAACTGGCTGGTATATGCGACTAAAGCTTTACTGCCTTTATCACCCGGCTTTCCAGTAGGAATACGTAATTCAATAACTTTACGTTCTGCAAATAATGACATACTTGACGATGAGTGAACTAACTCATCCCAATCAAAACCACGATCAACATGGTAAACTTCTCGCTCAGTGTAACCCTGAGATTTTGCCGCTTCTCGAATCAAGCGTACAGATTCATCTTGCTGAAAAGGCTCATCGCCACTGATGAAATAAACAGGTTGCAACTGTTTTTCAAGGTGTGATTTAAGCTGATTAAAATAAAGTTTCATTTATTTAGAGACTTTTTTTGACTTCAGTGAAAACAGCAAACGCCGAACTAACTGTAACATTGCGGCTTGTCGCATATCATTATTAAGACGTATTTCTTCATCCGCTTTTGCCAGGACTAAGTTTGCATCAAATAAATATTCACGTTTTTCAGTAATACTTTGTGCAGGCATTAAATCAGCGACCATTTTCTTATCTTCAGCTTTAACTTTTTTCACTAAAGAAAAGCTTAATTTATAACTTAATTCATATTGATTTGCTCGGCCATTACTATCAAGAGACAACACACGTTTTGAAAAATCATCCTGTGTAACATTCAGGATGATTTTAGAGTCATCTAACACATTAACCTTTGCGGCTGTTAAAGAACGGGTTAACTCACGACCAAGTTCACTGTATCTGTCGACACCTGAAATACTCACTTCAGGTAAAACCGCTGAGAGGTCCTGACTGCCGCGCAAGTGAAAACCACAGTTTGTAATAAAAAAACTGAATAACAATAAAAATGTAAACTTTATACTTTTCATATTATTTAACTTAATATTACTTAACTACAATATTAACCAGTTTACCGGGAACAACAATCACCTTAACAACCTGTTTGTCATCAGTAAATCGTTTTACATTTTCATCGTTAACAGCAGCAGCTTCAATTTCATCTTTACTTGCACTTGCAGGCACTTCAATCCGTGAACGTAACTTACCATTTACCTGAACAATAATTTGTAAGCTATCTTTCACTAAAGCCGACTCATCAACTTCAGGCCAGGCTTGATCTAATAGTGAACTATCCTGGCCTAACACTCGCCACAACTCATGTGTAATGTGCGGCACAATCGGTGATAACAATAAAACAATCGCCTGCAAACTTTCCTGCATCACTGCACGGCCTTGCTCGCTGTTATCTTTAAACTTCACTAAGGCATTAATTAACTCCATCACAGAAGCAATGGCAGTATTAAAAGTAAAGCGGCGACCAATATCATCACCTACTTTAGCGATTGTTTCATGCGTTTGGCGGCGTAATGCTTTTTGTCCATCATTCAAAGCAGCTAAATCCAGGGCAACAACCTCACCCGCTTCAACATGCTCATAAGTCTGACGCCATAGTCGCTTAAGAAAACGTGACGCACCTTCAACACCTGCATCGCTCCATTCTAAAGATTGTTCAGGTGGTGCAGCGAACATCATGAATAAACGTGCGGTATCAGCACCATATTGTTCAATCAAACCTTGCGGGTCAACCGTATTCCCTTTTGACTTAGACATCTTGGTACCATCTTTAAGTACCATGCCCTGGGTTAAAAGATTCTTAAACGGTTCATCATTCGTTGTTAAACCAACATCACGCATTAATTTATTAAAGAAGCGCGCATACAATAAATGCAAAATAGCGTGCTCAATACCACCAACATACTGATCAACAGGCAACCAATAATTAGCACGTTCATCTAACATCGCTTCATCATTTCCGGCTGACGCATACCGCGCGTAATACCATGATGATTCCATGAAGGTATCAAAAGTATCTGTTTCACGTTCCGCTTTGCCAGCACATGTTGGGCACGTCGTTTCATAAAACTCTGGCATCTTCTTAATTGGAGAACCAACGCCTTCAAATTCAATATCTTCTGGCAACACAACGGGCAAATCTTTTTCGGGTACTGCAACTTCACCACATTTGCCACAGTTAATAATCGGGATTGGTGCTCCCCAATAACGTTGGCGCGAAACACCCCAGTCACGTAAACGATAAGTTGTGCGTTTTTCACCGGCGTTTTTTGATTCTAAATAAGCCGCAATTTTTTCAAAGGCACCTTCTGAGGTTAAACCATTGAACTCACCTGAATTTATTAATTGACCTTTTAAGGTAAACGCAGATTTTGTTAAATTACACTCCTCATCCGCTATTGGCATTATCACCTGACGAATCGGTAAACCGTATTTTGTTGCAAACTCAAAGTCACGTTGGTCATGAGCAGGAACAGCCATTACCGCACCTGAGCCGTAACCCATTAAAACAAAGTTAGCGATAAACACTGGAACATGATCACCGGTTATAGGATGAATCGCTTTTAAACCTGTATCGATACCTTTTTTCTCCATGGTTTCCATCGAGGCTTCGGCAGTATCTGTTTTTGCACACTCTTTAATAAAAGCAGCAACATTTTCAAACTTCGATGCGGCTTCTGTTGCTAATGGATGTTCAGCGGCAACAGCCACATAACTTACACCCATTAATGTATCTGGACGTGTGGTAAATACTTTTAATTTCTCATCTCGACCATCAATGCCAAAACTAATTTCAACACCTTGCGAACGACCGATCCAGTTACGTTGCATGGTACGCACCTGATCAGGCCAACCGTCTAAGTTATCTAACTCATCCAACAACTCATCTGCATAGTCCGTAATTTTCATGAACCATTGCGGAATATCTTTTTTCTCAACATCGGTTTCACAACGCCAGCACTTACCATCAATCACCTGTTCATTGGCAAGTACGGTTAAATCATTCGGGCACCAATTCACACCTGCGGTTTTTTTATAGACCAAACCTTTTTCATAAAGTTTAGTAAACAACCACTGCTCCCAACGGTAGTAATCAGGGTCACAAGTTGCAAGTTCACGATCCCAGTCATAACCCAAGCCCAAACGTTTAAGCTGGTCACGCATGTAATTTATGTTTTCGCGTGTCCATTTAGCAGGAGGCACATTATTTTTGATTGCCGCATTTTCAGCAGGCAAACCAAACGCATCCCAGCCCATCGGTTGCAGTACATTTTTTCCCTGCATACGCTGATAACGGCTGATCACATCACCAATGGTGTAATTGCGCACATGGCCCATATGTAACCGCCCACTGGGGTACGGAAACATTGAAAGACAGTAATATTTTTCTTTATTTGGGTCTTCGACCGCTTTAAAAGCCTTATTGTCTTCCCAGTACTTCTGGATTTCTAATTCAATTTGTTCGGGTTTATATTCTGATTCCATAAAACTCTGCTATATCTTTGATTTATATACTAATATTGCTTCTGAGCACAAAAGCTGACAAAAGCGAAAGAAACTAAAATTACAGTGCTAAGGATACAGCACAGGGGGAAGTGTCTCCACAATAAACATCTCAAGTTCCCCACCTATTTGGACGTTAACTTAGTGCATCAACAATGTATTCACATAAAACTTTGTAGAGAAAATATTATGTTTAGTAAGGTTAATTTTGGTAGTTTATTCTGGAAATTGGTACTTCCGATTGTTGTGTTATTTGCCCTAACGATTATTGCGCTTGGCTTCTACATTCCACAACAAATACAAATGAGAGCCGTTGAAGGTGCTACCACCGCATCAGAACAAACAGCTAAGCAATTTAAAGTACTGCGTAAATATTACGTACAAAATGTTCTTAATAAAGTAAAAGCCGGTTCAGATATGAAACCTGCCATTAACCATAAAAATAACCCCAATGCCTTTCCTTTACCGGCAACAATGATCCATGATTTAAGTGCTTTGTTAAAAAATGAAGGTACTACAGTTAATTTATATAGTGCTTATCCTTTCCCTAACCGAAAATCGAGAGTATTAGATAGCTTTCAAACTGAAGCATGGGATTTTTTAGTTAAGAACCCAAAAAGTATTTATGTAAAAGAATTACACCAGAATGGAAGAAATGTTGTTCGTGTTGCCATAGCAGACACAATGGTGGCGCAAGGCTGTGTGAACTGTCATAACTCTCATCCAGACACCCCAAGAGTGGGTTGGAAGTTGGGTGATGTGCGTGGTGTTTTAGAAGTTAACAGCAACATAACAGAACAAGTCACCGCCAGTAGAACAACGGGTGCAAAAATTATCACCGCATTAATTGTCACGCTATTATTGATCGTGATTGCAATCTACTTCATCTACAAAAAAGTGATTGCAACAAAACTCACAGCACTCGATGACAGCATTAATGAATTAGCAACTGGAAGTAGTGATTTAACTAAACGCCTTGATGAAAGCGGCAATAATGAAATTTCCCAGCTTGCTAAAGGATTCAATAAATTCCTTGAGAAACACAGACTATTCATTAAAGACATCGTTGATGCCGCACAACAATTATCTGAATCTTCTGCTCAAATGTCAGGCATCACAGTTCAAGCAAGACAAGATTCGGCAGAGCAAAAAAGTCAGTTAGGCCTTGTGGCGACGGCTGTTAATGAGATGGCTGCAACCGTTCAGGAAGTTGCCGGTAACACTGCAACTGCAGAGCAAGCTGCACATAATGCAAAAGGTGAAACAGCTGCTGGCTTGCAAGTCGTTAATGAAAATATTCGTATTACCAATGAATTATCAAGTGAAATTAAAAATGCAGCCGATGTTATTCAAGCACTTAAAACCGATAGCGAAGGCATTGGTTCAGTGCTTGATGTTATTCGCGGCATCTCAGAACAAACTAACCTATTAGCCTTAAACGCAGCGATTGAAGCCGCTCGTGCAGGTGAACATGGCCGAGGTTTCGCTGTTGTTGCGGATGAAGTACGAACTCTCGCAAGCAAAACACAAGAATCAACTGTAGAAATACAAGAAATGATTGAAAAACTTCAACAAGGTGCAGACGGCGCAGTAACGGTAATGGCAAAGGGAATAGATACAGTTGAAGCAAGCGTGCAACAAGCAACACAAACAGGACAAAGTTTGCAGTCAATTTCTGGAACCGTAAATGGCATTTCAGATATCAATACACAAATTGCAACCGCTGCTGAAGAACAAAGTGTTGTTGCTGAAGACATTAACAAAAATATTGTCCTCGTTGATGACCTTGCTCAACGTAGTGAAGATTCCTCAAATAATATTGCATCAGCAAATGAACAATTAAATCAACTGGCAGAAAATCTTTCTAACCAAGTAAGTCAATTCAAAGTTTAGTTTCTCGCACTAACAAATAACAGCTGCTATTTGTTAGTGCAAGATCCACTTTATCAATATATAATCTTATGACGGCCATGACGTAAATCAAAACTTGCGCCTTCGTTGTATGTTCCTATACTTATAGTATATCCATAAAAATATGAGGTACGAGCCATGGACACAGATAAACTCCTCAAAACTTACCACCACATGTTAGAAAACATGAAAGATATCTGGCATAGCGCTGAGGAAAAAGCGCTTCCAACCTTATCTGAAAATATCGAACACGCAGCCGAAAAAGCTTCTGAACTAGGCGAATTAACGAAGGAGGAAATCGAAAAATTAGGGGGCTATATTCAGAAAGACCTCGAAGACGCAGGTAACACACTATCAGACTATGTTGCCAAAAATGGTCCGCAGCTGGAAAACTGGATAAAAGATGAACTTGAGTTTGCTGAAAGTCAATTTGCTGAAATATTTGCCACTTTGGCAGATAAAACTCGATTAGAACTTGATGCTCTGGCTGAGCGTGCACGTCAGGTTGGTGTCTGGCATACTGGAGAAATCACCAACGTCGGTGTACTTTATTGTCAAAGTTGCGATGAGGTTTTACACTTTAAAAAACCGGGACATGTTCCACCTTGTCCTAAGTGTAAAGGGACTGAGTTTAAGAAGGTGTTTAATACATCAAAATAATTCAACCATCATTACGACGACTGCATGGACGCAGGAGGTAGAGTAATGCAGGAGCAGTTACCGGGGAACAACATGACTGTGGTAATCTCATAATGAATCACTCTTTTCTGGAGATTGCTTCGTCACCAAAAATACGGCTCCTCACAATGATAAAACTTATAGGTTTTCCGTGAACAACATAATAACAAAAACAAAAAAGCTCTTAGGCATAGACAATTCCGTGAGCACTGCAGAAATACTGGCTTCGACACTTGGTGGTTTTGCCGGTATTTTTCTCATCAGTATGATCAGCTTTCATTTTACCGGGGCAAGTGGTGCAGCGCTTATTGTTCCGTCAATGGGTGCATCGGCTGTTCTGGTCTTTGCTGTACCACACGGCAAACTTTCTCAACCATGGGCATTATTTGGAGGCCAACTCAGTTCAGCCTTTGTTGGTGTATGTTGTTATTTACTCATTCCTGATTTATTCCTCGCAGGAGGACTGGCTGTCGGTCTGGCCATAGGCACTATGCACGTTTTACGTTGTATACACCCTCCCGGTGGTGCTACCGCGTTAGTTGCTGTTGTAGGCAGTTCACAAATCCATGCACTTGGTTTTGAATATATGCTGACACCAGTACTATTAAACACCGTGATCATTTTTATTACTGCATTTGTATTTAACAGTTTTTTCCCCTGGCGCCGTTATCCTACAAGTATGATGCGCTTTACTGACACACCTGAAATTAAGGGACAAAAACCATCTCGCTACATTGAAAAAGCTCATATCGAACGTGCACTGTCTGATATTGATTTAATCGTTGATCTTAATGTTGACGATTTACAGCAACTCTTTGCCTTAACACTCGAACATGCTGAAACACCCACCTTCTCTGCAAACCAAATCATCATGGGACATTATTACACCAACAGTAAACATGGTGCTGAATGGTCAGTTCGTCAGATTATAGATGAAGCCAAATCAGATGATCCAAAAAAAGATATGGTGATTTACCGTGTTGCAGAAGGTCAGGGTTTGCAAAGTGCTGATAGCTGTACCCGTTCTGAATTTGCCCAATGGGCAGTTCGGGAACTTTTTACAAATAAGTGACAAAAATTAAAATTCTGAATAAGAATCTGTTTAAACTATAAATATAAAAAACACCTAGTTAGCTAAAAGAGTATTATCAACATCATGTCCTGTATTTACAGCAGAAAGTGGCATACTAATATAATAACCCTGTACATAGTCAATACCGGCTTGTTTTAACAACCGTAGTGTATCAGCGTCTTCTACAAATTCAGCTATGGTTTTTTTACCCAACGAATGTGCAATATTATTAATTGACGTGACAATAGCTAAATCCATCGAATCATGCACAATATCTTTAATAAACTGACCATCAATTTTAATAAAATCAACATGCAGGTTTTTTAGATGATTAAAGGAACTATAACCACTGCCAAAATCATCCAGTGCAAAACTACATCCTAAAGCATGCAATTCTTCTATAAAGATATGCGCCTCTTCCATTTTATTTATCGCACACGTTTCAGTGATCTCAAATAAAATACATGCAGGATCCAGTTCCCATTTGTTTATACCATCTTTTATACCCTGCAATAAATTATCGTTATCCATACTCTGTCCGGAAAGATTTATTGAAAAACAGACTGATGCACCATTCGCATTGACTTCCCCCAGAATTTTCAATGCCTGATTAACAACCCAGCTATCAATTTCAGGCATCATGTTAAATCGCTCAGCGGTAGGTAAAAATGCACCAGGGGCAACAAGCTCACCACTGGAATTTTGTAACCGAATAAGCACTTCATAAACTACTTCTTCTACCGCACTATTTTTTAACAGAAACTCCCACAATTCATCTTGCGCTTCAGGCAAGTTATGAGTATCGATTTCATTTAATGCCACAATAGGCTGATAATAAAGCTCAAAACTATCTTCTTCTAAAGCACTATGTAAACGAGTTGACCATCCTAACTCCAATTCCATTGCAGCTTTATCATCCTGTTCCTGGTTATAAACATGGGTCTGGTTTCTTCCTTTGCCTTTTGCAATATGACATGCAATATCAGCATTCGCCAGGATTTCACCATAGCTACTCGACGTTTTATTCAGGCATGCAACACCAATGCTGCCGTTAATATTAAAATCACGACTGTCATGATTAAATGTATACTTTTCAAGTAGCTGCCGATAATTATTTGCAATTTCATATATGTGTTCCAGTTCAACATTACGCAACAATATGCTGAACTCATCGCCACCTATTCGTGCAAGAAAGTCCGTGCTACGCAGGCGTGTTTGCAACAACTGACTGATTTCAATCAACAGGGCATCACCCGCTGCATGACCAATCGTATCGTTTATATACTTGAAACGATCCAGATCAATATAAAGTAAAGCACTTTGCTCATCACTACGTTTTAACCGCTTCACTTCTGTTTCCAGTGCATCTTCAAGATATTTTCTATTAAGCAACTTTGTCAGTTGATCATGGGTCGCCTGCCATTTAAGTTCTTCTTCAAGTAACTTACGAGCTGAAACATCCCGAAATGCGACTACTGCACCTTCCTGTTGACCATTGACCAACGACGGGAAAATTGTCATCTCAACCTGAATGGAAATATCATCAGAACGTTTAAATATTGCTTCTACTTCATGCAAACCCCGTCCCTCAGAGATAGCCTGTTGCAAATAACTGGTATTGTATTTTTGTTCTTCATTTTTAGAAGGAGTCTGGTGAAAGCTTTCAATAGAGGACTTACCGATCAATTCATCATCACTGACATATCCCAGCATTTTGAGTACCGCGGGATTAACAAAGGTGATTAAACCTTCTTTATCCACACCATAAACACCGTCTCCAACAGAACTCAAAATACCTTCAAGTCGTGCACGTTCCTGTTCAATACGTTTATTAATACTTATGGTGCGACTCATGGAGGCAATCCTTGCCAAAAACAACTCACTGGACTCATTTTTAAACATACATTCTACAGCGCCTGCTGCAAGTGAATCCGATATTACTTTATCGTGATAACTACTGGTAAGGATGGACAATATAATGTGTCGGGATTGCGGTTTTTTACAAAGAGCCAGACACAACTCATCACCATTCATTTCCGGCATAAAATAATCAATAATCGCAATGTCATAATTATTTTTTTCTACTGCTTGTAAGGCCTCTTCCGCTGAAGCCACGGCATCAACCTGATAACCCACTTTATCGAGAATTTTGCGAAACTTAACCCTGGATGTGGGTGAATCATCCACCAGTAAAATATGCCTGGATACATCATTCTGCGGAATAGCAATTTCAAGTACATTATTCTTTCGTAATAAATGGCTTAAAGATAAACCCGCTTCAAGATAGTTATCCCAAAGTAGAAAAGCGGTGTGTTGTCGGCTTGATGTCCAGGCCAATTTAGCCGAATCAGACTCATGAGCCAGTACCAACACCGGTAATTCACGATATGGCGAGACCTCCAGGGTTGCAAGAAACTCATCAGTTTGTTCCTGAGTCTGATTGGGCCATCCCATCACAATGCCATCATAAGCTTCTAACTCTCCCACTTCTGAAAGCTGAACCACTGCCTCGGCAAAATCACTCAAACTATGCACAGAAAAATTATGACCCTTAATGGATTTACCTAATACATGTCTTAAAGTAGAAGAAGTTTCGATTAACAGAATTCGCTGCATATTAAGGTTCTTCATTAATAAAGTAATGGTGAGCTCCTGCCTTTAACAATACGAAGTCCTTATCTGTTATTTTATAGTTAATCTTTAATATCGGCATATAACTAGTAAACTTAAGTCTTTTAATTATTAACTCACACTATTCAAATATCAAAAATCTAGACTAAAAACAGCATAATTAAACAAAATATCCTTTAAAAACATCATCTTAAAATCATCACATAATTAAGATAGCTTTTATAATTTAAAACATGCATTTTAGATGCATGTTATGTATAATCAGTTTAGACACATTCTAACCTTGAGTAAAATTATTAGGAGACAATAAATGACAAGTTTATATGAACGTTTAGGTGGTGAAGCTGCAGTTGATGCCGCAGTTGATATTTTTTACCGTAAAGTATTATCGGATGATCGAGTAAATGGCTTCTTTGGTGATGTTGACATGGATGCACAAATTGCTAAACAAAAAGGCTTTTTGACCATGGTATTTGGAGGCCCAAATAACTACACAGGTAAAGGTATGCGTGAAGGTCACAAACATTTAGTCGAAAATGGCCTGAATGATAGTCACGTTGATACCATTGTTGAACTTTTAGGTGAAACATTAAAAGAGCTTAGCGTTGCTGATGCCGATATCGCAGAAATTGCGGGAATCGCTAACAGTGTTCGTGACGACGTATTGAACCGATAGGATCAGAAAAATGACACAGTTAAAATTTAATGATGAGATTTTCACCGTGTCAGCGGGCAGTACCGTGCTTGATACGTTGTTGGAACAAGGTCATGAGATTCCCAATAATTGTCGAGCAGGTGCTTGCCAGTCTTGTATTATGCAGGTCACCAATGGAACAGTACCGGAGAAATCACAAAAAGGACTTAAAGATTCACACAAAGCAAAAGGTTTATTCCTTGCTTGTAGTTGTAAGCCGGAAGAAGATATTGAAATAGAACTGCCTGATGCTGAGCAGCTAAGAATTGCAGCAACCGTCAGTGAGATAAATAAACTTTCCACTGATGTTATCGAGTTAAAAATCAAAACGACAGAGTCATTTGAATATGATGCAGGCCAATTCGTCACATTATGGAAAGATGAACAGTTAGGTCGTAGTTATTCATTAGCCAGTTTACCTGAAGCAGATGGAACATTAAGTTTTCATATAAGACTTATAAGCAATGGTCAGTTTAGTGGCTGGGTACATAATGAATTACAAATTGGAGACACAATTTTTGTACAAGGCCCAGCTGGTGATTGTTTCTATACAAGCGGTAATCCCGGGCAAAACCTTTTACTCATTGGAACAGGAACTGGCTTAGCACCGTTATATGGCATTATTCATGATGCATTAAAACAAGGGCATACTGGCGAAATTCACTTATTCCATGGAGCATTAAATCCATCGGGACTATATTTAACTGAGGAATTAACCCGACTTGCACAGCAATATAACAATGTAAAATATCATCCTTGCGTGTTGAATGCAGAACAAAGCACTCTTGCGAATATAACTGAAGGTGATATTGGTAAAATAGCTTTAGAGGTTGTTCCTGAACCCAGTGGTTGGAAATCATTTTTATGCGGCAATGAAGATTTAGTTAACCAGCTAAAGAAAAAAATCTTTCTTGCTGGCAGCAATATGAATGATATTTATGCCGATCCCTTTATAAAAAGTAAATAAATGCTATTCAGGTAAAGTTCATTTACTATACAAACTATGCAGTTAACGCGTCATACAGATTTTTCATTACGAGTTTTGATTTATTTATCCTTAAATAAATCAGAACTCGTCACGATTAATGAGATCTCGGAACATTTTAACATTATAAAGAACCACTTAACAAAAGTGGTAAACCATTTATCTCAAAAAGGTTATATAAAAACTATTCGGGGCAGAAATGGTGGTTTGCGCTTAGCAAAAAGACCTGATGAAATAAAATTAGGCGAGGTAATCCAGTCTATGGAAGTAAATTTAGATGTTGTCAATTGCTCGAAGTCACTTTGCCCTCTGAATAATAATTGCGAATTAAAAGCTATATTAAATGAAGCCAAGTTTTCTTTTCTTGAAACTTTAAACAAGTACACATTAGCTGATCTTAATAAAAAACCGGAAATAATTAAAAACCTTCTGCATTTTCCAGCTTAACAATTATTTTAAATAATATTTCTTATACAGCAGACTTCCTGTAAGTCCAAATAATATTAAAAACAAGAGAGGATAATTTCCCCACTTAACATAAGGCGTTGCACCCATACGTGCCTGAACATAACCGGTTACAACATAAGCCTTAAACTGGGGTGAACGGGAAGTAATTTTACCTTTATGATCAATTAATGCAGAAACTCCATTCGTTGTCACCCGCATAACATCCCTTCCTGTCTCTAATGCCCGCATTTGTGAAATCTGCAAATGTTGATGTGGTGCAAAAGAATCACCATACCATGCATTATTACTCGCATTTAAAATCAATGTCGCTTCTGGTAAAAAACGAATTAAATCTTCACCAAAGGCATCTTCATAACAAATAGTGGGAGCAATTTTTTGTCCTGCTGCTGTTAAAAATTTTTGATTATATTTCCCTGCTGTAAAACCTGACATAGGTAAATCAAAAAAAGCAATTAAACCGCGAAGCAGTGAAGAAAAAGGAACATATTCACCAAAAGGAACAAGGTGGTTTTTATGATAGAACTGATGCTTATTACTAATCGCCATCAAACTGCTAAAGTATTCATCTTTTTTCCGGTCTAATACTGGCAAACCTAAAATTATATCCGTATTATTTTTCTTTGCTTCTTCAGCCAGCCTGGCTAAAAAATTATTTTTTAACTGATGATGGAAAATCGTTAATGAATTTTCCGGCCAAAGAATAAGATCACTATCCCAATGTTTTTGAGTTAATGATAAATACCGTTGTTTTCTTTTTTCAAAATGATCAGGATCCCATTTATTTATCTGTTCAACATTACCCTGGACTAAACTTACTTTAAGTGGTGCTCCTGTTGTACTTGTCCAGTTAACCTGAGATAAAAAATATCCGCCTGACCAGATAACGGTAACACTTAGTAAAATGGTAATATTTTTTATTTCATTTTTATGTAATAACGCTATTAACAGTAACGACGAACTTAAAGCGCTTAACCACGACACTCCATAAACACCCAGTACAGCAGCATAACCTGACAGGGCACTTGCTGTTTGACTATATCCCAAACTCAACCATGGAAAGCCTGTTAAAAACCAGCCACGAAACCATTCCAGCAAAGCCCAAAATAAAGGAAAGATAATCAGAAGAATTAATACTTTATTATTTATATTAAACTTTTGAATAAAAAGAACACTTAAATAACCTTGTAATGCAATATACGCAGCCATAAAACTAATACCGATAAAGGTTAGCACAGCTGAAGTGAATATAGAGCTAAAGCCAAAGACATAAATAGCTATAAAACCCCAGGAAACCCCTATGCCAAAAAAACCCATACCGAACCACCAGCCTAACAAAGCGGCACGGCGAGGTGTAGCATATAAAAACGAATAAAAAAGTACTGCAGGACTTACAATGGCAAGAAGATAATAATCAACAGGGGAGAATGCGAGAGGCAACAGTGCGCCGGCAATAAATACTATTAAATATCGAAGACGAGAAAATTCAAACCATGATTGAAGTTGTAATAAAATATCAGACTCAATTTCTTTCGACATCGGCAGACTCCATTGCCTCCTTGCCATACTTAACTACTGCTGGAGATATTTCTAATAAATTAATTCGACGATTACTTGAGCGTAAAATTTTAAATTCTAAATCGCTTATTATTACTGTCTCTCCACGTTTAGGTACATGACCAAGCGCACGCATAACAATACCGCCTATGGTATCGAATTCATCATCAGTAAATTTAGTCTTGAAATGTTCATTAAAATCTTCAATCGGAGTAATAGCTTTAACCGTTGCGAGTTCTTTAGCATGCTCAAAGATATATGTGTCTTCATCAAAATCATGTTCGTCTTCTATTTCACCAACAATTTGTTCTAACACATCTTCAATCGTTACCATTCCGGCAACACCACCATATTCATCGACAACAATCGCAATATGGTTTCGCGTACTTCTAAATTCCTTTAATAATATATTAAGTCGTTTACTTTCAGGAATGAAAACAGCGGGCCTCAATACATCTCGAATCTTGAGTTTTTTATTACTGTCATTAACCAGGTGAGGTAATAAATCTTTTGCTAATAAAATACCAACTATTTCATCTTTGCTATCACCAACAACCGGGAATCGTGAATGTGCAGAAACAATAACAGTATCCATCAGCTCTTCTTCACTTGAATCCATTTCAAGAACTATCATTTGAGAGCGGGGAATCATAATATCCCGTACTTGCATCTCATTAACCTGCAATACACCGTCGATCATGCTAAAGGCTTCAGGATCAATTACATTATTTTTTTGTGCCTCGTTAAGCACAACCATGAGTTGCTCACGGTCTTTTAACTCACCTTGCAAGACTTGACCTAAACGTTCAACCCAGGAGCGTTGCGATTTATTTTCTTTTTCCGAATGACCCGGTTGTTCTTCACTCATGCTTCTATTTCCCGATAAGGATCGGAATACCCCAATTTTGACAAAACAGTTATTTCTTTTTCTTCCATTATGTTTTTTTCTGCATCATTTTGATGATCATAACCTAATAAATGTAATGTGCCATGCACAACCATATGTGCCCAGTGTGCAATTTCTTCCTTTTTTTGTTCTTTAGCTTGTTGTTTCACTACTTCAGCACAAATAACCAAGTCACCTAATAAATTTAAAGCAACTTCAGCCGGCATTTCAAAGGGAAAAGATAAAATATTTGTTGATCCGGTTTTATGCCTGTATTGTTCATTTAAATCTGCACTTTCTTTCTCATCTACAAAGCGAATGGTTAATTCTGTATCAGCATGTTGTTCATATTGTAGCGTTTCATATATCCACTTTAATAACTCATCATCTTTTGGTAAAGCATCAACCTCGCGTTGCACATCCAGATTAATATTCATTAGAGCACTCTGTTATTAATATCAATGCGAAATTCCATCCTTGGCATCATACGCTTCAACAATACGTTGCACTAACTGATGACGAACAACATCTTTCGGTGTAAAAAAACTAAAGCTTAAACCATCAACATCCGATAAAAGATCAATTACCTGACGTAAACCCGACTGTTGTCCTTTGGGTAAGTCAATTTGTGTCACATCTCCGGTTACTACCACCTTTGAACCAAAACCAATGCGAGTCAAAAACATTTTCATTTGTTCTACGGTAGTATTTTGTGCCTCATCAAGAATGATAAATGATTCATTTAATGAACGACCGCGCATGTAAGCCAAAGGCGCAACTTCAATGACATTACGTTCCATTAAGCGTGCAACTTTTTCAAAGCCCAGCATTTCATATAAGGCGTCATAAAGGGGTCTTAAATAGGGATCGATTTTTTGTGCTAAATCACCAGGTAAAAATCCAAGTCGTTCTCCTGACTCAACCGCTGGTCGGGTTAATATAATTCGCCGAACTTCATCTCGTTCAAGAGCTTCAACTGCTGAAGCAACCGCAAGATAAGTTTTGCCGGTACCTGCTGGTCCCACACCAAAGCTAACATCATAATCTGCTATAGCACGTAAATAATGATGCTGACTTGGACCTCGACCTCGTATCTGGCCACGTTTGGTTTGAATAATAACTTCTTCAGCAGAACGTTTTTTAGTATCTATAATATTTTCTGAACCAGCATCATGCAAATGTAAATTAACAATTTCAGGATCTAGAATATTCTTATCTGTTTCACTATAAAGCTCGCGCAATACATCTTCAACAGCAGCAATTGATTTTTTAATACCAATAATACGAAAAGTATTACCTCGATTATTAATTTCAACGCCCATGCGGCGTTCAATCAATCGCAAGTGTTCGTCAAACTGACCACACAGATTTGCAAGCCGCTGATTATCAGCGGGCTCCAGTGTAATATCGAGAGAATGTGCAGAGGTATTCAAAATAGGGGTATATGGTAAGCGCTATGCTGACTCTACAACTGGTGCAGTTTCAGAATCAGTTATTCCAATTAATTCACCACGTAAAGAATTAGGGCGAACTTCAGTAATTTTCACGTTTGCAAAATGTCCAATGAGTGATTTATCTGCCTTGAAGTTTACCACACGATTGTTTTCTGTGCGGCCACTCACTTCAGTTTTGTCTTTTCTTGCCGCTCGTGTAACCAATACACGTTGCACCGAATCCATCATCTTCTCACTAATAGCGAG
>CAZZIS010000036.1:0-28765 GCA_964654445.1 uncultured Thioalkalispiraceae bacterium
CTCATGTACTTATTGTACATTCCGCTTTTTCATCGGTTTTGCCTTGTTCTCTAACCTCTCGCTGTCCATAGAGTCACCTCTATTAATTTAAAAAAGTGAATATAAATATGAAAGAAACACCACTACATGATTTACACGTTTCATTAAATGCACGCATGGTTGATTTTGGCGGCTGGGATATGCCGATTAACTATGGTTCACAAATTGATGAACATCATTTTATTCGAAAAGATGCAGGTATGTTTGATGTTTCACACATGACTATTGTTGATATGAAAGGCGATAACGTTAAATCCTTTTTACAAAAATTACTTGCGAACGATGTTGCAAAACTTAAAGATGAAGGTAAAGCGCTTTATTCATGCATGTTAAATGAAGACGGTGGTGTAATTGATGATCTTATTACTTATTACATTAACGATACATTTTATCGTACTGTAGTAAACGCATCTACACGCGAAAAAGATTTAGCCTGGATAAACAAACAAGCCGAAAGTTTTGGCGTTGAAGTTACTGAACGTGACGATTACGCCATGATCGCAGTGCAAGGCCCAAATGCTCGCGCTAAAGCACATAAAGCATTAGGTGATGATGCAGAAGAAAAACTCAATGACATGGCACCGTTTTATATTCGTGACTATAACGATTTATCAGTAGCCCGTACTGGCTATACGGGTGAGGATGGCTACGAAATTATGGTGCCAGAGAAAGATGCTTCTGCATTATGGACTCGTCTGCTTGAAGCAGAAGTTAAACCTTGTGGTTTAGGTGCACGAGATACCTTGCGTTTAGAAGCGGGCATGAATTTATACGGCAGTGATATGGATGAAACCATTTCACCATTAGAAGCGGGTTTAAACTGGACAGTTGCCTGGAAACCGGAAGATCGTGATTTTATCGGCCGTAGCGCGATAACAAAACAAAAAGAGCAAGGTGTTAAAAACAAGCTTGTTGGCCTGGTCCTGGAAGGAAAAGGAGTCATTCGAAATCACCAAAAAGTGATTGTAGAAGGTTTAGGGGACGGCGAAGTGACTAGCGGCAGTTTTTCTCCTACATTAAGTAAAGCGATTGCATTAGCGCGTGTACCGGGAGGGACAGGTGATAAATGTAAAATAGAGATGCGTGGTAAACAACTGGATGCTCTAATTGTTAAACCACCTTTCGTTAGAAATGGAAAATCATGTCTTTAAGTACATAGAATTCAATATATTTATAAGTTTTAAAGAGGATAAAAAAATGAGCAATATTCCTAATGAGTTACGTTATACAAAATCACATGAATGGATACGTCGTGAAGAAGATGGTACTTTAACTATTGGTATCACAGATCACGCACAAGGTTTATTAGGTGACCTGGTTTTTGTTGAAACACCGGAAGCCGAAGATACTTTTTCAGCGGGTGATGATTGTGCCGTAATTGAATCCGTTAAAGCTGCATCCGATGTTTACTGCCCGATTGATGGCGAAGTTATTGAAGGTAATGAAGTGTTGGCTGATGCACCTGAAACAATTAATCATGATGCCTATGGTGATGGTTGGATCTTTAAGCTCAAGCCAGAAGATGAAGGGGCTTATGATGAGCTTATGAATTCTGATGAGTATGCTGAAATCGTCGCCGAAGACTCGCATTAACCCATTGAAGCTGCGCTAGCAGCGTTAGCTGATTTATTTAAAATGCTCATTGGCCTGATGCCAACTCCGCTTTTAAATAAATCATCTGCCTTGCTAGCACAACTTGAATGGATTAATAGTAATATGTTGCGTTGCAACATATGTAGCCCGGAAGATCTAGCGACAAAAAACAATAAGTATTTAACTTTATCAATATGAAGCGAGCACGACAACAGAGCATGGAATGAGGGTATTCAAATTAAGACCATCTGTCGCATGGACGCGACAGTTGAGCGGCCAGGGATGGCATTTAGCACGTCTTGAATTGAATACCCTTGTTTCATGACCGTCGCATTAATAATTATATAAACGTACATTACCATTTAACAATTTAAACCAAGGTGTAAAAAAGCAATGCCATTTATTCCGCATACTGAAGAAGATGTTAAATCAATGCTTGCCGCGATTGGCGTGGAGAGTATTGAAAATTTATTTGATGAAATTCCAGCAGAGTTACGAGCAGAAGGTTTGACTAATGTACCTGAAGGTGTGAGTGAGATGGAAATATCTCGCATTATGCATGAGCACGCTGAAAAAGATTCGCGTACTTTATGTTTTGCTGGTGCGGGTGCGTATGAGCATCACATCCCGGCAGCAGTATGGGAAATTACTACACGTGGTGAATTTTATTCTGCCTATACACCTTATCAGGCAGAAGCTAGCCAGGGTACGTTACAGCTTCTTTATGAATATCAAACCATGATGGCAAGTTTGACCGGCATGGATATTTCCAATGCTTCTTTATATGACGGTGCCTCTGCATTAGCTGAAGCGGTGTTGATGGCAATTCGTGCTAATAGAAAGTCAAAATCAAAACGTATTTTAATGCCGCGTACTGTTCATCCCAAGTATCGCAAGGTTGCTCATAATATTTGTAAGGGACAGGGCATCACGCTTGAAGAGCTCGATTTTGATATGCAAGGCGGCCATATAAATATTGATAGTTTAGCGAAAGATCCTGGTGATATTGCTGCTTTAGTGATTCCTCAACCTAATTACTTTGGTGTATTGGAAGACATTGATGCGTTAACAGATTGGGCGCATGAGCATAAAGCTTTAGTTATCGCAGTTGTAAATCCTACCTCACTGGCAATATTAAAAGCACCGGGAAGTTGGGGTGAGATTGGTGCAGATATTACTTGTGGTGAAGGTCAGCCATTAGGTGCGCCATTGTCATCGGGTGGGCCTTACTTTGGTTTTATGGCCTGCCGTGAAAAATATGTTCGGCAAATGCCCGGGCGTATTATCGGGCGTACTGTGGATCTTGATGGTAAGCCGGGTTTCACTCTAACTTTACAAGCACGTGAACAACATATTCGTCGTTCAAAAGCGACTTCAAATATATGCACTAACCAGGGTTTATTAGTCACAGCGGCAACGATTTATATGGCACTGGTTGGGCCGGATGGATTAGCGAAAGTAGCACAGGCGAGTCATGCTAACACTCAAAGTCTTGTTTCAAAGCTTGAAGAAACAGGTAATACCAGTCGTTTATTTAACCGTCCTGTTTTTCATGAATCCGTGATGCAGTTTGAATTAGCAACAGATGAGTTAATGAATGCCATGTCTGCACGTAGCATTTTACCCGGTGTGATTATTAGTGATGATTATCCCGAGTTAGGTAATGTCATGTTGGTTTGCGCAACAGAAACAAAAACTGAAGCAGATATAGAGATGTATTCTAACCTGGTGACGAAGATTACTAAAAACTCACAAACGGCTAAGTATCCCATTAAACCAAAGATGACGGCTTAAGGTATAGGAATAGATAAATGTTAATTTTTGAACAATCCAGAACAGGTCGTGTTAATACTGCACAGCAACCTGCGAATTTAGAAAGCGTGAATGACATTCCAGATGAGTTTTTACGTACAGACAAACCCTTGTTACCAGAAGTGTCTGAAATGCAGGCGGTTCGTCATTACACCAAACTATCAACAAAAAACTTTTCGATTGATACTCATTTTTATCCGCTTGGCTCATGCACCATGAAATATAATCCACGTGCCTGTAATACTTTAGCAATGCTTCCGGGGTTTTTAAATCGCCATCCGGACAGCCCTGCAAATATGAGTCAGGGCTTTCTTGCTTGCATGTACGACTTACAGGAAATTTTAAAAGATGTTACCGGCATGAAAGAAGTCTCATTGTCACCTATGGCAGGTGCTCAAGGTGAATTTGCCGGTGTTGCAATGATTCGTGCTTACCATGATGCGCAAAATGGCGGTAAAGGTGATCCGGAGAGAACTGAAATTTTAGTTCCTGATGCTGCACATGGAACCAATCCTGCAACGGCAACCATGTGTAATTTTAAAGTACGTGAAATTCCAACCAACAGTGATGGTGATGTGGATATTGAAGCATTAAAAGAAGCCGTTGGGCCACAAACGGCAGGCATTATGCTGACTAACCCATCTACCCTGGGTGTGTTTGAACGCAAGATCAAGGAAATTGCTGATATTGTACACAAGGCCGGTGGTTTACTTTATTACGATGGTGCGAACCTGAATGCGATATTAGGTAAAGTAAAACCGGGTGACATGGGATTCGATGTCATTCATATGAATCTGCATAAAACATTTTCAACACCTCATGGAGGTGGTGGTCCGGGTGCCGGCCCGGTTGGTGTGAGTGAACGTCTTATTCCTTATTTACCTGTACCGATGGTGACCAGGGTTGAAGATGAGTATCATGTGATAACAGAAAAAAGTAGCGCGCAAACTATTGGCCGCTTGTCCGCTTTTATGGGGAATGCCGGTGTTTTACTACGTGCCTATATTTATGCGCGTTTGTTAGGCCGCGATGGTATGCACCGTGTTGCAGAATATGCGACGTTAAATGCCAACTACATGATGAAGAAATTAGAGAAGGCAGGTTTTGAATTAGCATTTCCAAACCGTAAAGCAACGCATGAATTTATTGTTACCTTGAAAAAGCAAGCTAAAGATCTCAACGTGAATGCGATGGACTTTGCTAAAAGATTACTTGATTATGGTTATCATGCACCAACAACTTATTTCCCGTTACTGGTACCGGAATGTTTTCTGATTGAGCCAACAGAAACCGAGGCGCAAGATGAGTTAGATGGCTTCATTGATGCTATGATAGAAATTCAAAAAGAAGCTGAAACAGATGCTGAGAAAGTGAAAGGCGCACCGTATACTTTGCCTGTTAGACGACTTGACGATGTTAAGGCTGCAAAAGAATTAGATTTGACCTGGAAAGCTGATAGACAAGATAAGAAATAAATAAAAACAACGGGGGACATGGGGAGCACAGGGAAATTAATAAATATCATGTTGAATGCAGGTTGGCCTTCAGGCCAACGCGGTATTGGCAAAACCACGAATGTTTTTAAATGTCACATCATTTAATAAAATATTATGTTGCTGTTTCGTACCGCAGCGTCGGCCTGAAGGCCGACCTACAACAATATTTTCCCTGTGTCCCCCATGGTTAAATATATGACTATAAAAATAAATAATTAAGGATAATAAAATGGCAAAACCCGGTAAAACAGGATTTAGCAGACTTATTGATGCTTGTGGTTATTCGTGGCTGGGTTATAAAGCCGGGTTTAAAAACGAAGCGGCTTTTCGTGAAGAGTTATTTTTAGGCGTGTTGTTGTTACCTGCTGCAATTATTTTTGCAGAAACCAGTGTTGAGTTAGCCTTGCTTATTGGTAGTTTATTTCTAGTGTTAATGGTTGAATTATTAAACTCAGGTATTGAAGCAGTAGTTGATCGTATTAGTGATGAGCATCATGAGTTATCGGGGCGTGCAAAAGATCTGGGCGCGGCAGCAGTGATGACATCGCTTATTAATGTAATTGTGATCTGGGCTATAATATTTGTACCTAAAATATAAAGTAGAGAGACCATCACACGGATAGCGAGAAGCTAGAGAACAAGGCAAAGCCGATGAAAAAGCGGAGTGTACGATTAGTACATGAGCATTTTGAAGAGGTTTTAACGCAGTTATCTGGTTTCGTAGCATTCGTGTGATGGTCTCATAAATTAAAAATAATTTGGAGTTTTATATGTCAGCATTAATTTGTGGTTCTTTTGCTTATGACACTATTATGGTGTTTCATGATAAATTTAAAAATCATATTCTTCCTGAACAGGTTCATATTTTAAATGTTTCTTTTTTAGTTCCTGAAATGCGCAGAGAGTTTGGTGGCTGTGCTGGCAACATTGCATTTAATCTTAAGTTACTAGGCGAAGAGCCTTTGCCAATGGGTACAGTAGGTAAGGATTTTACTCCTTATGCAGAGTGGATGGATAAATTTGGCATTAGCCGTAAATATGTTGCTGAAGTAGATATGTATACTGCTCAGGCTTTTATTACAACGGATGAAGATGACAACCAGATTACAGCATTTCATCCGGGTGCGATGAGTTTATCGCATGAAAACAGCGTATTAAAAACTGAAGGTGTAAAAGTAGGTATTGTTGCGCCTGATGGACGTGACGGTATGTTGCAACATGCAGAACACTTTGCTGAAGCAGGTATTCCTTTTATTTTTGATCCTGGTCAGGGCTTACCCATGTTTGATGGAGACGACCTTCTTGCTTTTGCCGAGAAAGCGACCTGGATTGCCTTAAATGACTATGAAGCACAGCTTTTTGAAGAACGTACCGGCAAGTCACCTAGTGAAATTGCTGAAATGGTTGATGCATTAATTATTACGCGTGGCGGAGAAGGGGCTCATATTTATAGCAAAGGTCATCGTCATGAAATACCGGTTGCTAAAGTGAGTGGCTTAAATGATCCAACAGGTTGTGGTGATGCTTTTCGTGCAGGTCTTCTCTATGGTATTTTAAATGATCTAGACTGGGACACCACAGGACGTATTGCATCATTAATGGGTGCAATTAAAATTGAGTCACATGGCACACAAAATCATGGTTTTACTATGGATGAATTTAAAAACAGGTATAAAGAGAATTTTGGAAATTCATTTTAAACTTTTTATTAAAGGCCCGCTTTTGCGTAATGCCGATCAGTTAAGCGAATAAACTTTTAAAGATAATTCCCTCCCCTTCAAGGGGAGGGCTAGGGAGGGGTGATTTATAACTACCCCCTCCCCCTAACCCCCTCCCTGAGAGAGGGGGAATAAAATCAAAACCTTAAGTGAACGGCATTACGCTTTTGCGGGCTTTTTTATCGGTAATATAATTTTCAGGTTTAGGATATATTTTTATGAATACAGCGTTAACACCTGAATCAGTAATCGAATATTGGTATTCAGATAAAATAAAATCTCACTGGTTTAAATCTACAAAAGAACTGGATCAGGAAATCAGTGATAAATATGAATCTGTCTGGAAAAATGCCATCAGAGGTGAATATACGTCATGGAATGAAAGTGCTGAAGGTTGCCTGGCGCTTGTGATTGTTTTTGATCAGTTTCCGTTAAACATGTTCAGAGGTGATGTAAAAAGTTTCAGCACTGAATCAATGGCAATCAGGATAAGTAAACAAGCGATTGAAAAAGGATTTGATAAGGTTATCGATAAAGATAAAGTGTCTTTTCTTTATATGCCACTAATGCATAGTGAAAATATTGATGATCAGAATCTTGTCGTAAAATTATTTGAAGAAGTAGATCTGATTGATAACCTGAGATTTGCAAAGCATCATCGGGATATTGTTCAACAATTTGGTCGATTCCCTCATAGAAATAAAATATTACAACGAAAATCTTCACAAGCTGAACTTGATTATCTAAACTCAGATAAAGCATTTACAGGATAATTTTTACAGGGAATTAAATGATGAATCAATCTGTTAAAGCAGCACTCTTGTCCGGACTTGTTTTTCCTGGAACAGGTCAGATTTCACTAGGTTATAAAAAACGAGGTTGGCTGATTATTGCTGTCAACGTTGTATTTTTATATTTGATAATTAGTGAAATTATGCAGCAGGCCTATAGTGTTATTGCTGAAATGCAGAAAAGTGGAGCTGTATTGGATATTGAAGCAATTTCAAATACGACTTCAGGTCTGGTTGCTTTTTCAGATAACACTTTTCTGAATGTAATCTTAATGTTGCTTATCGCCGGATGGGTGATTTCGGTTATTGATGCATATCGACTGGGTAAAAAAACAGGCTAATAAATAATTTTAACAGAGGTAACTTATGAATAAGATATACACAGGTTTTTTTACTTATGTATTTTTTATAGTTTCGCTCTTTATTTTTATATTGCCTGTAACGACATTTTCTGCCACGAATAATTTTAAAAATCAAAAGAGACCTTATTCCTTAACTATTAGCGGTGGTATTAGCCTTGGAGTATATGAAGCCGGGCTTAACTGGGTAATTATAGAACAGTTACGTAATGGGCGCCTGAAAGGTGATGAAATGGTCAGATTGCTGGCTATAACAGGTGCTTCTGCTGGCGCAATTAATACAATAATCGGGGCTCTGCGTTACTGTGAAGTAAAGAGTTCTGCTTCAACTGTAGAAAACAATTTATTTAATAAAACCTGGCGAACTATTGGTATAGAAGCGCTTTTACCCGATGATACCAATGAATATGACCAGTTGAACGGGCATCATGATGGTGTTTTTTCAAGGAAGGTTTTTAATAAAGTCCTTGATGCGCTGGCTGAAAAAGCGCATGCCAGAATTTATCGTGATAATTGTTATTTGAATATCGGCTTAACGGTTACCCGACATGTGCCGGAAGAAAAAATAATTGGCAAGGGTGAAAGCAAACAAAACATTAAAGTTCAGCGCTTTGTTATCCCTTTAACTTTAAGAACCCTGAATGGATATGCTGTTTTTGCAAATAACCGGAATTATCCAAAACGTAACAAGGAATTAGGTTACATATTTTTGCCGCAGGATAATACCGGCATAATTCCATTTAAAAATATTATAAAAAGTGCATTAGCATCAAGTGCGTATCCCTTTGCTTTTGGGCGAATACGTTTATCTTATTGCAAAATAGAAGCGATAAATGGACATTCAAACAGTAACAATTCAGTGCCTGACGTGTCCGCTGATACATTATCCTGTCCGAAATATTATAAAAAATATACATATGATTTTATAGATGGTGGTTTTTTTGACAATGTTCCGCTTGGTCTGGCGGTAGAGTTATCCGAGTGTCGTAAACATATACATAAAAACTGTATAAAAGAAGCGGGTTCTAAACAAGAAATATTAGGGAAAGAAATTGTTAACTATATTTATATGGAGCCAAGTAAACGTAGAAAAAATCAAAATATAAAGTTGAAGCAGGATGATGAACTTAATGATGGCTATGGTATTTATAATCAGGGGAAATTCTGGGTTAAAGCACAGGAAATTTATGCAAATGCAGAACTTTATCGTGCATTAAGGGAAAAGTTTGATAGTAGTGACAGAAAAAATAAATTTCGCAGATTACTTTTAACCGATCGTTACCCTCCTTTAGGTGGCGCCTATCTGGCACATTTTGGTGCTTTTTTTGGACAAATATTCCGGGACTTTGATTATTATGTCGGTGTTTATGACGGAATGATTAATTTTTCTAATTTGTGTTTACGCCAGGGCAAAAAATATTTAAAGACATATAAATATGCATTGAATGTAAAAAGTCAGTGCATTCAGCTTGGTATTAAACATTTAGCAGATAGTACCAATCCTCATAATCAGCATGGTCGCCGTGTTGCTCAGATAGTGCAGGCATTGGTCAGGGATTTGCTCAATAAAGATGATATTGATGCACTTATGATGGTACGTATTCTGGCTGAAGATGAATTTAAAACCTATTCATCAGGAGCAACACGTTTTGTTGAATGGGCATGGCTGGACAATTTACCTGCTTATAAAAACAGGGATGAAAAAAATAAATCAGTTTTTTTATATGCTTTATTCATGGAATTTAAAAAAGATAACGATATTGATTTTTCAAATCTTTTAATCGGATTAAAGAAATTAAAAGAACAATATCCGGAAAAATTTGAGAGCCATCCGGACACTGGATCAAATAAACAATTATCACAAATGATTAATGATCCCGATACATGGCAATTTGGTCTGGGCAGAAAAGTATTTGCAAGACTTAATCAGCTGGAAAAAAAGGATGCAGATAATCAATTTGGATTAATTCCGATCCAATTGGGTACGATGGCATTGAATAGTTATGATGTTAATGAAAATAATAAAATCTGGTCTATTTCATCTGTCAAACCCAGTGGCTGGCAACATCTTATACCGGATGAAGTTGCTATTGATGGAAGTCAGACAGGGATGGTTTTTACATATCGTAAAGCTCTGTATCGGTTTGAAAATTCAAAAACGTATATTGAAGGTGAATTTTCACCATTACACTGGTTAAGAAAGCGGGATGATCGTACATTTTTTGCCAGCACAGGTTTAACTCTGAGAAAGGCCAGAACATCTCCTGCACTCTCTTCATATGGTTTTGGTTTACGTGCGTATAAAAATTACCAAGGTAAAGAAAATCTGGATAATAAAATAATTTATGGTGTTTCGCTTGATTTAGGCTTTTTTGCTGATAAATACCGCATTACTCTTGAACATAAATTTATTGATGAAAGCTTTACCGATGAGCAATGGATAATGAAATTTGGTTTAAATGATTTCAAAGGAATTAGCACTTTTCTTTTTGGCGAGTAAATCAGCCTGATTTAACTATTTTTGATGTATATCAAGATTTAAAAATATTGTACTTGTAAAATTCACGCACTATAGATGGGTGTTCAGTATACACAACATTCTAATAAAAAATGATCTGGCATGAAGCTGGATAAAATATCTGACTGTTATTTCCCATGGAACGGTAGTGATAACAGCATACATTTTGTGCAGGGAGGGATTTATGACTCACAAACTTTATGAGTCCGGTGGACATTCGGTTATTTATTTACAGATCTGGTAACCGGTGATGGCATTCAGCCAAACCAATTATTCATAGAAAATCATCATCATTCAGCAATTTTTGACCCGGGTGGTGCATTAACCTATCAACCATTGAATATAGCGGTATCAAAAATAAGTTCAATTAAAGAACTGGATATATTTTTGCAACGCACCAGGATCCTGATATTATTTCTTCGGTTGATAAGTGGATTATGTACAGTGATGCAAAAGTGGTTGTTTCACGATTATGGGAACGTTTTTTACCCCATTTGATACCGGGTTATATGTCATCAAAAGGGAGTGGGCGTATTGTCTCTATTCCTGACGATGACGGAACAGTTCCCTTTGGTGATTCAGTAATAAAAGCAATACCCGCTCATTTTTTACACTCTGTCGGAAATTTTCATTTTTACGATCCAATAAGTAAAATTCTTTTCTCTGGAGATGTTGGTGCATCATTGACAGATAAAGATCATAAAAAATCAGTGGAAAATTTTGCTGAACATATAGAAACAATGGAAGGTTTCCATAAGCGTTACATGGCTTCCAATAAAGTTTGTTGTAATTGGGTTAGCAGGGTTCGTGCGATGGATATTGAAATGATGGTGCCGCAGCATGGAAGAATTTTTAAGGGCAAAGCCATGATTGCTCAATTTCTGGATTGGTTTGAAGAATTAGAGTGTGGCATTGATATTATGTACAACGAAAATATTATTGAGAAAAAATATGTGGCGTAATTAACGTATAAATCAAATAAGTATTCAAGGGGCTATTTATAGCCCCTTTTTTAATTTTGTTTCTGTTGTTTACAGACGATACTATCTTAATCCTATTGGGTGTAAACTTCACTCCACACATTATTTATAATGAAACTGGTTGACTTCTATGCCCGCATTACCTGAATTACGTTTAAAAAAGAATGAAGACAGACGATTACGAGCAGGCCATGCCTGGATCTATAGTAATGAAGTTGATACCAAACAGACACCCTTAAAAGAGTTTGCAGTTGGTCAATGGTGTCATGTTACCAATAGTCGCGGTCGGGTTTTAGGTACAGCATATGTTAACCCTAACACCTTGATTTGTGCACGTTTGGTGAGCCGCTTTGAAAAACAAACGCTGACATTAAAAGTATTAGTGCAAAAAATACAACAGGCATTAAGGTTACGTGAAAAAATATTTTCTGTTCCCTGTTATCGTTTAGTTTTTGGAGAGAGTGATGCTTTACCTGGTTTAGTGGTTGATCGTTTTCATGATATTTTAGTTGTGCAAGTGACGACCGCAGGTATGAATAATATACAGGATGATATTATTGAGGCTTTAATAGATGTCATTAAACCTGAAACTATATTACTGCGTAATGACAGCAGTTCTCGCGAGCTTGAAGGGCTGGAGCTTTATAGCAAGACCGTTTTAGGTGATTTACCTGAGTTAGTCGAACTGGAAGAAAATAATACACGTTTTGTGACTTCTTTAGAGAAAGGACAAAAAACCGGCTGGTTTTATGATCACCGATTAAATCGTCAACGTACTCAACAGTATGTTAAAGATAAACGTGTGCTGGATGTGTTTAGTTATGTCGGCGGCTGGGGAGTACAAGCATTGCAAGCAGGAGCTAAAGACGTGACTTGTGTCGATGCTTCTCAATTTGCCCTGGGTTTAGCACAGCAAAGTGCAGCATTGAACAATCGGGAAAATGATTTTACTACTCTTGCAGGTGATGCTTTTGATATATTAAAGTCTTTAGCAGAAGATAAAGCTAAATTTGATGTGGTGATTTTAGATCCCCCTGCATTTGTAAAACGACGCAAAGATTTAAAAGAAGGTAGCCTGGCATATAGACGGATAAACCGGCTTGCGATGAACTTGATAAAAAATGAAGGTGTTTTAGTTTCTGCATCATGCTCCTATCATCTCGGACGAGAACAATTACTCAATGAAATTCGCCAGGCCTCTTACCTCGCAAATGTTGATTGTCAGGTGTTGGAGCAAGGACACCAGGGACCAGATCATCCTGTACATCCCGCGATGAAAGAAACGGATTATTTGAAATCATATATATGCCACATAAAAAGCGGAGCAAAAAAGAATGATAGTTGATTTTGATCCAGTCGCAATTTCAATCTTTGGCTGGGGAATACACTGGTATGGTTTGATGTATGTGATGGCATTTGTCAGTGCATGGTGGCTGGCACGCTTACAAACGAAACGAAATTATAAAGACTGGAACTATGAGCAAATTGATGACTTACTATTTTATGGTGGTATGGGTGTAATTCTTGGTGGCCGAATAGGCTACATTCTGTTTTATTCTTTTTCAGATTTTATTAGTAATCCATTGATGATTTTTAAAGTATGGCAAGGCGGTATGTCTTTTCATGGTGGTTTACTTGGCGTATTAGTGGCGATGGCTTTATTCAACCGTAAATACAAGAAAGGTTACTTTAATATTCTGGATTTTGGTGCCCCTTTGATTCCGCTCGGCCTGGGGTTTGGTCGAATAGGCAATTTTATAAATGGTGAGCTTTGGGGAAAACCAACGGATCTGCCCTGGGGAATGATTTTCCCTGCTGCAGATGCCTTGCCCCGGCACCCTAATCCCCTCTATGAAGCGATATTAGAAGGCTTGCTACTGTTTATTATACTTTGGTGGTTTAGTGCAAAACCACGCGCAAGAATGTCCACAATAGCCTTGTTCTTTGTAGGTTATGGCATATTCAGGTTTATGATTGAATTTGTACGCGTGCCCGATGCGCATCTTGGCTATATCGCATGGGGTTGGCTCACAATGGGACAAATATTAACCCTGCCTGTGATTTTTACAGGTATAGCGTTAGTTTTATTTCAGAGACGAAATCCTTAATAAATATCATTGAAGTCCAGATAAATTATTTGTCTCTTTTATGTAACGTAAGGTACATAAAGGAGACGCATAATTAGTGCAAAATACACTCATTATTTTCGTGTCCGCTTATTTCCAGTTACCTTCGTGTAAATAAATACCAAAAAAATCAGATTTTGCTATAGGGATTTGTCATATGAATACTATTTTAGTGAAAGCCAGCTCAATTATATTCGTCAGTTTATTACTATTTAGTCATTCGGCTAATTCGGCTCAAAAAAATGTACTCCTTAAGCCATTTACTCTGGCTAAAATTTATAAAAATTCCAGTCATGTACAGGTTGCAGTAAAGATAAAAAAACAACTTACTGCTGCCGGTTTTAAAGTTGTGGGGACATATGAGCCATATAAAACAGTTAAGATTTTTATTGTCACAAATAACACCATGCTCAAGACAGCCGCAAAAAGTAAATTTGGTGGCTTTGGTGCTGCAATACGTATTTCTATTACGCAAATGAAGAATGACGTGCAGGTTGTACACAATAATCCAACTTATATGGCAATTGCCTATAACATGAAGAGTTATCTTAGCTCTATACGCCAGAAATTGGCTAAAACACTGGGTTATGTCAAAGATTTTGGTGGCAAAGGGATTCTCTCTAATGAACTAGGTGACTATAACTATGCCTTTGGTTTAGAAGGGTTTAGCGGTTTCATGGATCTTGCTGAACATAAATCTCATAAAGCGGCGTTAAAATTTGTAGAAGCGGGTTTTGGACGAAACCTGAAAAACATGAAAAAAGTGTATCGCATTGATATTCCGGGTAAACAACAGTCAATTTTTGGTATCAGTCTGAAAAATGATCAAAAGGATCAAAAATTTCTAAATGACGAATATGTTATGGAAATTATCGATGACAAAGGTATTCGCCGTAGCGCACATTTGCCTTATGAGCTTATGGTTGTCGGTAAACGGGTCATTATTATGCACCCACATTTTCGTTTAGCCATAAATTTTCCGGATTTGCATATGTTTGGTAAACACAGTTTTGGAAAGTTAATGGATTTACCCTATATCTATGAAGAATTCTTTATTCAGCTAGCTGGTGGAGTGTGGCCGATTCCTGAGGAAGATTATTGATAGTGCCTACATTACTATATAAATTGCCGGATGATGTTCATCCGGTTTTTTTGTCTGGTTTTCATGCAGGTGTATTCGCACATTAAGCACCAAGCTGGCTATAATGTAGCCTGAAAAATATGGGCCAGAAAGGGGACCTTTGTGAAGCAGTATCTAGATTTAATGCGCCATGTCAGAGATAACGGAATAAAAAAAGAAGATCGTACCGGCACCGGCACTAAAAGTGTTTTTGGTTATCAAATGCGATTTAACCTGGCAGATGGTTTTCCCGTTGTTACCACAAAAAAACTTCATCTTCGCTCGATTATTCATGAACTACTTTGGTTCCTGAAAGGGGACACCAATATTCAGTATTTGAAAGACAATAAGGTAAGAATTTGGGATGAGTGGGCAGATGAAGACGGAAACCTAGGCCCCGTTTACGGTTCCCAGTGGCGTTCATGGCCAACGGCAGATGGACGACATATTGATCAAATTACACAAGTCGTTGAGCAAATCAAAAATAACCCGGATTCCCGCCGTTTAATCGTCAGCGCCTGGAATGTGGGTGAAATTGAAAATATGGCTTTACCTCCATGCCATGCTTTTTTTCAGTTTTATGTTGCCGATGGCAAACTCTCTTGTCAGTTATACCAGCGCAGTGCCGATATTTTTCTTGGCGTGCCATTCAATATAGCGTCTTACGCTTTACTAACGATGATGATTGCGCAAGTATGTGATTTGGAAGTGGGGGATTTTGTTCATACACTTGGTGACGCGCATTTGTATAGCAATCATATGAAGCAAACAGAATTACAGCTTAGCCGCGACACTTTCCCATTACCAACGATGAAAATAAATTCAGATATAAAAGATATTTTTGAATTTACTATTGATGATTTTGAATTGATTCGTTATGAGTCGCACGAACACATTAAAGGACTGGTGGCAGTTTAATGAAAATTTCTATGATTGCTGCAATGACTGAAGATCGTGTCATTGGTGTAAAAAATTCTTTGCCCTGGAAACTGCCTAATGACATGCAGTGGTTTCGCGAAAATACAATGGGCAAACCTATTGTTATGGGTCGAAAAACATTCGAATCTTTTGGCGCTAAAGCGTTACCTGGAAGAACGAATATTATTATTACACGCGATGAAACTTATCAGGTCAGTGATAGCATTGTTGTTCATTCGATTGATGAAGCTTTAAAAGCCGCAGGTGATGTTGATGAAGTCATGATTATTGGTGGCGCATCTTTTTACGAGCAAATGTTACCAAAAGCAGACAGATTATATTTAACTTTTGTTCATGCAGAATTAGAAGGTGATGCCTGGTTTCCTGAAATTAACAATAGTGACTGGAATAAAATTAAAAAAATAAATCATAAAAAAGATGATAAAAACCGCTATGCACATAGTTTTGTTATTCTGGAAAGAAGACAATGATTGGAACTGTGTTATCTGTATCCCTGTTTTTTCGAAAGCTGTCTTTAGTTGTCTTAATAAGTTTACTGGTGAATGCAGTATTTATTTCTCAGGTTGATGCGGATGAAAAAATGCCCGATGACATACGTTACATGTTAGAAGATTTATATGGTGCAAATAAAAAAGAATGGCCTTCACCAAGATATAAACAAGATTTAAATAAGGATGGTTTTACTGACTGGGTTGCAATTAAGAAAGGTTGTAAACTAAAAAATAACTGTCCAGCAGAAGTATTCATATGTATTTCAGATAAAAAAGGGCTATGTTCAGAATATTGTTATAGTGAAGTTAGGACCTTAAAAGGTATCGAAGAAAATATAAAAGATATAAAGTGTGAATCGACCTGTTAAACCTTTGCGCTACTGTGGTTTACTGGTTATTTAATAAAGTCTGCCGGGTTAGCATGACCTGAGCAATCAATACTAATATATTCAGGATTTTCTTTATCTATTCGCAACGCTGTTAATTCCCCACCCCAGACGCACCCTGTGTCCAGGGCATAAACGTTTTTTTTGTTAATCATTCCAAGTGTTGACCAATGGCCAAATAAAATTTTATCTTCTTTTGTCTTTCGTTCTGAAATATCAAACCAGGGAGAAGTGTCTTCAGGAATCGTACCGGGTGCGCCATTACTGCTAAAGTCTAATGTGCTGTCTTGATAACAAAAGCGCATACGGGTAAAACTATTACAAATAAAACGCAAACGATCAAAATATGTTAATGATTCCTGCCATTTATCAGGTTTATTACCATACATATGATTTAGAAATTCACTGAGATTATTTTTTAAAATATATTCTAACTCAGTCGCATAATCTTTAGCTTGTTGTAATGTCCATAGAGGATAAATACCTGCATGGGCAATTGTGTAACCAAGTCTGGAATCATGATGAATTAATGGTCGGCTACTTAACCATTGCAAAAGTTCATCTCGATCTTCTGCATCGAGTATCCGTTGTAAATCTGGCGAACGTGTTGTTTTAACATTATATGCAATGGCGAGTAAATGAAGATCATGATTACCCAGTACGGTGATGGCCTGCTCGCCCAGAGATTTAACAAAACGTAAAGTAGATAAAGAATCTGGTCCGCGATTAACTAAATCACCGGCAAACCAGAGTTTATCTTTTTCAGGATTAAAATTGAGTTTGTCGAGTAAACGTAACAGGGAATCATAGCAGCCCTGTAGGTCACCAATTGCATAAGTTGCCATGAGTGTAAGTGTCCAGTAAATGTTCTGTACTGGCAAGTTTTAATGCAAGGTATTCGGTACCGAGAGAGTGAAAGGAGCAATAGGTGTATCAAATTCGGTACCGTCATCAGCAAGCATATGATAAGTGCCATGCATGCTGCCAACAGGTGTTTTCAAAACAGTACCGCTGGTATAACGAAAACCATCACCTGGTTTTAATAGTGGTTGTTCGCCAACAACGCCATCACCTTCAACTTCCTGTACATTGCCATCCGCATCAGTGATGTACCAGTGGCGTCTTAATAGTTTGGCTGGAATATCACCATGATTTTCGATAGTGATAGTATAGGAGAAAACATAACGTTGTTCATCAGGTTCAGACTGATCTAAAATGTAACTCGTCTGTACTTCAACGCGGGTATCGTAAACAGGATTTTTTTCAGTCATAACTATCTTCTAATCCTACTGGTTAATTGTTTCAGGACGTTTGTGATGACGATGTTTATTTACATAGTCAATTGCCATGATCACAGCATCTTCAACAATAATCTGGTTTTGTTCTCTCTCTTCAGCGGTCATATAAAAAACCATATCAACATTATGGCGAACATAACGTGCAGGTAGTTGATTGAGTGCTACACAGGCAACATCAGCCAGAAAATCTTCATCATGATCGAGTCCGCTTTTTACTAATTTATTTTGAATTTCATCAAAAACCAGCTTTTCAAAGTAGTTATTAATATTGTTAAAAGCCATATTTATTACCTTTAAATACGTAACCGTCCGGTAGGTGAATCATTCTGGTCGATAAGTTGTTCTCTTAGTAACCACTGCTGAGCATCCTCGGCATCATCTCGAAACCAGGCTAAGGCCGCTCCGAGTCGAAATGTGTATCCCCAGCTATCCATGTCCTCCATTAATATATCGGCAGAACATCCGGGAAGTTTAGCGGCCAGTAAAATTTGCAGGTAACAAACAGCATTTTCTTCGTCATAATCTCCCCCAGCATCTGTATCCAGATTTTGGCGCCGGGTATTATCCAGGCAAATATAGTGGCAGGCTTCGTGTAAAGCCGAATGCACTGGGGTTTTAGACCGAACATAAAGTTTGTTCATGATTAATCCGGCCTCGGAATAACCCCAGAAACTACCGGGAATTGCCACAGAATTGGCTACCGTTTCAACCTGAATCGAGTAAGAATTGAGTAAATTTTGTAGTGCCTGCGCGGGTAAATCTGCCACAGTTAACATAAAGGATCCTTGAGTTTTATTGAATTGTAAAAGAGTTAGTTTTTGATAAAACGTATTCGTACCCGGTTGCCTGGATAAATACGGTGTGGGTTTTTTATATTACTCAATCGCGCAAGCTCTGGATAGAGGAAAGGATCATTAACATATTTCTTTGCTATAGCCCACAAGGTATCACCCTTAACGACGGTATGAATAACTTCGCTGATGATTTTTTCCGCAGGAATAGTTTTACTTAATTCATCGTGTTTTAGTGTTTTTACAGGAGGAGTTGTTAAAACTGTTTCATTTATTATATTTTCTGCAACTGGCTGTAGGGGTATAATTTTTTCTGTTTGTTGTTTTTCTTCTTCAACAACAGGCTGGTGAATGGTGATGGTAATCTCGTTATCAAATTGAGTAATATCTGCCCGGTATAGCGAATTATTTTCAGTGTCAGAGTCGTTGCCTGACTTTTGAATTTCAGTATCAAGTTGAGTGGTCTTTGTCTGATATTCAGTATTTTCAATTAGTTTGTCTTCAATGGCGGGTAAGTTTTCTTCAGAATTATCTGAAATTGTCGTCTCTGTAATTTCCACATTAGGGATGAAATTATTTATCTTATGAACCGGGGAGTCGACTTCTAATATCGATTTAGTTTTCTGAATTTCATTTGTATAGTTCTTGCTCCTTGAAGAATCCTCTGCAAACAAGTAGTAAAATCCAGTAGCTAATGAGCCAAGTATAAAGATTAAGAAAAGAATAAAAGCGATAGAAGGTGTTTCTGTTTTATCATCTAAATCTGATTTAGTAGAATTAGATGTTTTATTAGCAAATATTTTTTCTTGCGTAATTTTAGTGGCCGTATTGGTGCGTGGTTCAAACTCATGTTTATTTTGCTTATGCACCACATTATGGGGTATTGGATGTTGAACCTGCTTCGATGCGGGTGTTGCTGTGGCGGAGGATTGGATTTTTTCTTTTATAGAAGGTGGTTTATTTATGGTTTGTTTTATGGTTGTTTTTTTAGCCTGTTTTAAGTCTATGTCATGAGATGAAGATTTAGTTATCGAATTATTCTTATTACTTTTAGCGGCCTCTATATTATTAATGGATGAGCTTTGTTTATGTTCTTTTTCTTCCGTTTCTGTTTTAATTGCAGGTTTTATAGTCGGCTTTTCATCGCTGGTATTTTTTATATTGGCTGTGTTTGATACATCAGGTATGTCTGCTGATGTTTGTTTCTGAGTTTGTTGTTTAAGTTGTTGGATGTAATGTTTCAGATAACCAAGATCATTAATAGTTGCGAGGTTTGCAAACTCGCAATAAAGATGAATTTTTTTGTTTAATAACAAAGTACGACTAAAAACACCACGAGGAATTGCAGCTGGTAAATTACCCCAGCCCTCTGATGGAAAATCAAAAACGTCAAGAATCTGGTCTACCCAAAAAGCAAAACTTTCTTTTTCAAAAATAGTAATAATAAAATTACCGGGTTGAGTTTGCTCTGATTGCTCGATTCCAAATTTTTTCCGTAAGTTGAGAACTTTTACTATATGAGAAGCATGTTTAAAAATACCAGGTTGTGATGCATCACTTCCGGGTGTATGGGTGAGTTTTGGTGGTGTAATAATGCTTCTTACCGGCAAACTTGGGGCACAGCAAAGCACCGGGCCGACCCGGAAGGTAAGGAGTGATTGTTGCTTACTCTCGAAGTTCATTATCAATAAACGTATAAATCGTCATCGTAATGTTAATAGCGGCTAAAATAAGATATTTTGAAGGGGAACTACATTGTGATGTGGGCGAAATCACAAAAATTTAAGCATAATGAAAATGATTCCACACAAATTCTATTAGAATGAATGGGTTAAAAATAGAGGCAAAAGTGTGGTGAATTATCTCATTAACGTGCCCAGCGGTTATCCCGTAATAATTCATAACTCATTTGATCCAGACTCAACAGATGTTCTTCCATTTTATCAAAATCAGTTTTGCCTTTTTCTGCTGCATACGTTTCATATTCGAGTCGATTACTCAGGCTATGTTTTAAATAGGCACGATCATTGATAATCGCGATAGCTGTTCCACCCAGAGTGGTAAAGGCATAGCCTGATTTTTTCTTAAATACAGATTCTCCAACAGAAGTGTACTCAGTATTAAATCCCAGCAGTTCAATAATGGTTGGCATGATGTCGAGCTGAGAAGAAATTGTTTTGTCTTCTTTTGCTTTAAAATATTTTGGTGAATAGATCAGCATCGGAATATGAAAACTTTTTAAAAAGCCGCCTTTTTGCAAATAGTTAGCGTGATCAGCGGTAAATATAAAAATGGTATTATCAAACCAGGGCTGTTTTTTAGCTGCAGATATAAATTGTCCCAGGCTCCAATCAGCATATTTCATTGTGTTGAGATAGCCTGCTTCTCCCTGGGCGTTATGCTGCTGAACGTGAAACCTTTTACCAGGATCGGCATAAGGTTCATGTGTTGTACCAGTAAAAGTGTATGCAAGAAAAGGTTCTTTCAAACCATCAATACGAGATTTAAAAAACATGAGTGAGTCATAGTCCCAACCGAATGTTGCTTCTTCCGGATCGGGGTAATCACCAATGAGTGGAATATCTTCCTTGCCATAAAAATTTTCAAAGCCCGCTGCGGCAGTAATGCCTGAAATTTTAAATGAGTCGCGATTTGAACTTTGAACAAATAAAGTTTCATAGCCATTTTTTTTGGCAATTGTTCCTAAGCGAGTAAAGTTTGAAATGCCGATTCCTGCATCAAGTCGAGGTAAGCCTTTAAGAGCTGGAATACCGGTTAAGGTGGTTTGTACACCTTCGATACTGCGTTGGCCAGCGGCATAGAAATGGGTAAAGCGCACACCTTCAGCTGCAAGAGCGTCAAAGTTAGGCGTTACCTTATAACCTTTGTTACCAAAACTATCAACATGTTCGAAGTTCCAGCTTTCCAACAAAACAAAAACAACATTGTAACCCGTCGGTTTACCATCAAATTTTTTCATTAATGGATATCTAGTATCGATAATTTTTCGATGTTGACGAAGCGTGGCGACAGCTTTTTCTTCAGAGAAAAAATGATGATTGGTTTTATCCATATTGAGTGCAAAGACAAGCGAGGTAAAAGTTCCATTTAAACTTAAATGACCATATGCCGAATTACCCGTGCCATAGGCATCAATAATCTCAATCATTTTACCGCTAATGCCACCCCGGCCGATAATAACGAGTAATAAAAATGTGGCGATATATTTTAAAGGTGCCCAGCTGTCCTTTTTAAAAGGACGTTTTAGAATAGTTAACCATAACCAGCCAAGGCCAATTATAAACACAAGATAAAGTGCAAGCGCTCCAAGATAACCGTGGCGCATAAAATCAATAACAAAATTAACATCATCTTTAATTAATATTAATTCATAAGAAAGATGACGTTTAACGTGTTCGAAGTAAATAATATCCGCAATCAGTAATAGCGTAGAAGCAATGACGATAATAAAAAAAAGCCATGCCCAAATATCAAACCACCATCGTTTGTCTAACCATGACCAGGGAAAAGCCATCAGTATAAATGGAAGAATAAGAAATCGAATAAGTACTGAAGCATCAAAACGCAAACCGTTAATAAAGGCACTTAACGTTTCATATAAGCTTAATTGAGAAAAAGTATCCGGATAACTCAGCCAGAAAAACAGGCGTAGCAGGGAGAAAATGCTCATCCCGATAGCAAGTAGCAATAACGTTTTTTGTAATCGGGAGAGGGAGAGCGGTAATGCAATATTCATTGTTTAATTAAGCCATTTTTATTCAGTATCGTATTCTATCTTGTGTGCTCACAAATTCATATTTTACGAGTATTTTCAGTTAAATGTTCAATGAAAACCTGTGTTTTTAAAGGAACATACTCTCTCGATGGATATAAAAGATAAACTCCGCTATCAAAGTCGGTTGCGGAGACAGAAAAATTATTAAATAAGCTAATTAATGCGCCAGACTTAATGTCCTCAGCAATAAGCCAGTCGGGAAGTAAGGCCAGTCCCATACCGGAAATAGCACATTCTTTTATTACCTGAGAATTTGTAATCAGGCATTGCCCATCTATCGGAATTTCAACAACCTTGTTTTTAGCATCTTTAAACAACCAGTTTGTGTTGTAACCGGTTCTTGGGAAAATTAAGCAATTGTGATTTTTTATATCCGCTGGTTTATCTGGCATACCCTGTTGTTCAATATAATCAGGGCTGGCACAGATATAGAAATTCATCGTGTTTAACTGTCTGGCAATATAAGAAGAATTCTGTAGTGAGCCAAGTCGGATTGAGACATCGATTCGTTCTTCAATTAGATCGAGATAAGCATCCGTTAACAATAACTCGATGGTTAATGAGGGGTATTTTTTCATTAGTACGGGAAGCAGTGGTGCAATATACATTTGCCCGTACACAATTGAGGAGGATATACGTAGTGTTCCTTTTGGTTCCTCATTTACGTCTGCCGCAATTTGTTTTGCTGCTTCCAGCTCCCGGATAATAGGGCATATACGTTCAAAATAGACCCTGCCTGCCTCGGTAGGTTCCAGTTTTCGAGTGCTGCGCTGGAATAATCGGATTCCCAGTTCTTTTTCTAAACTGGCAATCGTTCTGGATACAGAAGATGGGGCGGTGCCTTGCTGATTCGCGACCTCGGTAAAGCTACGCTGGCGCATAACCTCCAGGAATAAATGTAACGAGTTCGTATCCATGAATGCATTTTATGCAATTATCAATTGCATTTCTATATATTTATTGCGGATTGAGCATACATATATAATGTGTAACATCTTAAATAACAGGTAATGAGCAAAGGAGAAAATTATGAAAACGGTCGCGATTCTTGGAATGGGAGCTATGGGCTCACGTTTAGCGAAAAACCTGCTTAAAAAGGGCTATGAATTAAATGTCTGGAACAGAACAGCTGAACGTTGTTGTACGCTGGTTGAACAAGGAGCAAAACAATATCCATTTCCTAAAGATGCAGTCAAAAATGCGGATGTTGTTATCGCTATGTTAACGAATGATCATGCTTCCAGAAATGTCTGGATGGATAACAAAACAGGTGCAATATTGGGGCTAAGGCAAAATGCTGTTGCCATAGAATGCAGCACACTCAGTTTATCCTGGTGTTTAGAGCTTGCAGAAACTATTCATCAAAAAAATGCCAATTTCCTGGATGCACCAGTAGTCGGCTCACGGCCTCAGGCTGATGCATCACAACTCATTCACCTGGTGGGAGGTGAAAGCAAAGTTCTGGATAAAGTACAAAATATACTTTCAGCCAGTTCTTCAGCTATTCACCATACGGGTAAAACGGGAACAGCGATGAGCATGAAATTAGCAATTAACGGCCTTTTTGGAATGCAGGTTGCCGCGTTAAGTGAAATGATAGGCATGTTAAATAAATTAGGTATTGAAAAAAAATCAGCCGTTAATTTATTAAATGAATTACCGATAACCAGCCCGGCAATGAAAGGCATTGGCCTGGCAATTTCATCAGACAATTTTGCCCCTATGTTTCCAATTAACCTGGTTGAAAAAGATTTTGATTACTTGCAGAAATTATCTGTTCAACAGAATAGTGAAGTTCCCCTGGTAAACAAGACAAGAGACATTTATCAACAAGTGATTAAATCAGGTTATGGACAAGATAATATTGCGGGTGTGGTTCAAATATATTTATGAACAAATTAATAGAAGGAGGAGTAAGAGATGTTTGTCTTTTACTCCTTATTTATTTCCGGAGAATAAAAAGTAACGGTATTCTTTCCCGCTCGTTTTGACTGGTACATTGCTTCATCTGCATGATTAAGTAATTGATCGAAATCTTCGCCATCTTGCGGATAACATGCGACACCCATACTTGCACTTACAGAAAGCCCAATATTTTTATATGTTACTTCTTTGTTAATTACATTTAGCAGATTATTTGTTAGTCGTGATAAATTTACATTGTTATTGCTGGAAATACGTTCGGCGATTGTTTTTAATACGCAGTCTCCTGCGCTATGACCATGAGTGTCATTAATTTCTTTAAATCCATCCAGGTCAATAAATATAATTGACAGTTTAAGCTTGTTTCTTTTAGCAAAGGCGACTGCCTGTGTGGCACGATCGATTAACAATTTCCTGTTTGGTAAATTAGTTAATGGGTCTTTTCCTGCCATATTCTCAAGCTGACAATGAAGTTCTTGATTAGCTCCTCATGATTTTTCTGTTTTTTCATAAACTTGTTGATTAAGTGTTTTTTATTTTTTTATGATAGCGGTTTGTTATGAACATCAAAAAAATAATTACAAAAACGGATAGAATAAAAACAAATATTTGGATATTTAAAGTTGTGTTAAGTTGATTAGCGGTATTATCAAGTTGACTTTTAGTGCGCTGATCTGGTTTCTCAAAAATTCATTAATTGGAGCCATGATGCTCATTTTGGCGTTATGATATTCTTCACTATAAAGTATATCGATTGCCATTTAATGATTTGAGTTTGGTCAATAGGCATTAATACTCCCCCGCCCTTAATTTTTTAGCTCTAACGCCGAAAATCACCGGCTATCAAAAGGTGCAGAGCGAGGCACGAGCGGCGCAGCTTTTGACTGTCCGAGTGCATTTGCATTGTTAGGAAATGCACTCGCAAAACATTTAGTATTGAAATTTCCCTACATACTATTTTTATATTTATTGATTACGTTTAGCAGTTCCATATTTTCGTTTTGTTTTGAATATTCGAGTGGTGTTAGCCCTTCTATATCAAAGTCTAAAGAAGCTCCTTTCTTCAGCATGGACTCAATAACATTGATACTGGAATCATTATAAATAGCATATTCAAGTGGAGATGTTTCCCTACCGTTAGCTGAAAGGTCTGCTCCTGATTCAATTAATGCAATTATTAAATCGTCGTTCCCCCAATTTAAAGCAATTGATAATGGATTTTCTCCATCTTTGCCTTGATAATTAATATCAGCACCTCTGTCTATTAACTCTTTAATTTCCGATACATCTAAACTCTCATCATTTATTTGTTGATAAATACTCTTCTTGCCATAACTATCTGGAAATTTCCCATAAACACCAATAATTATTAGTGCAAGGAAAACATATGAAAAAAGTATCTTAATACCAGACCATAATTTACGAAAATAACGACCACTAATCGACCAGCGAGTAATCGTAGGAGGCTCCTTAATACGGGATACAAGTATATAGATACTAACAATTGCCCAAATGCCGCCAACAATTATTGCGGGCCAGCGAAATTTATCAAAAAATAAGTAAGCAGCCGATAAACTTAAAATCAAACTGATCAAAGGGCTAATTGCTGCTATTACGGCAGACTGCTCTGACTCATTTTTTTCAAGGTGTTCTGGCATGAAAGGTTCGATATATGATACAAAGTTATGTTTTTCTTCAAGCCCATAAAAATATAGTGTTTTTTCCTCGATATCCTTTTTAGCCTTATAATTTATATCAATATCCTTGTCAGTACTTCTACTTACTATATTTTGAATTTGACTATAGGGGACTACTGTTAAATCATCGGTACCTAAAATTTCAATTGGATTTTTCTCGTCTGATAACTGCTGTTCAACATTTTTGTATGACTCTTTATCACAAGAGCCAATAAATATTGAACTCTCATTTGCAACGATAACATTGTTACTTTCTGACTCTTTATCAATCCAATATTTCACTTTTACTCTCCTTTAGTGTTTGATTAATCATATATTTTTTTTTGCCACTGATCTTCCCCGATAAAATAGACACGGTTAAATTCATGCGGCTATTTTCTCGTATTCAATTGGTGAACAATAACCAATTCCTGAATGCAGTCGCCTTTTATTATATAAGTGATTAATGTAACTGTTCAAAGCATACCTTAAATCTTTCATTGAGTTAAACTTTCTTTCTCGAATAAGTTCTGCTTTTAAACTATGAAAGTACGATTCCATATGACCATTATCCGTGCAATACTCTGGACGATTAACACTGGGTTTAAACTTGTGTTTTATGAGAATGTCTCTGAAGCCTTTTCCCGTAAATTCTATACCTCGGTCTGCATGAAAAACTAAACCTTCATCAGGTTGTCGTTCTTGTATCGCAAGCTTTAATATCTTTGCCGTATCGTCCGTTGTTCGTGTGTCTGTCAGTGACCAACTTAATATTTTACGTGAATAGAGATCCATTATTACACTTAAAAATTTATAAGTATTACGCACTTTAATGTAAGTAATGTCAGCAACCCAAATACGATTAATATTTGTCGGTTTAGGCATATTCAAACGTAAGTTTTCTCCTCGTTCTTTAAAGCGCTTTAAGCCAGGTTGGCGTCGCGTTACTTTAACAACACGCCCTTGAAGTCTTTGTGCTTGCATCAAGCATTCAACTCGCTTCTTACCAATCGCAATACCTTGCTTTTTAAGTGCTTCATATACCCTGGGACTGCCATAGGTACCTCGACTCGATTTGTATATGTTACATATTTTAGTTGATAAGTTTTCATCTTCAATGCCACGTGATGATATCGACCGTTTCAACCATGCATAATATCCACTACGTGAAACCCTAAGCCAATCACAAAGATACGTTACTCCGAGGTCTTGCCCGTGCCTTTTGATGAATCCAAATCGTTCTGATGTTCCTCCGCGAGAAACCGTTGCCACTTTTTTAGCAGATCGTTCCCCTGCCTTAGGCGTGCATTTTCCTTTTCGAGTTTTTTAACCTTGTTGAGTTCTTTTTTATCTTTAGCCATGGAGGTGACCTTTTGTCGCTTATCTGCAACCAGTTTACCTTCACGGTATTCTTTTCGCCAACGAGGAAGCATAAAAGGATGGATATCCAGTGTCGCTGCGACATCTTTAACCTGCATATCATCAAGTAAACTTAATTGTACGGCTTTGACTTTGAACTCATTTAAGTAGTGCCAGGTTCTTCTTGGTTTTGTATATATTGGCATTTTACACCTTATCTAGTTTGTTAGATTAAGGTGTCTACTTTATCGGGGGAAGTTCACAGTCTGCTGGATGAGCTTGTTATGTGGCGGACTTTAATTGCAATAAATCTTTTGCAAGATCAATAGAATAACCCCACCCTATATTTTTTTGTGGGGTTCTGTTTATTCTTTGAATAATATCATCTAAATTGCAATGTTTAAGCCCCCCAGCACTGTAAATAAAATGTTTATAAAAATACATAAGATCGTTCATATTTCCCAGCACACTTCTACTATTTGTTTTAGTATATTCTAAGTGATTATATTCATTATTTATTTTATCCAGGACTGGGTAATCAATACCTTCCATTAGCAAAAGCTGATTTAGCGCCTTTACAAAAGTTTCGTGTATATGTGAAATGTTCGATTTCTTTACCCCATACAATATGAATGATAAAAGTGTTCTTTCATTTACAAATAGAAATGTTTTCCTTCTATCTATTGTTGATATATTTACATACCAGTTCCCAAGCGTTGAATCCGGCTCTTTTATTTCACTTAATTCATTTGGCTTGAGACCAAGTTCTTTTTGTACTTTTCCTGTGCATCTAAGCTGAAGCATGTTTTTTCGTAGCCCGTTCCACTTCAAATATATTCTATATCTTCGTACACTGTTTAATATTTTTACCACATAACGCTTGAATTAAACGGCGCCGCTTTTCGGCGTCCGTTTTAAATGATTTGTTATATTTTTTAGTCGTAGTGCGTCCATAACCTAATTACTTTTATTGTCTTTTCTTTTTCGTATACCTGATAAACAAGACGATGTTGAATATTTATTCTCCGAGAATAAGAACCTGAAAGATCACCTATTAATTTTTCATATGGAGGAGGATTTTGGTATGGGTTTTCTTTAATAATGCTTATTAAATGTTTAGCTTTATCTTTTAGACTCGCAGAAGATAATTTCTTTGCGTCTTTTTGTGCTTGTTTAGTGTAAACAACTTCCCAGCTCACCAATCAAGCTCCTTTGAAGAATCAGAAATATTTTCTGCCATTCCTTCTTTAATTGATTCTCTCATTCCAGGGATTGATAGCAGGTGAAGGGTTTCATTTATTGCTTTCCAGTCACTTTCAGCAAGTAAGACAGCATTAGATCGTTTACCTGTAATTAATATAGGTTCGTGTGTTGATGCAGTTTCATCGATTAGGTTGTAAAGCTTTGAACGTGCATCTGTGGCGTTTAGTGTAGTCATTTGAAATACCTCCAAAATAAGCGTACGTCTAAACGTACGTTATGTCAAGGCTTGATTTTAAATATAACGAGAGTGTAGAAAAACCCATAAATAGCTACTTTATGGAACCCAGGTTG
>CAZZIS010000037.1:0-15260 GCA_964654445.1 uncultured Thioalkalispiraceae bacterium
AGAGTACTTCCTCAGATAGTTTGCAACAATCTTTTGGGTGCGCAAAGAACGCAAAGAAAAACCAAGTAACTAAAATTAAACTGTTAGGTATACCATTTTACGTCCCCATCAAAACCTTAATATTGTCTTAAAAAACATGCTAACCTTTGCGTTCTTTGCGCTTCTGCGGTGAGTTTTTTTGGGATTTTAAGTTAATCCATACCTAATTTTTTAATGCGATAACGCAATGCTCGAAATGAAATTCCGAGTAATTTTGCAGCAGCCGTTTTATTGTATTTTGTTTTTTCTAAAGCTTGCTGAATAACTTCTTTTTCTTTTTGTAATAATGTTGGATCAAGTAAAGTTGCATCTAATGAAAGTTCATCATTTTCTTTAACCGAGGTTTCTTTGCTGCTCGGATCTGGCAATTGAAGATCACTAAGAGTAATGAGCTGATTTTCATGTAATGTCATTGCGCGCTCAAGAATATTTTCCAGCTCACGTACATTACCCGGGAATGAATATTCATTTAACGCTTGTAATGAATCAGCATCAAGCCTGGGGGGGGCAGTTTGCCAGTCCTGTGCGATTTTTTGTAATAAGTGTTTGGCTAAAACAGGAATATCTTCCGAATGTTCTCGTAAGCTTGGTACTTCAAGTTCAATAACGTTAATTCGATAATAAAGATCCTGTCGAAATTCTCTTTTTTCAGTTAGTTCACTTAGGTTTTTATGGGTTGCGCTTAATATACGGACATTAACAGGAATTTCCAGTTGGCTGCCGATAGGCCGAATTGCTTTTTCCTGAATTGCGCGTAAAAGCTTTACTTGCATCACAAGTGGCAAGTCAGCTACTTCATCCAGAAACAAGGTTCCGCCGTCTGCAGCTTGAAATAAGCCTTGTTTATCAGCAATTGCACCAGTAAAACTCCCTTTTTTATGGCCAAAAAATTCACTTTCCATTAACTCATCCGGTATAGCACCACAGTTAACGGGCACAAAGTTTTTATCCGCCCGTGGGCCTTGTTCGTGGATAAGCTTGGCAACAAGTTCTTTTCCAACCCCCGACTCGCCATGGATATATACAGGTGCCTGGCTTCGGGATAGCTTTTGTATTTTTTTGCGGGTTTCTTTTATGGCTTCTGATTTTCCCAGTAATCCCTGTTGCTCATCCTGATTCTCTTCGCTATCTACTGTTTTTGTATCTGAAAGTTTAAGCGCTGTATTTACCAGGTTGCGTAAGATATTGAGGTCAACCGGTTTGGAGACAAAATCAAAAGCGCCCGATTTTAATGCTTCAATCGCATATTCCATATTGCCATGCGCGGTAATCATTGCTACGGGTAAGCTGGAAACATTATCCTGTATGTATTTTATTAACTCAATTCCATTTCCGTCGGGTAAGCGCATATCGGTTAAACAAAGGTCAAAGTTATATTTGGTTAATAAATCCTTAGCTTGATTTATATTTTCTGCACTATAGGTTTTAATATTCATTCGTGAGAGTGTAATGTCCAGTAATTCACGAATATCTGGTTCATCATCAACAATTAGAGCGATATATTTTTTTTGAGTCATGGTTTTAATGCATTTGTCTGCGTGGATCGGAGAAGGTTAAACGAAAACAACTTCCCCTTGGGTGAATATGGGTATAATTTTGTAAAAGGGTTAAGTGTGCCTGGTTACATTCTGCCAACTCACGTGAAATATACAAGCCTAATCCTGTCCCTGTTTCTGCTGTAGTATAAAAGGGTTCAAAAATATGTGCTGCGGTTTCTTTATCTATACCGGAGCCATGATCAATAATATCGAGGTAGGGACGGTTGTTGTTATCCGATATGCCTGCATGAAATTCAATTTTGAATTTTTCGTTGTTTTTGGGATCATCCACTGTATGGCGTAAACCATTTTCACATAAATTAGTTAATATCTGTTGTAAATGGCTAGGGTCAAAGCGTATCTGTATATCATCCTGCTGTACTTCAATAAGAAAATCGTCTCGTTGTGTTTGATTACCAGTCATAAAATCAACAAGAAAGATCTCAAGGTAATCATTGAGTTTAACTAATTGCGGGTAACTTTGATTACCACGGCCAAGTTGCATCACATTTTCAATAATGGTATTCACACGTTTGGAGTGATCCGCAATAATCTGAGTGAGGCGTAGGTCAGCTTTATCCATGTTGCTTGATTCAGCAAGTAACTGGCCGGCATGACTAATCGCACCTAATGGATTACGAATTTCATGTGCGATACTGGCTGTTAATCGACCTAAAGCTGCAAGTTGTAATTGCTGTGCTTCACGGGACATTGCTGAGGCATCTTCAAGAAAAATCAGTGTGGCTGAATTTTCTTCCTGGCTGAGCCGGGCAAAACGCGGTAACAAGCTGGGGTATTCGGGTGATAAAGGTAATGGAGATGATATGACTTCATTATCATCTTGCCAATTTTTGTAACTATTATTTAATTCTTCATTAAGCGCAGACAAGTATGGATTATTTACTACAGAAGGCATTCCCAGCATATGCCAGGCAGATTCGTTAATGAGTCGTAATCGATTATATTGGTCAATGACCATGATGCCTGTTTGCATACGCTGGATAATATGCTCAGTCAACTGCGACATATTTGCAAGATCAACACCACGTTTAAGTGCAAGTGCTTCACTTTCACGAATGTGTCTGGCAACAAAGTGGGTAATAATAGAGGTGGTAAAAAAGGTAATACCCAGGATGCCAGCTTGTAATGAACTACCGTCTAAATAAATACCTTCGAGATTGTTATAATATTCTTCAAATAGAACTACAAGGCTGGCAATTGAGGCAAATAATAGAGAATGGCGCCCTCTAATAACAATACTACCACCGGCTATAGAAATAATAATAAGTGTACCTAAACCACTTTGTACTCCACCACTGGCATGCATGATTATGGTGGTAAAAATGATGTCACTTAAAATTTGAGTATGGATTTGTAGATTAAAATCAGGTGTTCGCAAACGAATCATCATGCCAAAAATTAAGGCGGAGATAAGATAACCACCACTTGCACCATAAAACAAATGAGCATCGTGTGAAGCTAATTGTGGAAATGGATTTCCGGTAAAATAAAAAGTAACAAATAAACCTGAAATAAGCAGACGGTACAGGTTAAGAAAATTAAGCGGTCCCCAGGTATAAGCCTCGTCGTCAAGGAATAGCGGGTTAAAGTCGGGTTGTTTAGAAAAAATATTAAACATTTAGTTAGTCTTGTTTTCCATGCTTGAGATGTTTTTCGCTACAGTAAAATTTATCATCCCGTAGTAAGGCCTCATCTTCAGGTAGATACAATTGACAGACTTCACACTGCACCATTTTATTTTGTTTTTCTTGTTGTGCAGAAGATGCTGTTTTTTTATTTGCGGCCCAGCGTTTAAATATCTGGAATACCAGGTATATAATCAAAGCAATGACAATCAGGCGAATAAGGTTCATAGTTAATTTTTCTTTATATTAAGGTTAGTAATACCTTAATAGTAACGATAGATTTTGCTGCTGGCGATATTTTTTAGCTGAAATTTCACTTAAGTTTCTTTTGAACAGGTAAAACCGGGGTTTTTTCAGGTAAAAGTTGTTCCCATAGTGGTTGTAGCTTATATTTCGCATTGGTTTTTTTAACTCAGTTGACGGTTTTGAATATACTAAATAATACATCTGCCCCAGATAAGCCTTTGCGCATCGCGATTGCACAAATTAATTTGTTGGTCGGTGATATAGAAGGGAATGCTGCACGTATTCTTGAATGGATTGAGCTTGCCCGGGATGAGATGTTGGCTGATGTTATTATTTTTCCTGAGCTCGCATTGACCGGCTATCCACCAGAAGATCTGTTACTCCGACCCGGACTGCATGAGCGTGTCAGAATCGTTATGCAGCTACTCACAAGTGAAGTAAAAGGGATTACGGCCTTGGTTGGCTATCCGGAAAAAACGGATAAAGGTGTCTATAACGCGGTTGCTGTTCTTGAAAAGGGTAAGTGTATCGCTATTGCACGGAAAAACTATCTACCAAATTACAGTGTATTTGATGAAAAACGTTATTTTATTTCAGCAGATGAAAGTTGTGTTTTCAGTGTGAATAATTTGCAATTAGGTATCTGTATTTGTGAAGATATCTGGTATAGCGAGCCAGTTAAAAAAACTGTCGAGGCGGGTGCACAATTAATACTTAACCCGAATGCATCCCCTTTTCATGGACAAAAATCACATGAACGTGAAGACGTCATTCGCCAGCGAGTAAATGAAGTAAACGTTCCTGTGATTTATACAAATATGGTAGGTGGTCAGGATGAGTTGGTTTTTGATGGGCAATCCTTTGTTATTGCTGCAGATGAAAAACTCTCACATCGTTTTGCAGCCTTTGAAGAAACACTGGAAGTTGTTGAATTTGAAAGCAAAAGCCTGCAACCGCTTTCCACGTCAATAGTTTCCCCTCTACCTGACGAAGCCAGTATTTATCAGGCTTTGGTGACAGGAGTACGGGATTATGTCACTAAAAATAGCTTCCCAGGTGTGGTAATAGGTTTGTCTGGTGGTATCGATTCAGCATTAACTTTAAGTATTGCGGTGGACGCGTTAGGGGCTGACAAAGTGGAAGCGGTAATGATGCCTTCCTGTTATACCCTGGACATGAGTGTTGAAGACGCCAGGGCACAAGCTGAATTTTTAGGTGTGAATTTTAAAGTTATTCCCATTGAAAAACCCTTTAATAGCTTTCTTGAATTATTGGCTGATGAATTTGCGGGTAAAGAGGTGGATGCAACTGAAGAAAATATCCAGGCACGCTGTCGTGGGTTATTACTGATGGCCATTTCAAATAAAAAAGGCAAAATGGTGCTAACCACAGGCAATAAAAGCGAGATGGCGGTGGGTTATGCCACATTATATGGTGATATGGCAGGTGGTTATGATGTACTCAAAGATGTCAAAAAGACCCTCGTATTTCGTTTGGCGGAATATCGTAATTCTGTTTCAGCCAATATTCCACAACGCGTGATTGATCGACCTCCTTCAGCAGAATTAGCGCCGGATCAAAAGGATACTGATTCTTTACCTCCATATGAAATTTTAGATGAAATTCTGGAAAACTATGTTGAGCTGGATAGGGGGCTGGAAGATATTATTGCAGCAGGATTTGAACGTGAAACTGTCCGCCGTGTATTACGTATGGTTGATATTAATGAATATAAGCGGCGTCAGGCGGCACCCGGTGTACGCATTACCAAACGGGCATTTGGACGAGATCGACGTTACCCCATTACCTCGGGTTATGGTCGAAGTCGAAAATAGGCTAAAACGTGTACAGATATGGTATTGCCACTGACTTTTTCCTGTTAAAGTAAGCACAGTTGCAAGAATTATTGCATGAGGAATAAAAATGAAAAAAATAGAAGCAATTATTAAACCTTTTAAATTAGATGATGTACGTCAGGCTTTATCGGATATTGGGGTTAATGGAATGACAGCATCAGAAGTGAAAGGCTTTGGCAGACAAAAGGGGCACACCGAACTTTATCGTGGTGCAGAATATGTGATCGATTTTTTACCAAAGGTGAAAGTTGAAATTGTTATTTCTGATGATCAGGTTGATCATTCTATTGAAGCTATAACGAATGCGGCCAGAACCGGTAAAATCGGTGATGGTAAAATCTTTGTTAGTGATGTAGCTCGTGTGGTTCGTATCAGAACAGGTGAAGAAGGTGATGCTGCAATTTAGTTAACAGAATATTCCGAGATAAAAGAAACCGCTGGTACTGTAGATCATCCAGCGGTTTTTTTTGTTTTCAGGCTTTTATTTTGATTTTGGCTGTTGCTGTTTTGATAATTTAAGTTCTTTTGTCTTTTCATGTTCAGGGTAATTAAGCTCTAAAACACGAAAGGCATCACTGGCGAGATTATGCATGCCCAGTTTACGATAAGAATGGCTCATTAAGGCCAGGGCATCAGGAATGGCGCGTGTACCTTGATAGTTCTCAACGATATATTTGGCTCTATTTGCTGCAGCTAGAAAAGCACCACGGCGTTTATAATAGTTGGCAACATGAACTTCATATTGAGCAAGATTTTCACGTAATTCTTTCATACGTTTAATAGAATCTGCTGTATAACGACTTTTAGGGAAACGCTGAATTAATTCAGAGAAGTAGTTAAATGCTTTGCGTACTGATTTTGGATCACGTTCAGAAGGTTCTTGATCAAATATTTTGTCCATAAATGAAATTGAATTATCAAAACTGGCTAAGCCACGTAAATAGTAGGCATAATCAACATGAGGATGATTAGGGTGCAATTTAATAAAACGGTCTGCAGCAATTATCGCCGTTTCAGGTTGTGAATCCTTATAATAAGCATACGCCATTTCAATACGCGCTCGCTCTGCATAAGTACCATAAGGAAAACGTGATTCTAATTTTTCATAGTATTGAATAGAACTTGCATACTCACCTTTGGTTAATAGAGTTTTTGCTTCCTGATAGAGCTGAGCAACCGTCATGCCGTAGGTATCATCGTCAATATCTCCAGATGAGGCGCAGCCGGTTAAAAATGCGACAAAAAAGAGAGTAGATAAATTTAATAAACTGGGAAAACGCATGCGTGCTAACCTGTTGGTATTTAAATAATTAAGTGTGTTTTATAGTATTTTTGTATTATACCTTAAATTAATGACTGAGTTGTAGGCTAGGACACAGCCATGCAAAATCATGCGCAATTAAGCAAAATAATGAGATTTTCGAATGTCTGAAACTGAAATTATCGAAGGAAATTTTCCTGATGAATGGGCTGGTGAGCGAATTGATCAAGCTTTAGCCAAATTATTTCCGGATTATTCACGATCTCGCCTGCAAAGCTGGTTAAAAGAGGGGCAAATATTAGTCAATGATAAGGTTAAACGGCCAAAAGATAAGGTTTTAGGTGGTGAACGGGTTCAATTACAAGTCGTTTTGACCTCTGAGAATAGCTGGGAAGCGGAAAATATCCCTTTAAATATTGTCTATGAAGATGAACAACTGTTAATAATTAATAAGTCTGCGGGTATGGTGGTACATCCTGCAGCGGGTAATTTTAGTGGCACCATGTTAAACGCTTTATTACATCATGCACCGGAGTTAGAAACTATTCCACGGGCGGGAATCGTACATCGGTTAGATAAGGAAACCAGTGGTTTACTGGTTGTTGCTCGTACCTTAACGTCGCAAAAATTATTGGTTGAACAGCTTCAGGCACGCACTTTTTTGCGTGAGTACGACGCTATTATTACAGGGGCAGTGACCGCTGGTAGTACTATTAATCAGCCCATTGGTCGACACCCCGTTAACCGTAAACGAATGGCGGTCAACCCAAAGGGTAAACCGGCAATTACACATTACCGGGTTAGTGAGCGGTTTCGTTTACATACAAAATTAACAGTAAAATTAGAAACGGGAAGAACCCATCAAATACGTGTTCACATGGCTTATATTAATCATCCCCTGTTGGGTGATCCTGTATATGGTGGCCGCTTTAAAATTCCGGCGGCAAGTGATGACAATTTTGTGCAAATGCTAAAAAGTTTTAAACGTCAGGCACTTCATGCCCGACATCTGGGTTTGATTCATCCCGCAACTAATGAATTTATAGAGTGGGAAGTTGAGGTACCACAAGACATGATTGATTTGCAGGATGCATTACGTCTTGATTTTGAAAAATATAATCAAGGAAAATCATGACAGAGAACTGGTTAAAAGCGGATTGGCCTGCTCCTGATTTTATTAAAGCCGGTACAACTTTGCGGCAGGGTGGTGTGAGTGAAAAACCTTATGGAAGTTTTAATCTTGCGACACATGTGGGAGATGAACTTGCAGCAGTAAAAAAAAATCGTGCGATGCTAAAAGTACCTGGCACGCTACAATGGCTGGATCAAGTTCATAGTACTAAAGCCGTTTTATTACCTGCTGAAGAAATTATTCCTAAAGCAGATGCGGCATACACATCAGAAGAGAATGTTGTTTGTACTGTAATGACGGCTGATTGTTTGCCTTTATTGATTACCGATGAGCAGGGCAGTTGTGTTGCTGCGATTCATGCCGGTTGGCGTGGTTTATGTGATGGAATTATCGAAGCCACTATAAAAAAATTACCTGCCAAGCCTGAGTCATTATTGGTCTGGTTAGGCCCTGCTATTGGTTCAGATGTTTATGAAGTGGGCGAAGAGGTATATGATGCTTTCACTGACACTGATGATGAGGCTAAACAGGCATTTACCTCTGTATCAGAACAACATTGGCTATTCGATATTTACCGTTTAGCAAGGTCACGCTTGAATAGAATTGACGTCAGACAAATTTATGGTGGTGGCCGTTGTACTTTAAGTGAAGAGAAAATTTTTTTTTCTTTCCGACGCGATGGCGTGACTGGTCGAATGGCGAGTATGATTTGGATTGAGCCAAAATAATTTAAGAGAAAATATTTATGCCGTTATTGGGTTGGATTATTGTTTTTAGTTTATTAGGCGGCGTGCTTAGCGTTATTGCCGCATCTGTCTTTTTATTGATTAACGATAAATATCAAAAAAAGCTGTTACCTCATACTGTTAGTTTTGCGATTGGCGCTTTATTAGGTGCTGCATTGTTAGCTTTATTGCCACATGCGATAACGGTTAATGAAAATGTGGATATGCACGATCTAGGCTTAACTATTCTCATTGGTTTGTTAGGTTTTTTTCTACTGGAAAAAATGGTGTTATGGCGCCACTGTCATTCGAGTCACTGCGAGGTGCACTCACCGGGTGAAGATACAGAGCATAATCATACACATGGAAAAGATGCCAGTGGTACTCTTATTATTATCGGGGATGCTGTTCATAACCTGGTTGATGGTGTTTTGATTGCAGCAGCATTTATGACTGATATCGATCTCGGTATTGTTACTGCACTGGCTGTTGCCGCACATGAAATTCCGCAAGAGATTGGTGACTTTGCTATTTTATTAAATAGTGGATACAACCGTGGTCGTGCATTATTTTTTAATATCCTCGCAAGTATGGCTACCTTGGTCGGTGCTATTATTGCTTACTATAGTTTACAAAGTATGCAACATGCCTTGCCTTATATTTTAGCTATTGCTGCTTCCAGTTTTATTTATATTGCGGTAGCTGATTTAATTCCCGGCTTACATAAAAAAACAGAATTACGTGAGACTCTTCAGCAAATAACATTAATTGCATTAGGTGTAACCGTTATTTATTGGGCACATTCAACACTCCATTAAGTCATATTTACTCATCAGAATAATTAAGGAGAAAAAGTCACCATGACAAAAGAAGAAAATAAATGGTACATGGTGACATTAATCGGCAAGGATCGAGCGGGTATTGTTTCTCATGTTACTGCAGCACTTTATGAAGGTGGTGGTAATTTAGGTGAAACCAGTATGATGCGTCTTGGTGGAAATTTCAGCATTATGATGATGGTTGAATTTTCTGGGCGAACAAAAGAATTGCACGATGTGTTAAGTACAGTCACAGATTCTATGGATTTACATCTTCATATTGATTCCATTAATGCAAGGCTACATGAACATAGAATTCCGGATGTACGTATTTCTGTTTACGGTGCTGATCGCGCAGGTATTGTGAGCAAGGTAACTGCGGTACTGGCTGAAGCAGGTTTAAATATTCTTGATCTTGAATCAGATGTTGCCGGAAACAAAGATAAGCCACTTTATATTATGCATATTGAAGGTGAAGCTTCGGAAGGCATTAAGGCTTTAGAGTCTGCTTTACAAATTGTAAAAGAGGAAGACGGTGTTGATGCAGAGTTAGTTGAAATTGATACTTTAATTGGTTAAAGAAAAATGACTGTATTGGATATCATCACTTATCCTGATGCTCGTCTCAAGCAAGTTGCAGACGAAGTTAAAATATTTAATTCTGAACTTTCCAAATTCATACAAGACCTTGATGAAACTATGGCTGCAGGCCCGGGTGGGGTTGGCATTGCTGCCACGCAAGTTGGTGTAATGCAGCGAATCGTAATCGTTGACGTTTCAAATTATCCTAAAATCAAGAAAGCTAAACATCACGGGCATCTTGTTCTGATAAATCCGGAAATTATAGATTGGCAAGGAATGAAAAAAGGACGTGAAGGTTGCATGTCTGTGCCAGATTTTACCGGTAATGTGATACGTGCTGAAACTATTATCTTGAATGCTTTGGATGAAAATGGAGTTCAACAAGAATATGAAATGGAAGGTTTTGAAGCGCGTGCAGTACAGCATGAAATTGATCATCTTGATGGTTTACTATTCCTTGATAGATTAGTTAGCCGGCGTAATGATTTATTTAAAAGAAAAGATAAATAAAGTTATAAATAAAAACAGACAGGTTAAATGAAACATTTGGCTGGATAAGAATCTACTGTCGCTACTATCACCATTTCATATATCAACCTATCCCTGTTTCAGACAGAGGGCTAACTTTACCTGCATGTAATCATCTGTCTGCTCTTGATCCTTTTCTTATTGTGGCTGCTTGCAGGCACCCTGTTCGGTTTATGATTGTTAAAGAGGAATACGAGCGGATTGGTTTGCAGTGGTTATTTCGTGCTACATTAAAAGCATTAAAGTACGGTGAGGTGGCAGCCTTATTTCCTGAGTCCTGATGGGGGAATTAATAGAACAGGTTAGCCGTTACAAAAACTAAAGCCGGGCATAATAAAACTGGCGAAAATGGCTAATGTGCCGATAACAGTATTAAGGGTTGAGGGATAGCGTGGACAGGGCCATACCGGAAAGGCTTTTTTATTAACTAGTCAGTGTCGTTTAACCATATTGCCAGAATTAGATTGTGGGAATATAAAGGATGAAGACGGTTTAACACAACTTACACTATTCTTATCAATTAAATATTAAATACCCGGATACTGAAAGTATAAATAACAAATGGAGATTGTTTCCATGTTTGATAATTTTAATTTGCTCATAAATCTATCGTGGTCTGATGGAGGTATTTATCTATCTTACGTATTAATCATAGGTTTAATTTGGGTGTTCCTTAACGATGTGTTACAAAAAGGACATGCCATACAACGAAACTATCCTGTTATTGGTCATATTCGTTACATGTTTGAAAACATGGGGGAGTATTTTCGCCAGTATTGGTTTGCAGGTGATCGTGAAGAGCTTCCTTTTAATCGAGCAACCCGCGCGTGGGTTTATCGAACAGCAAAAGGTCTTGGAGGATTGTTGGGTTTTGGTTCAACCAATGATCTCAGGCAACCCGGTTCGATAATCTTTGTTAATGCAGCATATCCGATGTTGGAAGAAGAATTTACCGATATCTTGCCTGTTGTGATTGGCCCAGATTGTAAACATCCTTTTGAAGCCAAATCGATTTTTAATATTTCGGGCATGAGTTACGGCGCAATCTCAGCTGCCGCTGTTCGTGCTTTATCTAAAGGTGCTGGCACTGCTGGTATCTGGATGAATACAGGTGAAGGTGGAATCTCACCGTATCACCTTGAAGGCCAATGTGATCTGATTTATCAGATTGGTACTGCGAAATACGGTGTACGTGATGAGCTGGGTAACCTCAGTGATGAAAAACTACGTGCAGTTTCTAAACATGTTAAAGCATTTGAAATTAAATTATCTCAAGGTGCAAAACCCGGTCGAGGTGGTGTATTGCCTGGAGGTAAAGTGACAGCTGAGATTGCAGAAATTCGCGGTATTCCAGAAGGAGAAGTCTCAAGCAGTCCAAATCGGCATAAAGAAATTCGTAGTGCAGATGATTTACTCGATATGATTAATAGAGTCCGCGATATCACAGGAAAGCCTGTTGGTTTTAAGTCTGTATTAGGTTCAGATCAATTCCCTAAAAATTTGTGTGAAGCAATTTTACAACGCGGTATTAAATGCGCCCCTGATTTTATTACTGTCGATGGTGGTGAAGGTGGTACCGGAGCCGCGCCACAAATTTTGGCTGATCACGTGGGTTTACCGATAACCGAATCTTTGCCGTTATTGGTTGATGTTTTAACTGAATACGGATTACGTGAACGAATCAGGATCGTTGCTTCGGGAAAACTGGTTCACTCGGCAAAAGTTGCCTGGGCAATATGTACGGGCGCAGATTTTGTCGTCAGTGCGCGAGGTTTTATGTTTTCATTAGGCTGTGTGCAATCCATGCAATGTCATAAAGATACTTGTCCCACGGGCATAACAACGCATAGTAAATATCGCCAACGTGGTTTGGTTGTAGAAGACAAAGCAAAGCGGGTTAAAGAATATGCTCATTGGATGAATTATGAGATCAATTCTCTGGCCCATTCCTGTGGCTTGGGTAATGCGCGTGAGTTTAAGCGTGAACACATTAGAATTGTACAGTCTCCGGGTATTAGCTGGCCACTTGATGTTATTCATCCTTACCGTGTACAGACAAAAATATTAAAAAGCTTGAAAAATTAAACTATGCCCTTATCTATGATGTAGTTATTTTAAACCTTCAAATGGGGAAATAAGTTATGCGCATGGATAAACTGACCAGTAAGTTTCAGCTGGCTATTGCTGATGCACAAAGCCTTGCAGTAGGGCGTGATCATCAGTTTATTGAACCCATCCATTTGATGAGTGCCCTGCTTGATCAGGAGGGTGGAACAGTTAATCATTTGTTAATGCAGTCAGGTGTTAATGTAAACATTCTACGTTCTCAATTAGGTGAGGCCCTGGAACGTATGCCTACGATTGCAGATGCTACCGGTGATGTTCATCTTTCTAACGATCTTTCCCGATTATTAAATCTTACCGACAAACTTGCACAGCAACGTAAAGATCAATTTATCTCGAGCGAGTTATTTGTACTTGCTGCGATTGATGACAAAGGTACTTTAGGTGACCTGTTACGCAAAGCAGGTTCAAATAAAGCGGCACTTGAAAAAACAATTGAAAATATTCGTGGTGGTCAGCCTGTTAATGACCCCAATGCTGAAGAACAGCGTCAGGCACTTGAAAAATATACCATTGATTTAACTGAGCGCGCAGAACAGGGAAAACTTGATCCTGTTATTGGTCGAGATGATGAAATTCGTCGCATTATCCAGGTATTACAACGTCGAACTAAAAATAATCCTGTCATTATTGGTGAGCCAGGCGTAGGTAAAACTGCCATTGTTGAAGGTTTAGCACAACGTATCATTAATGCTGAAGTCCCGGAAGGCCTGAAAGGTAAACGGGTTTTATCACTTGATATGGGCACATTGATTGCTGGCGCAAAATTCCGTGGTGAATTTGAAGAACGTTTGAAAGCGGTATTAAGTGATTTGGCTAAACAGGAAGGGCAAATAATTTTATTCATTGATGAGTTGCATACGATGGTGGGTGCAGGTAAAGCAGATGGCGCAATGGATGCAGGGAACATGTTAAAACCTGCTCTGGCTCGCGGTGAACTTCATTGTGTGGGTGCGACTACGTTAGATGAATATCGTCAATACATTGAAAAAGATGCTGCACTTGAAAGACGTTTCCAGAAAGTTTTAGTGGATGAACCCACGGTAGAAGATACCGTTGCAATTTTGCGTGGCTTAAAAGAAAAGTATGAAGTACATCATGGTGTGGATATTACTGATCCCGCTATTGTTGCTGCGGCCACTTTATCACATCGTTACATTACTGATCGTCAATTGCCCGATAAAGCTATTGATCTAATTGATGAAGCCGCAAGTCGTATTCGTATGGAAATTGATTCCAAACCGGAATCAATGGATAAAATGGAACGTAAGTTGATTCAGCTTAAAATTGAACGTGAAGCATTAAATAAAGAAACGGATGCAGCATCTAAAGAACGTTTAAAAAATCTTCAAAGTGAAATTGATATATTAGAACGTGAATTCAGTGAGCTTGATGAAATATGGAAGTCTGAAAAAGCCGCTGTTCAGGGAACTCAACATATTAAAGAAGAACTTGAACGTGCCCGTCAGGAACTGGAAACTGCACGACGTGCCAGTGATCTTGCACGTATGTCAGAGTTGCAGTATGGACGCATTCCAGACCTGGAAAAACAACTGGACATGGCCTCTCAGGTTGAGATGCAGGAAACAACGCTGTTACGTAATTCAGTAACCGAAGAAGAAATTGCTGAAGTGGTTTCCAAGTGGACGGGTATTCCAGTAGCAAAAATGCTTGAAGGCGAACGTGAAAAACTTTTACAAATGGAAGAAGTTTTACACAAACGCATGGTTGGACAAACTGAAGCAGTACAAGCCGTGTCTGATGCTATTCGTCGTTCACGTGCAGGCCTTTCAGATCCCGAACGTCCTAATGGTTCATTTTTATTCCTGGGGCCTACGGGTGTCGGTAAAACTGAGTTAACAAAAGCATTAGCAGAATTTTTATTTGATACTGAAGATGCCATGGTGCGCATTGATATGTCTGAGTTTATGGAGAAACATTCCGTTGCCCGATTAATTGGTGCACCTCCGGGTTATGTAGGGTATGAAGAAGGCGGTTACTTAACGGAAGCGATTAGACGTAAACCTTATTCTATCATTTTGCTTGATGAAATTGAAAAAGCTCATCCTGATGTTTTCAATATATTATTACAGGTATTGGATGATGGTCGTTTAACAGACGGTAAAGGGCGTACGGTAGATTTTCGTAACTGTGTCATCGTAATGACTTCAAATTTAGGCTCTCAACAAATACAAGAGATTTCATCAAGTAGCACTAAAGCAGATGGTAAGTATGCTGAAATGAAAAAAGTTGTTATGGAAACGGTAGCTGAACATTTCAGACCAGAGTTTATCAACCGTATTGATGAGGTTGTTGTTTTCCATCCACTTGATCAGGAAGAAATACGATCTATTGCAAATATTCAGTTTCAATATCTGCATGATCGTTTAGCAGACAGGCAGATTGATATTGAGTTAACAGAGGCGGCACTGGATAAACTGGGTGAAGCCGGTTTTGATCCGGTTTATGGCGCAAGGCCATTAAAAAGGGCTATTCAACAACAGGTTGAAAATCCGCTGGCGCAAGATATCTTGTCTGGTAAATTTTTGGCTGGGGATGTTATTCATGTTGACGCAGGCAGTGATGGTTTAATTTTCACTAAATCACAGAAAAAAGCATCTGTTGCTTAATAAAAAATAAGGTATCGGAGTGATTCCGGTACCTTAATATTTATTACATATTTATTTGGATAATACGCGCTTTAGCATCGGCATAATGATGTTGAGTTATAATGCCTTCATTTCTCAGACGTCTCAGCTCATTCA
>CAZZIS010000037.1:15360-26723 GCA_964654445.1 uncultured Thioalkalispiraceae bacterium
GCATAATGATGTTGAGTTATAATGCCTTCATTTCTCAGACGTCTCAGCTCATTCATTTCAATATCCAGCATTTGGCTTTTATCTATTTTTATTGCCTGACTGGCCAATAAGCTACGTAGCTTTATTTCTTCAATAAATTCCTTAAATTCTTTTTTATTAGGATTGTCATATAACAAGCTTAATACCACACAGTTACCATAACGGCTTTTAAATTCTGTAACATTTGGCGATTGATATAAAAACATTAAAAATGCAGCAAGGCTTAATAATAAAAAAATAACAATAAAAGGCAGTAACCTTTCCAATTTACCACTTTCCTGAAAATAAAAAAGATAGGAGGTATATGCCAGGGTAGTTAAGGAAAAATATAAAACGGCTAATAACCATTGCCAGGAAATATTTCTATGTCGCACCGGCCAGGGTGCAAGCAAGCTTAAATTCAAGTGATAACTAAGATTGTTCATTAGGTTATTGGTAGTGACTTTAATAAACTTATTATTATAAATTTCAAATATGCGTTTATCACCACGAGCACTGGATTCCTGGTGCAAATTTGAATTATGTGTCTTCTCCTTCATTTGAATAATATTACCTGAATTATGATCAAGATATTCAGCAGTTTGTCGATATTGTTTATATAAATGGTTATTTTTATAGCTAATTAATCAGAATGAACTATTTCGCTGGTTCATAGTCTGATTTTGAACATTGATATTTATTACTTGCAGGCATTGAGGGCCTTTTATGTTAATAAAAAAACCGCAAGATATTTTATCTTCAGAGATTACCGATCAGGCAATTTATATGGAACGACGAAAATTTATGACGTCTTCTATTGGTTTGGCCACTGCAACCACGTTTTTACCACTACAAACGTCAGTTGCAGGTTATGGCGGTAAGACTCTGAAATTTAATAAAAAATCTCAATTTAATACATCTGAAGAATTGACTTCTTATGACAAAATTACTAATTACAATAATTATTACGAATTTGGTACGGATAAATACTCGCCTGCAAAAAATGCCCAGTCTTTGACGACTGATCCCTGGTCTGTACAAATTGCAGGTGAAGTTGAAAAACCAGGTATTTTGCACCTGGAAGATATTCTAAAGCAGCATACTTTAGAAGAACGCATATATCGTTTACGTTGTGTTGAACGTTGGTCAATGGTCATCCCATGGATTGGTTTTCCGTTGGCAAAACTTATTAAACAGGCAAATCCAACTTCAAGAGCAAAGTTTGTTCAGTTTGAAACATTGGAGCGGCCAACTGAAATGACAGGGCAAAAACGTAATGTATTGCCCTGGCCCTATGTTGAGGGTTTACGTATTGATGAAGCGATGAATCCGTTAACATTGCTGGCCGTTGGGCTTTATGGTGAAGTGTTGCCGAAACAAAATGGTGCCCCTCTACGTTTAGTGGTGCCATGGAAATATGGTTTTAAAAGTATAAAATCAATAGTAAAAATTACTTTTACAGATAAAGAACCCGTAAGCAGCTGGACTAAAGTGGCGCCCAGTGAATATGGTTTTTACTCAAATGTAAATCCTGCAGTTGATCATCCTCGTTGGAGTCAACGAAAAGAACGGCGCATTGGTGACTTTCTAAAACGAAAAACTTTACCCTTTAATGGTTATGCTGAGCAGGTTGCATCACTATACACCGGCATGGATTTAAAAAAGTATTTTTAAAAATATGTATCAATGAGCAGAGTAATTCAACCCTTTACTTTCAGCCTTTGTTTGCTGCCCCTGTTTATATTATTCACAAATTTTTATTTGGATGAATTAGGTGCGAATCCATTTGAGGTGCTAACACGTAGTACCGGGGAATGGACGCTTCGCTTTGTACTACTCACACTTGCGATGACACCTTTACGTCAATTGACAGGATCAGCGTGGCCATTGCGCCTGCGTCGTATGTTGGGTTTATTTGCTTTTTTTTATGTCTGTGTTCATTTACTGACTTATATATTACTGGATCATTTTTTCGATTGGGATGAGATATTAAATGACATAGTTAAGCGTCCTTATATTACGTTTGGTATGTTAGCGTTTACTTTATTGATTCCTCTTGCAGTGACTTCAACTAAAAAAATGATGAAACGTTTGGGTAAGCGCTGGAAATCATTACATAAGTTAATTTATCTGATCGCAATCCTTGGTGTGCTCCACTTTTTATTGTTGGTGAAGGCAGATATAAGAGAGCCACTGATATATGCTTTCATTTTATTGACCTTGTTCCTTGCGAGGTATAAACCCACTTTATTGCACAAGTTCAGCTTAAACCCTCATTAATACCTTGCAAAATGCAACCAGTATTATCTGATATGCATTAAACAACATTTTTTCATCTTTTATTTCCTCTTTTTTATTATGATAGTGTTTCTTGAGTCTTTATTGCTTGTTTTAACATATTGATTTTATGAGTGTTTATTGTTCGAGACACTAAATGTAGCAATAAATCAGAGGCTTACCATCACCTTTATGTCAGTGCTTCTCCATGGCATAATTATTGTAATAAGAAATCAGATTAAGAGACTCGCTATTAAGAAGTCAGATAATTATTAAGGGATAATCAGGACAAATATTCCTGGTTTTTCAACGTATTCATATAAATTTAAGAAATTTTCGGGAGAACACCAATGTCACTCAATCGCCGTGAGTTTATGCAAGTCATGGGTATGGCCGCTGCTGCAGGTATGTTGCCAGGCTGTGATAGCAAGCCAGGTTCAGGAAATGCCACCGTTAGTGCCGGAGCACCGGGTGATGTTTATAACATTCCAAAATTTGGTAATGTTACCTTGATGCATTTTACTGATTGCCACGCGCAATTATTACCTATTTACTTTCGTGAACCAAATGTGAATATGGGAGTAGGTGGTGCACTTGGTAAGCCACCGCATCTGGTTGGTGAAAAATTATTAAACCATTTTAATCTTAAGAAAGATTCTCTTGAAGCTCATGCTTTCACTTATCTTAACTATGCTGAAGCAGCTAAAACGTACGGTAAAGTAGGTGGTTTTGCCCATTTACGTACATTGGTTAAAAAGCTACGTGCTGATCATGGTGCGAATAAGACATTATTATTAGACGGTGGTGATACCTGGCAGGGTTCAGGTACCGCTTACTGGACACGTGGTAAAGACATGGTAGGTGCATGTAACCTGTTAGGTGTTGACGTGATGACAGGTCACTGGGAATTTACTTACCTTGATGAAGAAGTTATTTCAAACGTTAGAGACTTCAAAGGTGATTTCGTTTGTCAAAACGTTTTTGTAAAAGATGATGCCTCATTTGATTATCAGTTTGCAGAATTTGAAGGTTTTAACGAAGAAACACAACGTGCGTTCAAACCTTACACAATTAAAGAAATGGACGGTGGTATTCGTGTTGCTGTAATTGGGCAGGCTTTCCCGTATACGCCAATTGCAAATCCAGGTCGTTTTATTCCTGACTGGACGTTTGGTATTCGTGACTCTGAAATGCAAGCGACTGTTGATGAAATACGTGCAACTGAAAAACCGGATGTTGTTGTTGTGATTTCGCACAATGGTATGGATGTTGATTTAAAAATGGCATCGGTTGTTTCAGGTATTGATGTTATTTTTGGTGGCCATACACATGATGGTATACCTCATCCTTCAGTTATTAAAAATAAAGGTGGCCAGACACTGGTTACTAACGCGGGTTCAAATGGTAAGTTCCTCGGTACGATGCAGTTAGATGTACGTAACGGTAAAGTACAGGACTTCCGTTATAAATTATTACCGGTCTTCTCCAACTTATTAGAGCCTGATCAGGAAATGGCGCGTTACATCGAAGAAGTGCGTAAGCCTTATTTGAGCACATTAACTGAAGAGTTAGCTGTTGCCGATCAAGTTCTTTACCGTCGTGGTAACTTTAACGGTACGTTTGATCAAATTATCTGTGACGCGTTACGTGAAGTAGGTGGTGCGCAAATTTCACTTTCACCAGGTTTCCGTTGGGGTACAACTGTATTACCAGGTCAGACTATTACAATGGATCATGTAATGGATCAAACCTGTATTACTTATCCTGAAACATACGTTCGTGAAATGTCGGGTTCAACCATTAAAGAAATTCTGGAAGATGTTGCTGATAACTTGTTTAATAACGATCCATACTATCAACAAGGTGGTGATATGGTGCGTCTAGGTGGCCTTGATTATACAATAGCGCCAAAAGCAAGTATTGGAAAGCGTGTTACAGAAATGGTAATGGATGATGGTACAAAAATAGAAGCTGACAAGATTTACACTGTAGCCGGTTGGGCAACAGTCGGTTCCCAGGCTCCTGGTGCACCAATCTGGGATGTCGTTGCTGAGTACTTGCGTTCTGAAAAAGTTGCAAAAGTTAAAAAACTTAACACGCCGAAGATTCTTGGCATGGAAGGTAACCCGGGTATTGCTTGATAAGAATATTTTGGTTGGTAAATAATAAAGGAAGCGTTAGCTTCCTTTTTTATTTAATTATTGAAATGTTAGACATAATTGTAGATGTTGCTGTGATTTTTTAATTTGTTGTATTAGATTGACTTAAAATCTTCCCTTGATATTTAGTCATAAAGCCCCACAGTTCTTCTTTGTTGTGGAAAGTGTATTTTGTCCCTGTATCAGTATCCTCGACAATTCCGGTCATGGGTTCGCTACCTTTTTCTTGATCTGTTACTTGATAACTGGTGTAAATACGTACTATATAACTATTCCTGTTCATGAAGGGGCTCCAGTCGATGGTTAATATTGTTATGATAATATAATACTTGTTATTATTTACTGTTACAGTCATGCTGACTGATGAATTAATACAAGTGTGCCCAACTTTTCTTTCCACCCGAATGGGTTAACTTTTTCCGATTGTTACCATTGAGATCAACACTAAAAATGTCTGTATCTATCCCATCATTGCTTAAATAAATGACACTAGTGTTAGAAGTTATCGCCCAAAAACGTTCACGGACATTTGGATCTGCTGCCAGGATTCGGCGATTGCTGCCATTTGTATCAACCACATATATATCTCCATGAGTAGGTCCCTTACCTGCATGGCTACTATAAATAATTTTGTTATTTGTAATGACCCTAACTAAACTTTGCCATGAATCAGGATCGCTAGCGAGTATTGTACGGTTGTTACCATTGATATCAACGATATACAGATCGTAATACTGTGTTACAACATCCACATGTTGTAGATAGATAACTTCACTGGAGTTTGTAACACCGAGAACCTGCACATTATTCATCGAATTGGTTAGTTGAACTAAAGATCCTGTTGCGTCTGCATTTATTGCATATAAGAGGTTATTGGCTTGATATATAACATTGTTGTTGGGAGTTACTTTATAAAATTGTTCGCTAAACCCGCTTGTTGTAGCCAACGGCTGATGATTGCTACCATCAGTGTTAACACTATATATGTCCCAATCATTCTGGTTAACGTATTCAGCATATATAACACGTCCACTTTGTGTTATCGCTTTGAAGTAATTGTAACCTGCTTTTGCTGTCAGTATTTTCATACCTGTGCCATCGAGGTTTACGCTATAAATAGTCCCTGCAGCAGAGGAAATATCACCACCTAAAAATATTACCTTACCATCTGCTGTGAGTGAACTAAATTCATCACTGGTTGAATTTGATAATTGTATTGCAGTAGCAGAATTATCAGCGGGGATAATGAACGTGTTACCAGCTGTCTGGTATATGACTTTATTATCAATAGTGATTGTACGATAAGAGGCACTCATCGCTAATTGCTGAGGGTCACTGCCATCTAATGCTATGCTATATAGAGCCGTATTTATTGAGTAAATTATTCGTCCCGATACAGTTATTGAGTGAAAAAATTCTTCTTCTGCCGAGTTGGCCAATGCAGAGAGGTTTGTGCCATCCAGATTAACGGTATAGATATCTCTGTTTATCCGGTTGCTATTTGTATCTTTTTCCCATCTGGAAAAAATAACAATATTTCCTGGTGCCATTGCTTCAAAGCTATCTGATTTTATAGAATCAGAACTTAACTTTATATGGCCGGTGCCATCTGTCTTGATAGCATAAAGATGAGACTGGTTATTTATTTCTTGTTTATAAATGATTGTTTGTGTCCCCGATTGTTGGGAACCACTACCACCACCGCCGCAAGCAGTTAATAGAATTAAGGAAACAATAAACAGGTAAATTGGGATTATGTGACGATTTTTCACATTAACAACTCCTACTGTTTTTAGAACTCCTGGTTAGTAACTATATGACTCTAAATACAACATGATACAGTAACAGTATTAATCAGGTTGATGAGGATTCTTCAGTTCAAGAATCCTCTTTCAACCTTTGTTATATTTCCCTGGATTCACATTATGTATGATTGTGGATATTGCAGAATAATTATCAGTTTTCCTATCTGAATAAAAGAGTGTATTCAGATTTCCTTCCAGATGCTCGTGTCGTAAATGCCTGAATTCCTATGTAATAGGTGCCCGCGGACAAGCTGCGACTGATTGTTTCTGTATATATTCCTGTGCCCTGGTTGTCTCCATGGCTTTCCCCTATTTTTAGTCCATTTCCATCAAACAAATAGAGATCAAGATCAGAAAAAGTTCCTGAAAAAGAGAGAGCAATCGAACGTGATGAAGATGTTGCAACTGTAATCTCATACCAATCTGCAATCCTCTGATCTGGATTAACCGTATTTGCGGCTACTTGAGAGTCGCTAGTACCTGGATCATTACGTTTAATGTATCCAGTCATTGGAACAGATACTCTTACAGTTTGAGCAAGTGTTTTAGAGTCGTTTGATTCAATTTCCAGATCATCACTGATAACATCACCTAGAAATGATGTCGCAACTAAACCAACATTTCGTGTGGTTGTAAAAGATTGCGGGTACGTGCCACCGTAATATGTAGAGCTGTAATAATATGCTCCAACTGGTCCAATGTTTGGCAGATAGTATTCCTTTTCTCTTAAAGTTGAATCTACATCTCCAGTGCAAATAGTGCCATAGCCTGGAAAGTATTCGCATTGATTAGATGATGATGAATTACTTATTGAAATTGCTGGTGAAGTGATGTAATTATTATCTATAGTGCTTTGTGTAGCCACTACTAAATTTGAAAAGCTATTAAATAATCCTGTACCGGGCCAATAGCCTGTCATGCCATCAAATAATACTTCTAACGTTAAACCATCTTTTGAACCTAATAGTTGGTTGTTATTTATTGCTAAGTACTTCCATGCTCTGAGAAAGTTCGATGAGTATTGAGTGCTGTTTCCAGCAACAATAAGTTTGTATGTATTGATACCATTTATTTGTGTTGGTGTTCCAAGTGTTAGGCGCAAACGGCCATTATCATTATCAATATCAGTTCCGGATGCATCGGTTATTCTTTTTACACTGTCCCACTTGTATTCCCAAAAATCGCCTTCAGAAAGGGTAAAATTAAATCCGGATATTACGGGAGTGGGATCCGGAGTAGGGGTTGGATCCGGATCTGCGGGTTGAGTATTATCTGTATTGTCAGGTGGGCTACCGCCACCTCCACCACCGCAAGCTGCTAATGACACTATAAATAGAAAGGTTATTAATAGGTTAAATAAACGCATGACATCACCCCAAAAGTTAATATATTTCAGGTATATAGAATACATGGATAATGGTTACAGTTTGGGTACAGCAACGATGAATTAGACTCGAATTTTGGGGAAAACCGATAACAACAATGTAAAAGAATACATCGTTGATCTATTTTTTTATAATAAAATTATCCTCGTAGTTTTTTTTCAGTTTATTCAGGGATTGCTTAGCTAACTGAGCAATACGCGGATCATAATCCAGAATTGCTTGTTGTAAAACAGCAGTAATGCGCCCATCTATGTCCAAACCATCAGCTGCAGCATAACCTAAGGTCTGAATCGCATAATAACGTATCGTTAGTGCTGGATCTGAGGCTGCCTGCAGCAAAGTTTCAGTGGCTTTGTTATTACGATAGTGGGTAAGGGCATATGTTGCATCAATTCTTTTTTTATCATCACTTTCATACAATGCTTGCTGCGACAGTTCCGTTAAAGAGTGTTCATGTCCAGGACTTATTTCAACGACACCAGTCTCTTCGTTGCTATTCCAATCTTGTGATAAAGTAGAGTCATTATCTATGGAAATTGTCTGTGGATGCTCAATAATTGATGTCTTTGTTGACAATACATTTATTTGAGAAACAATAAATTTCTCTTTACTGCTTATTTTGTCTATTTCTGTTTCTTTTACTCTACACCGTTCCTCTATGTTATCTGTACATTTTGTTGTAGATACTTGCTTAGTCATATCAGTAAAAGTGTCAGGTGAATTGGCTTGCCACATCACACCATCACAACCGCTGAGTAACATGATTGCAGACACAAGAATAAATAACAGAATATAACTTCTGCAATCAGAATATTGATATGTGATGTGTAAGATGTGGGCAGATTCAGAGGTAAACTGGATAATAAACAGGAGGATATGTAGCTTTGGAAGTGGATACACTGGTTACAGATTTAATTGAGTAAATATGTACTTGAAAAACTTAGTATATGAATTCATTTTTATTCTGTTTTAAAATATGATCCACATTAATACGAGCTTATAGTAGCAATGATATTGTTTAATAATGGGGAGGTAATTACCGCGCAGTTTGTTATTTTTTTATCTCGTTTATGTGAAGTACTCAGATGATTTTATTTATTTATTGTTATAGATTTAATTCAGCTTAGGGAAGTTCTTTTTATTTAAAAATATAAAGCATATAAAAATATATTGGGGGAGAAGTTAAAGTGAAGGATTACTTACACAGTTTACTTATAATATTATTTTTTACGCTCGGATTAACGGCTTGTGGTGGTGGAAGTTCAAGTAACACACCGAATAAGCCACCCCCGGCACTAACTCTGCCTGGAGATACTTATTTTTCTCTGGCCGTGACCGAAAATTCACATAATCATACCGGAGCGCGTTTACTGTTTCTTGATTTTCAGGATACGACTCCAAATTCGTCTGTGATACAGAACAATATCGTGATTTCCCCAAAAATAGCTAACGGTGCGATTACGTTAGACGGCAGTGTGACTGACTGGGATACAAATCTGTTGACCACAGTTAATGGTCAGGTACAAAATAATTATCCTTTGAGTGAATTTATTGATGCAACAGCTACGGATATAACAGTTGGATCAGTCTGGGATGATAACTATATTTATTTTGTAGTGCAGTGGCAGGACGCAGGTAATACACAGAGTACACAATACAAAAAATGGATTTTTGGTAATCAGGGTGATGGTGAAACTAACTGGAATTCCAAAAATCATATTGGTGTTACGGCCGGTGCGCTTAACGATTCAAGCATAAACGCGAGTCATCCACTGTTAGGTGCAGAAAATGAAGATCGTGTGTTAATAATGTTTCCTATGGTCGATAGTGAGAATAATTTTTCGGCCAATGGTTTAGGTTGTGCTGCGTATTGCCATACCAATTTACATGATGGCAGCCCTAATCAAAATTACACAGGTCTTGGTCTGGTATCCATGCACACTAATGTAACGGGGGATACGGCTGATATTTGGCACTGGAAATCAAGCAGAACAGCTCCCTCGAACCGTGCTGATGACAAGCACCTGGTTTATGCTGTAGGTGGTGACAGTGGTCGGAAATCAGATAGTGGATCTTCGGCTTATAGCAGTAATTCCCTTTCAGGTAATAACCCGGGCTTTATGCATAACATTGGTCTGACTTACACTGGTGATTTTCTAACTCTGGCCAGTAGTGATCCCTATAGTGGTACAGCTCTTGATGGGGCACAAATCCCTGCAGTGATTAGCAGAAGCTCAACGGGTAGTCGAGGTGATGTAGAAACACGAGCAAGCTTTAGTGGTGCCCCTTTTTATCGTTGGACTGTAGAGTTCAGGCGTTTACGCAATACAGGTTATAGTGACGATCATCAGTTTGATATTGCTGCCGGCTTAACAGTGCCTGTAACGGAAGCCGTAGTAACCGCCAATGCTGCAACGGGGGCGGGGCTCTATACGAGTTATTGTCAAGGTTGTCATGCTGCCAACGGTAGTGGGATCCCTGGCGGAAATACATGGAGTTTTCCCCGCGTTCAACGCGCTTCAGGCTCTATGATTTTAAAAGCCTTACAGACTGTTGTACCCATGCAAGGAATTAATATTAATCAACAACAGGCTGCAGATATTGCTGCTTACTTACAAACACAGGCGACATTTGTTACCACCCAAAATCTTTCTGTTACTGTCAATGGCGTAACGGCTAGTAATATTGTTAGTAGTAATCCTGCTGGAATTAGTTGTGCTGGCACTTGCTCATTTGATTTTGTTACAGACTCCGTTGTTACGTTAACAGCAAATTACATTAACGGTTATACCTTCACTGGTTGGGATTATGGTTCTTGTGGTTCAAATCAAAGCTGTGATGTAACGTTGTCCAGTAATCAGATCGTTAGCGCCACTTATACACCTAATGCTACAACTTACACACTCAACGTAGCCAATGGCGGTAACGGTACGGTAACTAGTTTGCCTGCAGGAATAGATTGCAATACAGATTGTACAGAAGTCTATACTGCCGGTAATACTATTACCCTGACAGCAACCCCGGTATTAGGATACCAGTTCGATGGCTGGAGTGATGCTGGCTGTAGTGGCACAGGGACTTGTGTCTTCGATATTAATTCCGATGTTACGGTCAGTGCTTCGTTCTCTGTGATCACGGTTCCGACTTGTGATAACAAGGGCGTTATTTTCGATACTAACGGCACCAATGGTTATGGCCTGCAAATGATGATCAATGAGGGAAGCGTGAGCAACCCCACCGATCTGGCCTTCATCCCCGGTTCCAGCACGGCCTTTCTGGTCTTGGGTCAGAGTGGCACCGTGCATTACTTTAATGGTGCTTGTACGGAGGTAAATTCAATTAACCTTAGAGCCGTTATCGGGATAGTCGATGGGGGTACTGAAGAAGGCCTGCTGAATGTAGAATTTCATCCTGATTTTGCCAGCAATAGTTATGTGTTTTTCTATCACACCAACGTGGCTAGCTCGGTCAATTCAGTTTCGCGCATGACAGTAAGCTTTAGTGGCGGTAATCTGGTATTGACTGATCCAGTGAAAATTATCGATTTCCACAAGGTAGGTTCTGCTAGAAATCATAATGGTGGAGGTCTGGTTTTTGCGCCAGACAAGACGTTACTGGCCTCGGTGGGTGATGGTGGTTCGGGCAGTGCGGCTAATGCCCAGGTTAATACTAACCTGCTTGGCACCGTTGTTCGTATCAACCCCAGCCTTACGGTTGCG
>CAZZIS010000038.1:0-26036 GCA_964654445.1 uncultured Thioalkalispiraceae bacterium
ACCGTTCGCGGTGCAGGTTATCGTTTATCCAATAAGTAAACAAACAATAAATGTCTCCCCATCAAAAAAGTGAAATCACCTCCCTGCTCAGCATTATTGCTGCTAGTGCAGTAAGCGGTGCATTTTTTAATCAATCTCTTCTTTTTGTCGCTTTAGCTCTTTTTACTTATATTATCTTTATGTTGCGTAATGCCTTTAAATTACAAGACTGGCTAGAACAAAAAAAGGACTTGCCTGATGCCTGGGGCTATTGGGGTGAAATTTTTAATGAACTGCATATACTCGAAAGACAAAAATATAAGCAACAGAAAGTTTTATCTGTTGCCCTTTCCCGCTTTAAAAAAGCTGCAGAAGCTTTGCCCAATGGCGTTGTCATATTAAGTCAATATAACGTAATTGAATGGGTAAACCCTGTTGCCAGTTCATTGCTTGGAATTAACTACCCTCAGGATGCTGGACAAAAAATTAACAACCTCATACGTCATCCGGATTTCCAGCGTTACATGATTAAAAATAATTTCAGTAAAACCATAACCTTACCGGCACCTGAAAATGCAGATAACACCTTAACGATGCAAATTATCCCCTTTGGCTACAAACAAAAAATGATTTTTTGCCGTGATATTACACATATACATAAGTTAGAAGAGATGCGAACAAACTTTGTCTCTAATGTCTCACATGAGATGCGTTCTCCGTTAACTGTATTAAGTGGTTACCTGGAAATGTTTTCAGACAAACCACCTAAAGATGAAAAAAACTTTAAGCTGGCCATTGATAACATGTATCAACAAGCCATGCGTATGCAGAGACTTGTTACAGATTTACTAGCATTATCAAAAATGGAAACTGCACCTGTAGAGCATACTAAATCAGTTATTATTTCCACCCTACTCATTTCATTAAAAGAAAATGCGGAAGTTTTAGGCCAGGGCAAACACCATAAAATCAGTCTACAAGCAGATGAACAACTTAATTTACGTGGTAACAGTGATGAGCTACATAGTTTATTTGCTAACTTAATAAATAATGCAGTTCGCTATACACCCGAAAATGGAACCATTTCTATCTCATGGCAAAAAATAAACAATGAGGCCGTTTTTTCTGTCACTGATAATGGGCCAGGTATTGCAGCTCATCACATCCCTCACCTTACAGAACGTTTTTATCGTGCCGACATTGATCGTTCACGCGAGTCTGGAGGTACGGGTTTAGGACTGGCTATCGTGAAATATGCCGTAGAACGACATGATGGTAGATTGATAATAAGTAGTACATTAGGTCAAGGGTCAACATTTAGCTGTTATTTTCCAAGCCAGCGTTTTTCAATCTAAAATATTTTATTTAAAATCTGTAGCCTGGATGTAGCGAAGCGAAATCCGGAATGGACATTTAACCGCTTCCCGGATTACATTTCATTCCATCCGGGCTACATACTGTCGTTGCGAGGGAATAACATGACAACAGCATAAAATCGTATGCAACGATTTTGAAAAAGCTTTACTTGCCCAAAGGGTGAAGGCCAGGATGCCCGTAATAATCTCATAACGAATGCTTTTACCTGTGAGATTGCCACGTCAGTTTGATGAACAATCACCTGTTCATCAAACTGTCACATTAAAGCCATATCATTGTCATATTCAAACAGCAAAATGTAACCACTATTAAAAATAGAACTACAAATATTATATATAAAATTAAAATCAATAATTATTCTAAGGAGAATAATATGAAATCTAAACTACTCCAGACTATCAGCATGAGTTTGCTGGCTGTCAGTTTATCTTCGATTGCAACTTCATCTTATGCTGGTTCAAAATTAGATAAAAAATTACCTGAATATCAAAAAGCCAGTGGCGTAACAGGCAACCTTTCAAGTGTTGGTTCTGACACTCTCGCTAACTTAATGGCGTTATGGACTGAAGAATTTACTCATCTTTACCCAAATGTAAATGTTCAGGTTCAAGCAGCCGGTTCTTCTACTGCACCACCAGCATTAACTGAAGGCACTTCAAACTTCGGTCCTATGAGCCGTAAAATGAAAGACAAAGAACTTCAGGCTTTTGAAAAGAAATATGGCTACAAGCCGACTGCAATCGCAGTAGCGATTGATGCATTAGCCGTTTATGTACATAAAGATAACCCAATCAAAGGTATGACCATTGCCGAAGTTGATGCAATTTTCTCTTCTACACGTAAGTGTAAGGGTAAAAAAGATATCACAAAATGGGGTGATGTAGGTCTTAAAGGTTCCTGGAAAAACAAGAGTATCCAAATCTATGGCCGTAATTCAGTTTCAGGAACATATGGTTACTTCAAGAAAAAAGCATTATGTAAAGGTGATTACAAAACAACTGTAAACGAACAGCCTGGTTCTGCTTCAGTAGTTCAATCTGTTTCAGCTTCATTAAACGGTATTGGTTACTCAGGTATTGGTTATAAAACTTCAGGTGTTCGTGCTATAGCTTTAACGAAAAAAGCAGGCAAGCCATTTATTGCTGCTACACCAGAAAATGCTGCTAACAAAACTTACCCATTAGGTCGTAAATTATGGGTTTATATTAACAAGCAACCAAACCGTCCATTGTCTCCAATGCAAAAGGAATTCATCAAAATGGTTTTATCCAAGCGCGGACAAAAAATCGTAATTAAAGATGGCTACATTCCATTAAGTGCAAAACAAGTTAAGAAGCAATTAACTAAATTAAAATAAGCTGTTCTTATTTGATTAGAAAAACCCGGCCTTTGTGCCGGGTTTTTTTATGGCCGTAATTTATTCCAGTTCATTTTCTGTAATCCAACTGTCATATTTCATGTTACAAATAGTACTGAACATCAAATATTACAATATCATCCCAACTAAAGGCTATATGACAATTTAAAACCCAATTAAATCAACATCTTAGCGCTGTCACATTTCTGTCATATTAAGCATTTATAATCCACACATGACAAATCCTAGCAGTTCAACGCCTACTTTAGCCCGTACCCTCACCACCAGGATGAATCGTAATCGTGCGATTAAAAATCGCATTACCAGCATTAGTATGGCAGTCGGTGGTATCAGCGTGATTATGTCGATTGTTTTAATTTTCTTCTATCTTGCCTATGTTGTTTACCCACTATTCCTTCCTGCAGAAATGGAAAAATCCTCAAGCTATCCTTTGCCCGCTGTGACACAAGGTAAAACACTTCACCTGGCAATAGAAGAACAAAACCGCATTGCAGTTCGCTTTACAGATAAAGCAAAAGCCATATTCTTTAATGTAAAGAATGGGAATATTGTTAAAAATGTCGACATTGCTTTACCTGCAAAAACAAGTATCAAAAGTTTTACCACTAGTCGCCTTGCTAAAGGCTTTGTTGCTTTTGGTTTAAACAATGGCCAGGTCATTTTTGCACAACACAGATATAAGACACGTTACCTGGCGGAAGGTAAAAAAATTATTCCTTCTCTCATCTACCCACTTGGTGAAATGCCAATTGAAATGGATAACTCCGGCAATCATGCCTTAACACATATCGCATTAATGCATGATGAAGAAAAAGCAACCTTAGTTGCTTACACTGATGATAACCGTCTTCTTTTAAACCAATTAATTTTTGATGATGAGCTTACTGACGAAGATGATGCAGAAGAAATTAGCTTTGATAGTACGTCAATCGAAATACCGAACATTCAATACGTTTATAAACTACTCATCGACACATCACAAAGCTTATTATATGTTGCGCACAATAATGGTGAAGTGAGCTTAATTGATATCAGCGATCTTAATGATATCCAGGTACTTGAGCGTAAACGTGTTGTTGCTGATGGTGCTGAAATTACCCAATTTACTTTTTTAACCGGTGAAATTTCCCTTCTTATTGGTGATAACAAGGGAAACATTAGCCAATGGTTTCCAGTACAAAAAAAAACCGGCCTAACGCTTTCTCATATACGTGATTTTGATAGTCAACATTCTGCCATTACCGATATTGTTACCGAACAACGCCGTAAAGGTTTTGCGGCGATTGATGACAAAGGCCAACTCGCCTTTTATCACTCAACAGCACATCGAACGTTAATACATGAAACCATTAGTGAATCACGTTTAAACTATCTCGCCGTATCCCCACGTGCAAATACCTTTATAACTGAAGATGAAAAACAACAAGTTCAGCTATGGCATGTTGAGAATGAGCATCCTGAAATGTCCTGGGCGGTATTATGGGATAAAATCTGGTATGAAAGTTACCCTGAACCTTCTTATACCTGGCAATCATCATCAGCGAGTAATGATTTTGAACCTAAATTTAGTTTAATGCCACTCGCATTTGGTACGCTTAAAGCGGCTTTTTATGCAATGTTGTTTGCCATGCCGTTAGCCATTATGGGGGCAATTTATACTGCCTATTTCATGGCGCCTAAAATGCGCACCTACGTTAAGCCCACTATTGAAATCATGGAAGCATTGCCAACTGTTATCCTTGGTTTTCTTGCTGGTCTGTGGTTAGCACCTTTGATTGAAAGTCACCTGCCTGGCGTCTTTAGTATGTTGCTCATTTTACCTGCGGGAGTTTTGCTTTTTGCCTTTGCCTGGAAAAACTTACCAAAAGATATACGTCAACGCGTACCCGATGGCTGGCAGGCTGCGTTATTGATTCCTGTTTTATTGTTTACCAGCTGGTTAGCCATGACCTTGAGTTTACCAATGGAACACTTCTTCTTTAACGGAGATATGAAAACATGGTTAAGCGAAAGTATTGGTTTAGAATATGATCAACGTAACTCGTTAGTCGTTGGCATCGCGATGGGAGTTGCCGTTATTCCAACAATATTTTCTATTACAGAAGATGCGATTTTCAGTGTGCCCAAAAATCTCACCTTTGGCTCACTCGCCTTAGGTGCAACTCCCTGGCAAACATTAATTTATGTTGTTATTTTAACCGCAAGTCCCGGTATTTTTTCTGCAGTAATGATCGGCATGGGTCGCGCAGTAGGTGAAACCATGATCGTACTCATGGCAACAGGAAATACACCTGTTATGGACTTTAGTATTTTCCAGGGTATGCGTACTCTTGCTGCAAACGTTGCTGTTGAAATGCCTGAAGCTGAAGTCGCAAGCACACACTACAGAATTTTATTCCTCGCAGCACTGGTTCTATTTATCTTTACCTTTATGTTCAACACCGTGGCTGAAATTGTTCGCCAACGTCTCAGAAAGAAATACAGCAGCTTATGATTAAGAAATGGTTTAAAACGGGTGATCCGTGGATTTGGCTTAACGCTGCAGCTGTTAGTGCCAGTCTAATTATTGTAATTGGCTTACTGCTCTTAATTGCAGTACAGGGTCTGTCCCACTTTTGGCCAAAAGCCGTCATGCAAGCGCAATACCTTCAAGCTAATGCAACAGATTCTAAACCAGCATCAATTCGTCTTATTGGTGAAATTCATAATGATGAAGAAGTCAATATTGAACAATTAAAAGCTCTTGGCATTAATATAAAAACAGATAAAGAAACGGTAACACGTTTTTTAGTTAAAACTGGTAACCGAGATGTAAGTGGCGCTGATTTTAAATGGTTACTAGAGCCTTATTTGACGGAAAAAGAATACCCTGAAGATATCATTGTTTTAGAGCGTCGTGAGTGGGGTAATTTTTATGGTTATCTTAAAACGATTACTAATAATGGCAAGGTTATCGCCAGCGGTGCTGATGCCTGGCCAGAACTTAAAAATCGCTTACAGCACACCAAGGCTATTTATCAAGAAATTCGAGATATTGAAAAAGGTGACATAGGTAGTATTAACTACAAAATGGAAAAATTGCGTTTAGCAAAACGCCGTCTTGAATTGGACAATGAAGATACTGCAGAAAATTTAGCTAAACTTACATCTCGCCGCAAACAGCTGGATAAAGGATATGCTGTCCTGGCAAAAAATCTGGAACAACTTTATAGCCAATTTAATCAAGGTAGCATTACCGCTGAAACAATGAGTGGCAAGGTGATAAAGATACCGCTTGCTAAAATTGTTCGTGCTTACCAACCCAATGCGCTTAACCTTTTTGAGAAAATGGTGCTCTATGTGCAAAAGGTTGGCGAATTTATATTTGATGATCCACGTGAAGCGAATACTGAAGGCGGTATTTTTCCCGCCATCTTCGGTACAGTTATGATGGTTTTATTAATGTCGGTATTGGTTACTCCCTTTGGTGTTATCGCTGCTGTTTATCTACGTGAATATGCTAAACAAGGTGCCGTTACTCGCATTATTAGAATCGCGGTAAATAATCTTGCCGGTGTACCATCTATTGTTTATGGTGTATTTGGTTTAGGCTTCTTTATCTATTTCCTTGGTGGCAATATTGACCAACTCTTTTTTGCTGAAGCCTTACCCTCACCGACATTTGGAACACCAGGCATTTTATGGTCTTCATTGACTCTCGCTATTTTAACCGTGCCGGTTGTTATCGTGGCAACAGAAGAAGGTCTATCACGTATCCCAAGGGCAATTCGTGAAGGTAGCCTGGCACTGGGAGCCACAAAAGCAGAAACCTTATGGCGCACGGTTTTACCAATGGCTACACCATCAATGATGACGGGAATGATTCTCGCTATCGCCCGTGCCGCAGGTGAAGTAGCCCCATTAATGCTAGTGGGTGTGGTTAAACTTGCACCATCGTTACCACTTGATACCAATGCACCCTTTTTTCACCTGGAACGTAAATTTATGCATTTAGGTTTTCATATATATGATGTTGGTTTTCAAAGCCCAAATGTTGAAGCTGCACGCCCATTAGTTTATGCCACTGCATTTTTATTAATTGGTGTTATTGTTTTACTTAACTTGTCTGCAATTTATATTCGCAACCGTTTACGAGAACAATATCGTGCGGTAGAAAGCTAGAAGTTATTAAATAATAACGAAGTTATTTTCATCGTGAAGGTTTGAAATCATGTCCAGGGATGGACTTGTGTAGTGATAACATGGAAGTTATAGAGCTACCATTCGAACGCGGTGTTATATAAAAGAGAAGAGGTTGTTTGTTGCCTCAGCGTTCAAATGATACCCTCTAATCGAATTTTAAAAATCAGGGGCACTATGATTAGAACCTATAAGACAATAACATTTAATTTATTTTATTGCTGGAAATAAATATGAGTATAGAAACCACTACAACAAAAAGTCATAGTATTGATATAAGCGCACTTGGACGTAAACAACGTTCAAACACTTTAGCTGATGAAACTACCTGCATAACCACAGACAACCTTAATCTTTATTATGGTGAGAAGCGTGCTTTACACGATATTAATCTCGCTATACCAGAGAAAAAAGTATCAGCTTTTATCGGTCCAAGTGGTTGTGGTAAATCAACACTATTACGCTGCTTTAATCGTATGAATGACTTAGTCGATGATTGTCGCATTGAAGGTGGCGTTCACATTGACGGCAATAATATTTACGATAAAAATGTCGATGTTTCTGAATTACGCCGCCGTGTTGGTATGGTATTCCAGAAGCCAAATCCTTTTCCCAAATCTATTTATGAAAACGTTGCCTATGGCCTGCGTTTACAAGGAATTAAAAGCCGTCGAGCAATTGATGAGGTAGTTGAGAAATCATTACGTGGTGCCGCTCTTTGGGACGAAGTTAAAGACCGTTTGCATGACAGCGCATTGGGCTTATCAGGTGGTCAACAACAACGTGTGGTTATTGCCAGGGCTATCGCCATAGAACCCGAAGTTTTATTACTTGATGAACCGGCTTCAGCATTAGACCCTATTTCAACATTAAAAATTGAAGAATTAATTAATGTTCTTAAAGATCGCTATACCATCGTTATCGTCACACATAATATGCAACAAGCCGCCCGTGTTTCAGACTATACTGCTTTTATGTATATGGGCGAATTAATTGAGTTCGGTGATACAGATACAATATTTACCAACCCAAGCAAAAAACAAACTGAAGACTATATTACAGGGCGTTACGGTTAAAAAAGGAAAATATGATGAGCAAGATAAACAGCGGACACCACATCTCGCAACAATTTAATTCCGAGCTGGAGGAAATTCGTAGCCATGTACTGGCCATGGGTGGTTTAGTTGAGGAACAAATTCGTAATGCGATTCAGTCACTCGTTGATGGTGACGTCTCACTGGCCGAATCTGTTATCAGCAGAGATGTTAATGTTAATAAAGCAGAAGTTAGCATTGATGAAGAATGCACGCACATCATTGCCCGTCGTCAACCAGCAGCAACAGACTTGCGACTCGTTATCGCAGTAATTAAAACCATTACTGATCTTGAGCGTATTGGTGACCAGGCAGAGCGTGTTGCCCGCATGGGTACTCGTCTGGCTGAAGTTGAACGTCCTAAAAACAATTATCATGAACTACAAAATATGGGCGAGCATGTTGCCAAGATGGTTCATGGTGCGCTTGATGCCTTTGCCCGCAGTGATGTCGAAACGGCGATTAAAGTGAGCAAACAAGATCAACAAGTGGATCAGGAATATGATGGTCTGATGCGTCAGTGTTTAACATTCATGATGGAAGACCCACGCAAAATTTCACAAATGTTAGATATTATGTGGGCGGCACGAGCAATTGAACGTATTGGTGACCATGCTAAAAATATTTGTGAATATGTTATTTACCTCGTAAAAGGTAAAGACGTACGCCACATCACAATTGAACAAATGGAAGACGAATTAAGTAAATAACTTTCGTAGTTATATCAGGCATAAAAAATGGGGTGCCAATTGGCACCCCTAAAATAACCTAACTATTGAGGAGGGAGAACATAACAAATGGGAAACTAATATTTGTTATGAACGATACTCATACATATTATGGCAACTAATAATCAGATTAGTTCCATGTAATGTAAACATCTGTAACACCTATTTTTCAGCATATACTTAATTACTACTGCCTTATTACCCTTACCTTAATAGCTTATTTTTCAGTTTTTTTTGCTAAGCATCTGTTTTTGCGTAGGTAATTCGGTTGAAATAACCGTAGTAACAAATACAAAGCCTGCAGACCACCACAAACAAGCCTCAAGACCCCATTGCTGATAAATCCAGCCAGACAAAACGGTACCAGTGAGCCGACCGACAGCATTTGCCATGTAGTAAAAGCCCACGTCAACACTCACTTGATCATGTGTTGAATAAGCCAGAATTAAATAAGAATGCACAGAAGAATTAATCGCAAAAACGATCGCAAAGATGATAAGACCAGTAACAATAATCAGTTCAGGCTGAGTCCCTTGCTCCAATAAAAGAGTCATCACACTCAAAGTCAGTAACAAAATAAAGGCCCACAACGTTGCCGTGGCTCCATCAGGTTCTTTATTGCGGTGTAGCAAACGAATCAGGCGCGGTGTGCTTGCCTGGACAATCCCATAACCAATAACCCATAGTGAAAAAAAGGCCCCTACCGCAGTATGGCTCCAACCCAGAACAGCACTAAGATAAACCGGCAAGGCAACAACAAACCAGACATCCCTCGCAGCAAATAAAAATAATCGTGCAGCCGATAATCTGTTTATCTCACGACTTTTTGAAAACAAATGTTTAAATTTAACTTTTACCCTGGTTTTACCCATATCCCGCGGTAAGAAAATATAGGTTGCGACAAAAAGAACCGTCAAACCAAATGCAAGAATAAAAAGGGCTGTTTGAAAGCTGAATAAATTTAATAATACCCCCCCCAGGAAAAAACCGAGACCTTTTATAGCGTTTTTTGAACCGGTTAAAAAGGCCACCCAGCTAAAAAGTTTACTTTCTGTCTTTTCTGGTAGCATAAGTTTCACGCTGGACTTCGCGCTCATCTTATTCAAGTCTTTCGCTATACCTGAAACCGCTTGTGCAAACATCACATAAGGTACACTTAACCAGCTTACCGGCACAGCTAACATTAGTAATGCTATTATTTGCATGCTCATACCAAGATGCATGGTGGTATTGAGTCCCATGTGCGAAGCCATCCAGCCACCAATGAAATTGGTGACCACACCACACAATTCATAAAACAAAAATAACATCGCAATTTCAAGTGGCGAATAACCCAGCTGATAAAAATACAATACGACTAACATGCGTATCGCGCCATCGGTCAGGGTGAAACCCCAATAGGCTAATGTTACCGTGAAGTAATTTTTCAACTCTTGCGTTTGTTTACTTAAGTTAAACAACATCAGGAATCTATTAAAGAGAAGTGGCAACTTTTAAAACAAGTTCAGCTAAACGATTCGCATATCCAAATTCATTGTCATACCAGGCCAGGATTTTTACCTGGGTTTGATCGATCACCATGGTCGAAGGTGCATCAATAATTGAAGAGCGTGGATCATCTTTATAATCAATCGAAACCAGGGGCCTTTCTTCATAACCCAGAATACCTTTTAAATAGCCTTCTGAAGCATGTTTAAATAATGCATTCACTTCCTCAGCCGTGGTGGGTCTTTCAGATTCAAACACAAAGTCAGTTAAAGAAGCATTCAACAATGGAACTCGAACTGCCAATCCATTTAACTTGCCTTCCAATTCCGGGAAGATTTTAGTAATTGCGGTTGCTGAGCCAGTTGAAGTTGGAATCAATGACTGACCACAGGCACGGGCACGGCGTAAATCTTTATGCCCTTTATCAACAATGGTTTGGGTATTGGTAATGTCATGAATTGTAGTCATGCAACCATGTTTAATACCCAGACTTTCATTCATCACTTTAACCACTGGTGCGAGACAATTAGTGGTACACGATGCCGCGGTCACAATATGGTGTTTATCCACCTCGTATAAATCATCATTAATACCCATGACAATATTCAAGGCAGGATGAGGCACAGGGGCAGCAACCACTACTTTTTTCACACCTTGCTTAAAAAAGGGTTGCAGACTTTCTTCAGTACGAAATTGTCCGCTGGACTCAATTACGATATCAATGTTCATAGCCGCCCAGTCAACTTTAGCGGGATCTTCAATCGAACTGTGTGATATCACCTGATCATTAATAATGATTTTATTGTCTTCTGATTTCGCTTCGTGCTTCCAACGTCCATGCACAGAATCAAAATTTAACAGATGTGCAGAACAAACCGCATCACCACTAATTTCATTGATGTGCACAAATTCCAGCTCATCAAAATCCCAGGCGACACGTAAAGCAAGACGCCCCATACGACCAAAGCCATTAATGGCAACACGCTTTTTATTCATGGATGAGTACCTAAATTAAATTATGGGTGAACTAAATCAAGCACAACAACGCCCACCAGGACGGTTTGGCATATCGGATAAACTCACAAGATCAGCACCATAAGGTTGTTGTGTAGAAGCAGCCGCCAGAGTTTCCGTTAACACCGCACTCACCCAGTCTGGTAAATCCGGATTCAGGCGATAATGCACCCACAAGCCTTCTTTGCGATCCACCACTAATCCTGATTTACGCAAATGTGCCAAATGACGGGATATCTTGGGCTGAGACTCACCTATTGCATGGATCAACTCACAAACACATAACTCCCCTTCTGACTGCAGCAGCAGCAGGCAACGCAAACGAGTGGTATCCGCAAGTTGTTTAAAGACTTCTGTCGCTTCAAGTTTCATGATTATAATATACGCCAATCCATATATATGGGCAAGCATATATAGTAGTCGTATTTATTCATTGCTGATGCGACTTATTCATTTAAATTGTTAGCACTTACTACTAAGGAACTCAGCCTATCTCGATTGCTATGACAGATATGTGCTATATTTAGTGCACTAATTGCTTATTGGCTTGTTTTTTGTGGTGGTTAAAACAGGACATGAGAATGCATATTTACATCATCATCTTGTGAGCATATTTCCAACGCTAGTATATGCAACATCATTATTAGATGGTGTGCCACTAATAGAAATTGTAAAATTTTATTTTAAAAAGAATAATAATAAAAATCTAACAATTAAATGTAGCCAAAAGCTCAGTTATTACTATATAAAAATACTTGTCTTTTGACTTCAGTTTTTCATTATTGAATTTAATGAGGTTTCAGCATGATAGTGAAAAATCAATTCTTTAGCTCTCCCCCCCGCTAAAAATTAAACACTGTAATGCACAAATTTAGTCCAATATTAAAAATACAGGTTTTATCTAAATTACTATTATAAAAAGGGAGGATAGACAACAACTATTCGAATATTAAAAAGAAAGTATTTTTAATTTCGTATAGTAGATTCACCATTAAAAACATTTATGGTGTTCTATGTTGTCTTAGTAACAGTGTCAGAAAATGAGAAAAAAGATAAAGAGCGAATAATAGAAGGGCATGGTACCGACAAAGCGCTCGAACTTCTGCAAGCACTGAATAAATCTTCTTCAGGTAAAATTGTTTATCAACAAGTAGAGCATATCCTGCGTGGTTCTGACTATGAGCAGGATAAAATTGTTCGTGGTAGCTTAGCTGTCGCACAGGTTTTATTAAGCACATATCGAAAATCCTTACCTAAAAAATCATTACTTTATTTTGAACTCAAATTGATTCAACAAAGGTTGATGCCACCAATATCTTTATCCGAACTTGCTGTATTGCATCGCTATCTTCGTAACGCAACAAAATTAATCCATGAAGTAACAAAGGTTGATGATCATATTTTTAATGAAGCACTATCCCCCCTCTTATCAAAAGAACTTGTTAGTGATCCAATTATTCCACTGAATAAAGAAGATAACTCAACTAAAGAAAAAATCACAGCGACAGATCCTGAAAAAGAAGTTAATGAAACATCAACTCGTATAGAACAAAACATCGACTCACTTTACAGAAACAAGTTAAGTCAGCATCATAAGGAAATTTTAGAAATCCAGTCTAGCCTTGCCAATAAGGTTGGAGCGACTATGAGTCAACAGGAAATATTTTCTGAAAAACTGGAATCTATTCTGGAACAACTTGAGTATCCTGATAAGAGAACAAAAATAGAACACCTCCGAAATAGCCTTATGCGGGAAATTACTTCTATCCTGAACGAACAAAGCAGCCTGACTCGAATAATGCATGAAACACAATCATTTCTTCAGCTTATTGGCGGAAATATCCGAAAACTTAGTGATGAACTGAATCAGGTTCGCGTACTAAGCCTTACTGATGATCTGACACAACTCCCCAACCGTAGAGCATTTCTACGACGTATTAAAGACGAAATGTATAGAGCAAAACGTGACGAAACATTGTTAACACTCGCGATTATTGATTTGGATATGTTTAAAAAAATAAATGATAGCTATGGCCATGCGGCTGGTGATGAAATATTGCGGATATATGCGAGGGATATACTTTCAGTATTTCGCCGTTATGATATGGTAGCAAGATATGGTGGTGAAGAGTTTGTAGTGCTATTACCCAATACAGATAAAGAAGGTGCTGAACGGGCCTTTAATAAAGTACAGAATAAAGTAGCTGAAACATTTATTACAAACAATAATAAAAAGATTCAAGTTCCAACATTTTCAGCCGGACTTGCTATTTTTTATTCTGATGAAACACCCGAGTCATTAATAAACAGGGCGGATAATGCGCTCTACAAGGCCAAGCAAAGTGGCCGTAACTGTATAAAGTTTGATATGAAGTACCTGGGTAAAAGTACAAAACATGAAGAAATTACAAAAAAAGAATAACTATTAATTTATAATTTATTCATCCTCATTCAACCCGTCAATAATCGGACAACCTTCTTCCTCTCCCTGACAAAGATTAAGTAATAATTGTAATTTGTTACGTAAGGTCCATGAGTGATTGTAGTGCTCATTCACCTCAGCATGCTTGTCTGCAGTAAGTTGTCGAACTTCATCACAAACCTTTTGCAAGTTTTTACGCATTTTTAAAAGATCACTGATTTCAGATAAGTTAAAGTTCATCTTTCACGCACGCTGAATTGAAATAACATATCCCCACTGTATACGACTTTATCTTCGGTTAATCCGACTCATCATTAACCCTCCAGCTATATTTACAGCAGACAACGTAGATGTATTTAATTAGGAGCGAAGTAAATAAGTTATTGACATCAGGTATCATGGTTAAAATACGTGATAAATCGTATATTTGATCAATCTATATACTAAAACCGACTGTTTTACACAAAATTAAAGCTATTTTTGATTAATATCACTGCTTCAGTTAATATTCTATACATGAACCGCCTCTACACATTCCTGATAATTAGCTTGCTGCTCTCACAGTCAATCTGGGCGTTTCATGATATTGAGTTTAACCACCCACAAGATCAGGCTTATTCTCAAATAAGCGATAAAAATGATGTAAACGGTAACTATGACCACTGTGGCCATGCTAGCGCACACCTTGTAGGTTTGCTCTCAAATAGTACCTTTGAAATTTTCATCGCCCCAAAAAGCAATTTATTTGCCGAACAAAATACAACTTCATCAATTACTTACCAACCCCCTGTTCCACCCCCAACCTCTTAGTTCATCGGTACTACTTTAAAACGATTAGCCCTGATCCGAGACGAACTGTCTGGATTTCACGCCGCTAAAACGTTGACAATCATTATTTACTAAGAAGGTTTTTAACAATGTTATTTAACACAAAACCCGCGGGGCATGCTCTACTAGCCGGCCTGTTTATTTTTTATATCGCCCTGGCTACCAATTATGCACAAGCAACAGGGAAAATTAATATATCACCAGCAAATGCTGAGTTGTATGCACTAATACAGAAAACGTTACCCACCCAACCGCGTTTAATTGCAGCACAAGCTGAACTTGATGCCGCAAAGGAACGATATAACGCATCGACAAATGCCATATACAACCCGGAACTGGAACTCGATGCAGAAGAAACGACAATTCGTACTTCCACTATTGGGCTAAGTCAAACCATTGACTGGGGCGATCAACAGGGGGCGAATACTCAAATCGCTAAATTCCAGCTCGATGCAGCTAAAGCAAACTTTAAACAGGAACGGCAAAATCTGATTAGTGATTTATTAATCATCGCGGGTGATTATAAAAATCAAACGCGGTTGGCTGCACTTTCAAATCAACGCTTAAAATTGATGAAAGACTTTTATGCACTGGCTAAACAAAAACACAGTGCTGGTGACCTGAACCAGGTTGAACTTGATTTGGCACAACTGGCTTATAGTGAGTCTATTTTTAAGAATGCCCGGGTACTTGCTGAACATACCAGAACAGAGCAAACCTTTTATGCCATGTTTAGTGCTATCGCAGAAAAACAACTACCTGAAATACCGAGTGATTTTCAGGAAGTGTCACTACCTGCTGAACTGGAACCTTTTTTAATGGCTTTACCGCAAGTACAAAAAACTCGTGCAATTGTCGCAGCCAATAAAAATATTATTGCGCTAAGACGAGCTGAAAGCAGTGCTGATCCCAGTATTGCGATTCGTGGTGGTAAAGAAGACCAGGAATCCCTGGTTGGTGTAACACTGACTATTCCTATCAATATCCGAAACAGTTTTACAGCTGAAATAAAAGCAGCAGAACAGGATTATTTACAGTCTGAACAATTAGCGCAACAGGCATGGAGAAACTTGCGTCGGGATATTATAAGCCAGACTCGTCACTACCAGTTAACCCGTAATGCCTGGCAACAATGGCGTTTAAATGGTCAGACAAGTATTCAGCGCCAGTTAAATCTCCTCAAAAGGCTATGGCGCACAGGCGATCTAAGTACCACGGATTACCTGGTACAAATCAAACAAAATCTGGATACGCAATCAGCCGGTATTGAACTGCAAACGACTCTCTGGTCGAGCTGGTTAACATGGTTAGATTCCACCGCTCAAATTGAATCCTGGCTACAACTTAACTCTACAAGGAATCAATAAAATGATCCGTTTAATATTAATTTCTCTAATTTCAGTTTCTTTATTTTCTTTAACCGCCTGTAGCGATGAAAAAGAGGCTGCATCACAGACTACTGAAAGTCATTCTGAAAATAAAAATCACAACGATAATGAACATAATGACAAAAAGAAAGAACAGGGTCATGACGATCATGATGATGGTGATAGTGATAGTGATAGTGACAAACATGATGAAGAAGCCGGTGGCATTCATCTAAAACCGGCACAAATGAAAGCAGCGAATATCATTGTTAAAGCATTACAGCTTAGCGATGCAACAGTAACCACACGTGCACCGGGTGAAGTTAAATTAAATGCCTATCGCACAATAAAAGTTTCACCCCGTATCAACGCACAGGTCATAAATCGTCATGCCAAGTTAGGTGATGAAGTAACAGAAGGACAAACATTGGTGACATTATCCAGTGTTGAAATGGCAGAAGCACAGGGCCAACTTCTTTTAGCAGATAAGGAATGGAAACGAGTAAAAAAACTGGGGCGTAAAGTTGTTTCCGCTCGCCGCTTTCTAACAGCTAAAATTGAATACGAAAAATCTTACGCCAGTGCAAAAGCTTATGGTATGAATCAAAAAGAAGTCAATGCTCTGCTTGCACAAAAACGCAGTGCCGATGGTTCATTTAATCTTATTGCAAAGCAAGCTGGCCGAATTTTGCATGATAAATTTATTCTTGGTCAGTACATTGAAGCGGGTTATGAACTCATGCTTATTGCTGATGAAGCAACAATGTGGGTAGAAGCGCGTGTTACACCAAAAGTAGCGGGACAAATTAATATTGGCGCTAGTGCTGAAATTCTTACTGATAAATTGCGTTTGCCTGCAAAAGTAATCCAGATGCACCATACATTGGATGAAACAACCCGTACTTCTGCTGTTCGTATTGAAGTCAATAATAAAGACGACAAATTACATGCGGGCATGTTTGTCTCAACATTAATCGAGTCAAATAACAAAACGAAAGCGATACAACTACCTGAAGCAGCAGTATTACGCAGTAGTGATGGTGACTGGCAGATTTTTGTCGAACAAGATGAAGCTGGTGAATTTAAAGCCGTTGAAGTTGAAGTAAAACATTTCAGTAATGGCACCGCCATTATTGAAGGTATTAAACCCGGTACACGTGTTGTTACTCAAGGTGCTTTTTTTGTTCAGTCTGAGCTTGCTAAAGGCGGCTTTGAGATTCATAACCATTAAGGCGGAGTTAAAATGTTAAATAAATTAATAGAAATTTCCGTCGGTAGTCGCCTACTGATTGTTTTGGTTTTAATTGCAACGATGATCGGTGCAACAATGATCATTCCAAAACTTAATCTGGATGCCTTTCCTGACGTTTCAAATATACAAGTTAGTATAAACACCGTTGCCGAAGGTTTAGCCTCAGAAGAAGTTGAACAGCTTATAACTTACCCGGTTGAAGCGGTAATGTATAGCCTGCCTGATGTAGAAGAAGTGCGTTCTATCTCTAAAACAGGTTTGTCAATGGTAACTGTGGTGTTCAAGGAAGGTACCGATATTTACTTTGCACGACAACTTGTTTTTGAACGACTACAAGCCGCCAAAGAACAAGTCCCCAATGGTATTGGCACTCCTGAAATGGGCCCTAATACATCGGGCTTAAGTATGGTATTCCAGTATATATTACGCGCAGATGATCCAAAGAAATATAACATTATGGCTTTGCGTAGTTTTAATGATTGGGTGGTTAAACTTTTATTGATGCCGGTTGAAGGCGTAACCGAAATACTTTCTTTCGGTGGTGAGGTGCGTCAGTACCAGGTAAAAGTTGATCCTAAAAAATTACTATCTTATAGCCTTAGCATCAGCGATATTTCAGATGCTATCGAAACTGGTAACCGTAATGCTGGTGGCTGGTATATGGATAGAGGCGAAGAACAACTTGTTATTCGTGGTGTAGGCTGGTTACGTGCAAATCAGGATGGTTTACGCGACATTGGAAATATCCCTTTAAAACAGGTAGATGGCATTGTCGTTCGTGTTAACGATGTTGCTAAAGTTGGTTTTGGATCAGAAATTCGTCAGGGTGCTGTTACACTTTCACGTCGAGACGAAAATGGCAAAGCACAATCATTAGGCGAAGTGATGACAGGTATCGTCTTAAAGCGTATGGGTGCAAATACTAAAGAAACAATCGATAGTATTAAAGATCGATTACCACTTGTTCAGCAAGCATTACCAGATGGTGTAACCATTGAAGCAGTTTATGATCAATCTGAACTCATCGGTAAAGCCGTTAGCACTGTGACGAAAGCACTACTTGAAGCCTTTATATTGATAGTAATAATTCTAATGGTGTTCTTAATGAACCTGCGTGCAACAGTACTCGTCTTATTGTCTATTCCTATTTCCATTGGGCTTGCTTTAATGGCGATGGCCTATTGGGGAGTATCCGCTAATTTAATGTCGCTCGGCGGCCTTGCCATTGCCATTGGTATGATGGTGGATGGTTCGGTTGTAATGATGGAACATATATTTAGCCATTTAACCCATCCCGATGCTCAGCATAAAGCGCATCAAAAACAAGCTGAAAATGATGACCACCCTTATGATTCAGCACATGATAGCCATGGTATGACATTACGTATTCAGGAAGCGGCCAAAGAAGTGGGACGACCTGTATTTTTCGCAGTATTGATTATTAGTATAGTTTTCGCCCCCCTATTTAGCCTAGAAGGTGTAGAGGGTAAATTATTCCAACCAATGGCTATTTCAATTGTACTAGCGATGTTTGCATCTTTATTTGTTGCATTAATGGTTATCCCTGCTTTAGCTTCTTATGCTTTTAAAACAGGTGTTATTGAAAAAGAAAGTCCGGTATTAAAACCAATAGATAAACAATATCGTTTACGCTTAACACAAGCGTTACAAAAAAAATCATTCGTTGTAAAAACAGCTATTGGATTGTTTGTTGCTTCACTTATTCTTGTACCATTTCTTGGCACCGAGTTTGTACCCGAGCTTGAAGAAGGCACCATTAATATTCGAGTCACACTGGCACCTTCATCAAGTATGAGTACTGCACTCAAAGTTGCCGATCAAATGGAAAAGGTATTAATGGAGTTTCCAGAAGTACTCTATGCAACCAGTCGTATAGGCCGTGCAGAAATAGGCGGTGATCCAGAGCCTGTATCTAATGTAGAAATCTATGTTGGTATGAAGCAGGTGAGTGAATGGACAAGTGCAAGTAACCGAAAAGAAATACAGGTATTAATGGAAGAAAAAATGTCCGTTATGCCCGGTTTGCTATTTTCATTTTCTCAACCTATCGCAACACGAGTTGATGAATTACTTTCTGGAATAAAAGCACAGCTTGCAATTAAATTGTTTGGCCCTGATCTGAATACATTAGCAGAAAAAGGCAGCGAAATTGAAAAGCTGGTTAAGTCTATCAAAGGAACTGTTGGTGTTGCCATGGAACAAATTGCGGGTGAAGCTCAACTGGTTATTCGTCCAGACCGTGACAAACTTGCGCGTTATGGAATTCCGATGGATCAAATCATGAGCCTAGTCAGTAATGCTATTGGTGGACAAGAGGCTGGACAAGTTATCAGCGGCAATGAGCGTTATGATATTTATGTACGACTTGATGAAGAATATCGTAATAGTGTTGAAGCGATTGACAAGCTCATTATTCAATCCGCGAGTGGTGCATGGATAACTCTAGGAGATGTTGCAACGGTAGGTATTGAATCAGGACCACCACAAATCCGTCGTGATGATGTTCAGCGTCGTGTTGTTATTCAGGTTAATGTCGAAGGTCGTGATATGGGTGGCTTAGTGGCAGAAATCAGCCAACGCATAGATAGCGATATTAACTTACCACCTGGCTATTCTGTCGTTTATGGCGGTCAGTTTGAAAACCAACAACGCGCACAAGCAAAATTAATGGTCGTTGTTCCGTTATCATTAGGTTTAATATTTTTATTACTTTATTTTGCCTTTAACTCTGTTGGCCAGGCCATGTTAATTATGTTGAATGTTCCTTTAGCATTAATTGGTGGTATAGCAGCATTGTTTATTTCTGGTCAGTACCTTTCAGTACCGGGCTCGATTGGCTTTATTGCTTTGTTTGGTGTTGCCGTACTCAATGGTGTTGTTATGGTTAATGCCATTAATAACCGCTTTGAAGGCGGAGCATCAATCAAAGATTCTATCTTTGACGGTGCTCTTTCCCGATTACGCCCTGTATTAATGACCGCATTTATTGCTGCACTAGGTTTAATACCCATGTTATTAGCAACAGGCGTAGGTTCAGAAGTTCAGCGCCCACTGGCAACCGTTGTTGTTGGAGGATTATTTTCATCAACTCTGTTAACCTTGTTTATCATTCCAGTTCTATATGAAACCTTCTCACAAAAAAAATATGCAAAGGAATAGTAATTAAAGAATGGAACAACACAATCATCAACATGCAGAAGATATGGGTGACCGTCGGCTAATTATTGCGATTGTCATCAATATGCTTCTCACTCTGGCACAGGTTATCGGTGGTATTGTCTCCGGTAGCCTGTCGTTGATTGCAGATGCGCTGCATAACTTTAGCGATGCTGCCTCACTTCTTATCGCCTGGGTAGCCCGAAAAATAGGCCGACAACCCGCCGACCATTTTCGAACCTTCGGCTACAAACGCGCAGAAGTAATCGCCACTCTCATCAATCTGGTCTCTTTGGTGATCGTCGGGATATATCTAATCTATGAAGCAATATGGCGATTCTTTGAACCACAAATCATTGAAGGCTGGACAGTCGTTATTGTCGCTACGGTCGCACTTGTTATCGACATTGCAACGGCTGTCTTGACTTTCTCAATGTCAAAAAACAGCATGAATATTAAAGCGGCTTTTTTGCACAATGTTTCAGATGCCCTTGCTTCGGTTGGCGTTATCATTGCCGGCTCTTTAATTCTGCTATATCAATGGTACTGGAGTGATACCTTACTCACTTTAATGATTGCCGTATATGTGCTCTACCAGGCAGCAACTATGCTTCCAAAAACAATTCATATTTTAATGCAGGGAACACCTGAAAACATTTCTATTAATGATGTCATTGCTGAAATGGAACGAGTTACGAATGTTATAAGTATTCATCATGTACATATCTGGCAGCTTGATGAACATCAAAATGCTTTGGAAGCCCATATTGTCATTACCGATTATAATCAGATAGACAAAATTAAAATTGAGCTTAAAACTGTTTTACAACAAACATTTTCTATTAAACACTCTACGCTTGAATTTGAAATTAAAGATTGCGAGAAATAACAATGAAAATCAGATTGATTACTTTTACAATGTTGTTTTCTGTTAACTCATTTACATTTGCTAAATGATATTGTGGCCTTTAAAAATCCGGAATTAATTTCAAAATGAGTGACTGCGGTTGTGAAATTGAAATAAAAAATCAGTCACAAAAAAATGTTTTGTACTGGTTGTTAAGCATTAATGCCAGCATGTTTGTGGTTGAAATAATCCTGGGCTGGTTTGCTGAGTCCACCGCATTAATTGCAGACTCTATCGACATGTTTGCCGATGCCGTTGTTTATGGAATTGGTCTTTATGTTGTTGGTCGGACTGCGTTGGCAAAAGCTAAAGCTGCATTAGTCAGCGGTTATTTTCAGTCAATACTGGGGATCCTGATTCTTATAGACATCACTCGTCGTCTTATCCATGGCAGCGAACCACAATCTGAATTTATGATATTTACTGGGCTCGTTGCACTTGTTGCTAATGTTATTTGCCTGCTACTCATTCATAAACACAAAGATGGTGAAGTACACATGCGTGCCAGCTGGATATTTTCAGCCAATGATGTAATTGCAAACCTGGGCGTTATTATTAGTGGTGTACTGGTATGGAGGTTAGATAATCGTTGGCCAGATATCATAATCGGTATAGTCATCGCTGCCGTCATTCTTCGAGGCTCACTATTAATTCTGAAAGATGCACGGAATGAATTAAAAGAAACACATTAAAAAACTAATTATGAAAAAGATTAACCCTTAGCCATTATTTAATCAAAAGGAAAATCATTATGTTAATCAACAAGAACATACAACAATTTATAATTTCAGTTGGAATTATACTTTTATCAGGCTGCGCTACCGTCGATGATGGCAAAAAGATAGATGAGAATATTGTAAAAATAGAACGACAGAACTCACGTATTGCTGGTATTGGTCAAGTAACTGTTTATCAACAGAAAGAGGGATACTTAATTAGAGGTAAAGTAACACGTAATGCCTACATAAGAGGACATATTTCAGGACATTTGGACATACAACTTTTTAACCCAAAGGGTAAAGTAGTATTTAAAACATCGGCAAGGTACCAACATAAAGGTTTGCGTTTTAACAATGAAAGCTTTTCTATAGTACTTAAGCATACCATTAAGAAAGGTAGTCGATTACGTATAACGCATATTGAAGCTAGCAGTCATAATAAAAATACTGAATCATTTATAAATTAACTGAATAAATTAAAATCTCATAGAGAAATAATGACTCACTATTTTCTATTATTGAACTGGATTTGTCCGTCGTTGAGAACAAATACTATAAGCCACTAATCAGGCTGGCCTCCCTTACTTATATCATCAATTATAGGGCAACCATCTTCACTGCCACGACAAAGATTAAGTAATAACCTTAATTCATTTTGTAGCATGGTCAGCTCATTCACCTGATTTTCTATATCAGTAAGTTTGTTGGCTGTGAGTTGTCGAATACTATATTTAGCATTTTGTGGGTCTTCACGCATACTCAGCAATTTTTTTATTTCATCAAGACTAAAATTCATGCGTTGCGCACGTTTAATAAATTTTAATTTGGAAATATCCTTATCATCATATTCACGGATACCGGAGGCATTACGGGATATTTTTGGCAGAAGTTTTATTTTTTCATAATAACGCAGGGTATCGGCGGTTAAACCGATTTTTTTTGTTACATCACCAATACGATATAGCATTATTATTAATACTCAATAATATAAAAATATTCATTTAATAAATATAAACCGGTTGAAATTAAAACCACACCAGCAATCACTTCTAAAAATTTTTGATAACGTGTTAACATTTGCAATGATTCCAGCCAACCCATACTCCATGCACCTAATATAATGGGAATACTGCGTCCCATCGCAAACGCAAGTAATAAAGCAAAACCAAAACCAACCGAACCAATCGCTGCACTCGCCGTTAATGTCACCAGTAATGCCGGTGTACAAAACGGACATACTGCAACTGAAAAAGGAATACCTAATAAAAAAGCGCCCCATATTCCGGTAACTTTACGTCCCCTCACACCAAACCAGGGTAAACGAATATTTATCACACCGGCCCACATTAATCCCATGACAATGAGTACCGGGCCGAGCAACAAACCCCACTGTCGACCCATGATACCTTTCACCCAGTCACCACCTAATGCAGCAGCAACACCCAGTACTACATGTGTCACCAGCATACCCATCACAAATGCACCGCCCATTAACAATGCACGTTTTTCTTCATGTGCTTTAGTGACATAAGCCAGCATGACCGGTACAGATGCAAATGAAACAGGGTTAAAACTAAAAATAAAACCGGCAAGAAAAGCAATCCCAATCCCGGCCCAGCTTTGAGTTTGTAATGTTGCTTTTAGTGTTACTGTATTGATATCTAAAGCAGGAATTAATAATGCTATCGCGGTGCCAATTAACAAAACAGCGGTAAAATATGGACTGCCCTTTGCAGCGTGGTTCAGTAATTGTTTTGCATCATCATGCACACCTTTATACGATGCAATCACCATTGGTAAAGTAAACAGACTTGCAAATAACAAACCGGCTAATGCTGCAAAACTTATTGAGCCTACCGTCACTGCCATACCGGCAGTAACAATAACCAGCGGTAAAGTACAGGCCGGTAACGTTAAACCAAGCTGAATAGAAAAAGGGAGCTGCTTGCCTGCTGGCAATAATTTAAAAAACTCAAGATGTGGTACCGGGATATAAGTAAAACGCGACACCACGTAAATTATCGCCATGGCAGATAAAATAATGCTGGGCAAATAAGCCCCCCACTCCGGTGTTTCAATAAATAAAACAGCAAGCGTAAATAAAAGAATTAATAAAACCGAGCGGCTTAACCAGACAGCCAATAAACTTTGGCAACAGGCTTTTTTATCCTTTGTTTGATTCGTCCGCACTGAAAATAAAGTATGCGTCGCAATCGTACACGGTTCAAAAAATGCGAGTAAGCCTAATAATGTGGCCGTACCAAGTAACAGGGTAATCATTCTGTTATTTCCTGAGCCAGTTGCTTCTCTAATTCAGCACGCAATTTTTTTGCTGAAGGTAAACTGGCAAAAACCAGCTCACGGTTAATCGCAATAGAAGGTGTCGACATCACACCCAGCTCAATTGCATGATCCATTTCATCAAGGATATTCACTTCCCGCCACTGAATTCTGTCACCACCGAGTTCATCCGCAAGCTGGCGTAAAACTTCTTTGGCATGACCACACTTGCTACAACCGGGTGAGGAAAAAACTTCAATATTTAACATCTTCATTTTAAAAAACTCTTTCTCTGTAATGGATAATTTTACTATACATGCTGGAGTCAGCTCCAGATCAAGTAAAAAAGCAGATTTAGTGAACTATTTTTCCTGTATGAAGTCTGTACTAACATACAGAGTATTCATTAGCAGGGCATTATAATGAGCAAAAAACCTCTCACAATCGGCTTTTTAGCCAAAGCGGCTGAAGTAAATATTGAAACCATTCGTTATTACCAGCGTATTGGACTCATCACAGAGCCGGATAAACCACTCAAAGGCTTTCGCAGCTATCCCACAGAAACCCTGAAACGCATTAAGTTCATTAAACGGGCGCAAAAACTGGGATTCAGTCTGCTGGAAATCAGCGAATTATTACAATTAGGCGAAGGACACTGTGACGATGTGCGCCAGCGAGCCGAACTAAAACGCGAGCAAATTGATGAACAAATCAATGACTTACAGAATCTTCGCAGTACGCTCACGCAACTGATAAACAGTTGTAAAAATGAGGCTGGAGATCACCACTGTGCAATTGTCGAAACATTGAGCGCCTGATTAAGCAGGCGACTTGACTCTGTACCTTGATACGGGGTTTATAATTACTACGAATTAAATAATTTGGACAAAATATGACTGATTCAACAAAAACACATAACCGCTCTTTTATTTCCAGTACTGTTGCCGCAGGTCTTGCTGCCATTGGTGCCTCGGTATGTTGTATTGGACCGCTGGTCTTGCTTGCTCTTGGAATAGGCGGAACCTGGATTAGCTACCTCACGGCATTTGAACCTTATCAACCCATTTTCGCCATCATTACACTGGGGTTCTTATTCTTATCATTTCGTAAGCTTTATATTCTGCCGCGACAATGTGCCCCCGGCGACAGTTGTGCCTTACCCAACGTTTTACGTAACCAGCGAATCATTTTCTGGATAGTCACCGTTTTGCTGATTGCATTACTGACCTTTCCTTATTATGGCCTGATGTTTTTTGAATAAGCTGTTTTTTGAATAAAAGAGATTTAAAAATGAGCACTGAAATAATTCCGGATTCAACGATTAGCTGTCCGCAATGTGGACATAAAGAGACCGAGACTATGCCAACCGATGCCTGCCAGTGGTTTTATGAATGTAAAGGCTGTGGCACTTTATTGAAACCAACAAAAGGTGATTGTTGTGTCTTTTGTTCCTATGGCACAATTCCATGCCCACCCATTCAGCAAGGCGCAAATTCTTGTTGTTAACCCTTTTTCTTATAGTAAATATGTACAACTAAACCATTTAATATTTTCAGGAGTAATTCCATGATTTCATTTTTTCGATCATTAGCAAAAACAACTATTTTTTCACTCGTTTTAATTATGTTTAGTTTGCTCTCTGCAAATCATAGTGTAAGTGCTGCTGAAAATGTAACGGCTTTACTGGATGTTCCCGGTATGACTTGCAAGTTTTGCCCTATCACCATTCGCAAAGCATTAGAAAAAGTACCCGGTGTGGTCAAGGTAAAATCTGAATTTGAAACAAAAACAGCAACCGTAACATTTGATCCGGCTAAAACCAGTGTTGAAACTTTAATTAAAACAAC
>CAZZIS010000039.1:0-25888 GCA_964654445.1 uncultured Thioalkalispiraceae bacterium
CAACCGAGATTTATACACATGTGATGCAAAAAGATCACGATGGTGTTAAAAGCCCTTTAGATGATATTGATGGCTTTGACGACGATTAATGTCTAGCTTTACTGAGTATGTATTTCATTTTAAAAACAAAAATGATGTTGTTCACATCCCTTATGCAAAGTGGAAACGCATTCGTGAAGGTGAAGATATTACAAAAGAGTATGCTAATCAAGCCGTTTATATCGCTTATGCGTATATTTTACTTGAAAATAGAAAACCGGATTATTGCCCACGTATTGATGGGGCGATTTATTATTTTGATAAAAAAGGTGGAATTATTTTAGACCGACCTCATTACTTTGATATATTTCAAGACGGGATAGAAGAAACGGGTGGTGTGATAAGTTTGCAACACCGTAAAAAGAAAAAAGAGGTCGCAGAAAAATATCACTGGAAATTAAATCCTCAACAGGTACAAGTAGTGATAGATTGTATTTGGTAATCCAATCGTATCGTTTAGTGTTTAGATTGCTGTGCTATTGCTTGCAATGACCAGCCTGATGTTAATTACGTATAGCATTGGCGAGTTTTGCGAAGTCTTCTAGTGACAGCCGTTCTGGTCGTATCGTGGGTTCTATGTTGAGTGCTTCAATTTGTGAAACCTCAAGCCGACCTTTTAAAATATTGCGTAAGGTTTTGCGACGTTGGGTGAAGGCGAAATTGACCAGTTTTGAAAACTCATCAAAGTTATTTATTTCAACGGGTGGCTTGTCGTGTGGTATTAAACGCACAATGGCGGAGTCAACTTTTGGTGCAGGTCGAAAGGCGCCGGGTTTAACGGTGAAGACATATTCTGCGCGACAATAATATTGCAGCATGATTCCGAGTCGACCATAAGCCGAGTCACCGGGTTTGGCAACAATACGATCGACGACTTCTTTTTGTAACATGAAGTGCATATCCTGAATGCAGTGACTGTTATCAAACAAATGAAATAATAAAGGAGTAGAAATATTATAGGGGAGGTTGCCGATGATGCGTATTTTTTTTTCACCCTGTTGTAACTGACAAAAATTAAATTTTAAGGCATCTGCCTGATGGATGCTCAAACCATCTTCTACGACAAAACGAATTTTTAACAGGGGAATTAAATCTCTATCCAGTTCAACAACATCCATTGTGCCAATTTTATCGAGCACTAATTCAGTTAATGCACCTTCACCGGGGCCAATTTCAACAATATGATCGCCTTGGCGTGGGTTAATGCTATTAACAATACGCTGAATGACCATTTTGTCATGAAGAAAATTTTGTCCAAAACGTTTGCGTGCTTTATGCGACATGCTCTCTACTTCGTTGAGTTTTTTCTGCCATTTGTATCGCCATGGTTAAAGCAGCATTTAAACTTCCGCTACTTGCTTTTCCCGTTCCGGCTAAATCAAAGGCGGTGCCATGATCTACAGATGTACGAATAATGGGCAAGCCTAAGGTGATATTTACTGCTTCACCAAAACCGACATGTTTTAATACCGGTAAACCTTGATCATGATACATCGCGAGTATCGCATCTGCATTTTTAAGATAACGATCCGTAAATAAAGTATCCGCGGGTAACGGGCCTTCTAGCTTATAACCTTGATCTATTAATTCATTAATGACTGGTGTAATGGTTTCAATTTCTTCTGTGCCGAGATGGCCGTCTTCACCTGCATGCGGGTTAAGACCACAAATAAGAATATGAGGTTGTTTAATAGCAAAGTGTTTTTTTAAATCATTGTTTAAAATTGTAATGACATCTTTAAGACTTTGTCGGCTAATCGCCTGACTCACTTTGGCGAGAGGTAAGTGGGTAGTAGCCAGTGCAACACGAAGTTGATGTTCAGATCCCGGAGCGGCAAGCATCATGACCACTTTGTTTGTTTTTGTTAACTCAGCGAGATATTCAGTGTGGCCGGTAAAGGGGATACCTGCTTCATTGATAATGCCTTTATGCATGGGTCCGGTAATAAGGGCAGAAAACTCACCACTGAGGCAACCTTGCACTGCGCGTTTTAAAGCATTGAGCTGGCTTAAGGCATTTGTTTTATCAGCAACACCACAGACGGATGGATTATTTAAGGGTTCTTCTAAAACCGTTAAACAACCTGCTGTTTGTGGCTGGATTTTATTTGTTTCATAAGGCTTGATGCTGAGTGGTAAGCCCAGTTTTTTTGCACGTTGCTGCAACATAAGCGGGTCGGCGATGCAGATCAGTTCATGGGGATGTGCATCCTGCACATACTGGATGATGAGATCGGGCCCAATACCTGCGGGTTCACCCGGAGTAATGACAAAGCGCATTTATATTAACTAACCTCAGTTTCATATAAGAAAAGAACGTTAACAGGTAGCCCGGATGAAATGTAATGTAATCCGGGTAAACAGGTTTAAACTCTGCCTATCCCGGATTTCGCTTCGCTGCATCCAGGCTACATTGTTCTATTTTTAAAAACTTCCTGTTATATGTGACCAGAAGAACACGGGGGATAACGTACATTTCTTATACGCAAGTTATCTGGTTTCGTAACATTCGTGTATAGGTTTTTATTTATTTGTGCGGTAATCGACGTAGGCCTCAGCTCGCAAGCGGCGTAACCAGTCCTGAATGGCTTCTTCAGTTTTTCGCTTACGGATGAGTTTGATAGCCTGACTACGCTGGAATTGATCAGTACTATCGTGTTTGCGACGGGACATAACCTGCACAATGTGCCAGCCAAATTGCGTCATAAAAGGTTCGCTAATTTCTCCGGGTTTAAGTTTATCCATTTCTTCTTCAAACGCGGGTACCATCATGCCCGGACTCACCCATCCTAAACTTCCACCATCAGCTGCGGCGGCTTTATCGTCTGAGCTTGCGCGTGCCAGGCTTGCAAAATCTTCACCATTCTTAATGCGTTGTAGAATACCGGCCAGACGTAAACGAGCTTCTTCACGGTTAAGAATCTGGGTAGGACGAATCAAAATATGTCTGGCCAGGGTTTGACTGACGATGTGTTTTTGGGTGTTGCTACGTTTATTTTGTAATTTGATGATATGAAATCCACTGGCGCTGCGGATTGGCCCTTTTATTTCATTTTTTTGCATTTTACTTACAATGGAAGTAAGGAAAGTGGGGAGTTGTGCGGTTTTACGCCAGCCTAAATCTCCACCTTTTAATGCAAGTTCATCATTAGAAACAGCAATCGCTTTTTGTGTGAAATCAGCTCCTTTTTCTAAATCACTGACGACTTTTTGTGCTTTTATTTGCGCTTCTTTAATTTGTTCAGGCGTGGCCGCTTCTGGGGTCGCAATTAGGATATGGCTGAGGAGGTATTCATTGTCAGATGATTTATCTTTTAAAGATTGATCCAGAAAATTGTCAATTTCCTGTTCAGAGATATTAACTTTGTTCTCAACACGCATTTTACGTAAACGCGAAATGGTTATTTCACGTCGAATGTTCTCACGAAAATCACTAAATTCAAAACCATCTTTTTGTAATACCTGTCGGAACTGTTCCATCGAAAGTCTATTTTCACGGGCGATATTCTCAATAACACGGTTAACCATTTCATCATTGATTCGTATACCGGTTTTTTTCGCCATCTTTAGCTGCAATTTTTCGAGAATAATACGTTCCAGTATTTGCTTACGCAGATTATCACGAGAGGGAAGGCTGGTGCCCTGCTGTTTTAGTCGCTGACTGATGAGTTTAACGCGGTCATCCAGCTCGATCTGGGTGATAATATTGTCATCAACAATCACGATAATTTTATCAAGTGGGATAACGGCTGGCTTTGCAATAAGCTGTGTTGCAGGTAAAAGCAAGATTATAAGGCTGAAAAATGAAAAACTGCGCATGTGTTGAGTCCTGAAACCGGGATTATTTAGCCGCGAATTATATCAGAAAATAGCCCCATATTCTCATGGATCAGGGCAGTTGCGTATTATTGCTTAATACCGAAACCTCCAAGTCCTTTAAGTATTAGCTCAAGGTAAATCCCCCGATCGGTTTGGGTGCTACTGATATACCGTTCTTTTGAGCTTAATCTTAGTCCCCAACAGCAGCTTTCATAATTAATGCCAAGCAGATTCTCTACGATATGATCATTTCGTATGTCGTATAGATTTTCCACATTAAGCTGCCAGCGTGAATTGATTTCCCAGTTAATCTTTGTTTCGCGTGTTTCGAGTGAGTTAAGCGTGTAACGATGCGCCAGATTAAGGTTAAATTTTTTGTAGTGGTAACCTAGCTGATTACTGCTGATAATTTTTTCATTAAATTCAGAATTCCATTCAACCTGTGATGATAGATTCCAGTTGCCAGGTTGAAATTTAACGTCGGTAATTATATGTGAACTGAGTGATGTATCGATACTTCCGTCGGGTAACTGTACTTTTCGGTCAGCAAAATAATAAATTTGTCCTATTCTCGCCATGAAGACTTCTTTACCATTTACCTGGTTAATAAAGCGGGTTGCCAGTGCTGCGGTGAGTCGGTTGTCATCGCCAATTCGATCGATGCCATTAAATCGATACTCTGTAAAAGGTTGGTTTACATTAAAGGTATATGCTGATGTATCAAAAACGGGTAAGGCCGATTGATCTTCATATGGAACATAAACATAAGATAATTGCGGTTCGAGAGAATGAATGTAGTCATTGTTAAAAATATGACTGTCACGATCAAAAAACAAACCACTATTAAGACTAAAGGTAGGCACAGTACGAGAGAGTTGAGTTTTCCCTGTTGTTTGTTGTAAATTATAACTTGTATATTGTAATGATAATTTTGGTTCAAAAAATCCAGCTACAGAACGCAACGGGTAGGAAATGACAGGTTTTAAATGTATGCGTTCACCAATGACTTTGTTGTCTTCGTGATCAAAACGAACGGCTTCAGTTTGTAATGAATAGTTGAAGGCGTTTTGTTTTACCGGGTAGCGCGAATTTAATGTTATTTGCGGTAAGCGTTTATAAGGATTAGCGCCACTTAATATCTGATGATCTTCTGCTGTAATATTCAGTAACCAGTTTGGATTATTGTAAGTAATATTTCCTGTTCGCTTTAAGTATGTGATGCTTGTGCTATTTAAATCATCGCCAAAGTCAATGAGATGATTGTTGTCAGCTACAAAATTATATTCAGCTTTTGTCTTCCAGCCTGACGTTGGCGCGGATTGATGTTGCCAGTGTAATCGTTCCCGGTTGCCATTAAATTTTTTGTCATTATTTAAGTACTCAGCAGTCAGGCTACCGGTATTATTTTCTGTCAGGTAACGAAATTCCGTGTGCAATAATGTACCGCGTTCAGACATGTAGTGAGGGGTAATGGTGGCATCAAGTTGAGGATGAATATTCCAGTAATAAGGAATTTTTATTTCATCCCCATGTTGATCTGAATGGCCAAAGTAAGGAAATAAAAATCCGGATAAACGCTCTTCACCTATAGGGAAGCGTAAATAGGGGAAATAAAAGAAAGGTACATCTTTAAATCGAATAACAACGTGACTGGCATGCCCCTGATGAGAGTTATTATCCAGAGTTAAAGTGCTTGCACTTAATAACCAGTCCGTTTTTCCCGGATCGCATGTGGTATAAGTTGCATCACTTAACTCGGTGATATTTGAACTTTTAACTTCAATTTTTGTTGCTTGCCCGCGAGCGCGGCTGGTTAAACTCTGATATTCGGCTTTATGTAAAGTTGCCTGATCTGACTTCAGATTAAAATTTGCTGATTCGCTTTTAATTTGAATACCGGGTGCAATTAAACGAACGTTGCCAGTTGCATTAACTTCTTCAGTCATTTTTTCATATTCAGCCTGTTCAGTTTCAATGCGTTTATTTTGTTGTTGGATTACAACATTGCCTTTAAAGCGCGAAATATTTTTTTCATTAATCTCAACAGTATCTGACTGTAAATGTGTTTTCCCGTCCGTTGAAAATGTCTCTTTGTTGATGATGGATGCTGGCTGAAGTTTACAAAGGCCTTCCTCTGTAGCAAAGGCATGAGTCGGGAAAAGGATCGATAAGGGAAAAATCAGTAAGCTCGCCTGAATTTTATTCACCAGGTTAAATATAGTGAGGTTAGTTTCAGCGTTGTTATTTTTTTGTGGGCTTCTTTTCACGGCTTACTTTTATCTTGCTTCTATGTGCATTAATATTTTACATAATAATCTGGCTAATTATATAGAGTATTCCAAGGAATAGGGGTTGGTGAAGCATATAAATATGTAAACTATGGCGTCCAGCAAAAGCGAGTGATTTGCTAAAAGGATGATTACTTTGCCAGCGGGGTAAAAATGACTCCGTTGGGCGTTGAGATAGAATTTGCCCCATGTAAATTCCAATCAAAACGACACCAAACCAGGGCAGTAGTGGGACATAATCAACGGTGATGGGGAGTGTCGTCATCAGGCCAAACCATCTTAGATAGGCCTGATCAAAAACGGGATGTTCAAAGAACATTCCAATAAGAATGAAAGACAGGCCGAGAAATAAATTTAGAATACCTAAATTATGTTTTCCCGGATTAATGGCGCTTAACCGTACAAACACAAGCCCCAGCACGCTGGCAACGGTAATAAAGTGAAGAATGCCGAAAAAAATAAAGGCCTTTGGGAACATCACCCAACTACTTATACTGACTAATAATGAATAAAAAATGAGGAGCAGTAAGCGTTGCAGAAAACGTTTTTTTCGTAAACCGTGATAACTGGCAAGATATAAACTAACACCCATGATGGCCAAAAATAAAGTAACAATAATTAAACGAAAATTGATCCAGAAATCACCGCTAGCAAAGTTTTGTTGAATAAATCCGTAATAATCCAGATCATAACTGAAGTGATAAATAAACATGAGTAAAATGGCAAAACCACGTGATACGTCGAGAATTTCAAAATGATTTTTTTTGTTACTGCTTTTCATGCATTCTATATAAATGTTGTTTAATCTTTAATATGTTTATCAGGCTTTAGACTTTATATTATAAAGGTATAATAGTTCTTTAACAGGAGAATAAAGTGGATCAACGGTTAGAACAACTGAAAGTTTGGTTAAATGATAATGGAATAACTTATCAGGATATTACAGCTGCTTCGGCTGATGCCAGTTTTCGTCGTTATTTTCGTATTACGGATGAAAAAAAGACCTACATTGTTATGGATGCACCTCCTGAAAAGGAAGATTGTCAGCCCTTTGTTGATGTAGCAAAGTTATTATTTAGTTTTGGACTGAATGTACCACAGATTATACAGCAGGATTTAGAGCAGGGTTTTCTTTTACTCAGTGACCTGGGAAATACCGTTTTTTTATCGGAATTAAATAATGATACGGTTGATGAAATGTATCGCCTGGCAATGAAATCAATATTGCTGATGCAAAAAAATAAAAAGCCTGATTTACCTGCCTATGACGAAAGCTTGTTACGTAATGAGCTTAATTTATTCCCTGACTGGTATTTAGAAAAGCAATTAAACATTACCTTGTCTGCTCAGCATAAAGAAATTCTTGAAACAACGTTTAAGATACTAATAATAAATGCGTTAGAGCAACCCCGGGTTTTCGTGCATCGTGATTACCATTCGCGCAACTTAATGGTGGATAAAAATAATCCGGCCCCCGGTGTTATTGATTTTCAGGATGCCGTTATTGGAGCGGTGACTTATGATCTTGTTTCCTTGTTAAAGGATTGTTATATCAGCTGGCCGCGAGAAAAGGTTGAGGCCTGGGTTAAATATTTTCATGCTGAGGCAACATCATTAGGTATTATTAACGAAGTGAGTTTTCATAAGTTTTTGCGTTGGTTTGATTTAATGGGCTTGCAACGTCATTTAAAAGTGGCGGGTATTTTTTCGCGATTGAAACAGCGTGACGGCAAAACCGGTTATCTGAAAGATATACCCCGAACCATGGATTATGTGTTTGATGTGTTAAAGCGTTATCCTGAATTTAAACCGTTACAAAAAATGTTGAGCGAAATTCTTTGAAAGCAATGATATTAGCTGCTGGTCGGGGTGAGCGTATGCGGCCTTTAACCGACAACCTGCCGAAACCATTATTAAAAGTGGCGGGAAAAATGTTGATCGAATATCACCTTGAAAAATTAAAAGCGGCTCATATTACAGATGTGGTTATTAACCATGCCTGGTTAGGTGAAAAAATTGAAAGGGCACTAGGTGACGGTTCACGCTATGGTTTAAATATTCACTATTCTCCTGAGGCTGAAGCGTTAGAAACAGCAGGCGGGATCCTGAATGCACTACCCTTATTGCGTGGTGTAAATGGTGAGGTTGAAGCATTCATTGTTATTAATGGAGATATTTATTGTGATTTTGATCTATCAAATTTACCCCACTCATTGTCAGGTTTAGCTCATTTGCTGCTGGTGAAAAATCCTTTGCATCACTCCGCAGGAGATTTTGTTTTAACAAAATCAGGTGCTGTTGAGCAAACGGGTGAAAATATGCAGACATTCAGTGGTATTGGCGTTTATCACCCTGATTTATTTAAAGGTTATCCAGGTGGTAAGTTGGCATTAGGGCCGGTTTTGCGCAAGGCAATGGATCAACATCGGGTTACAGGTGAATCTTATTCGGGTAACTGGCATGATATTGGTACACCTGAAAGATTAAACGAGCTTGATCTATACTTAAGCGAACAGTAAACAGGTTTGTCATAGATGTAGGTTAGTTCAAGAAGCAAAGCGCCGGAACTAACATAAAGGTTTTGTTGGCTTCGCTGCGCTTGAGCCAACCTACAAAGTAAGCAGACAGAGGTTTGTCATTGCGAGCGACAGCGAAGCAATCTCAAGGTTTGTGAGTATCGTCAAAAAGATTGCCGCGCTATCGCTTGCAATGACAGCGTGATAGAGGTGTAGATGTAGGTTAGTTCAAGAAGCAAAGCGCCGGAATTAACATGAAGTTTTTGTTGGCTCCACTACGCTTGAGCCAACCTACTAATAATTTATTAGATGGGATTTAAAATGGGTGAAGAAATTCGTACCAGTAGTTTTAATGATGCAGATTTTGACCGTTTTAAAAAATCCTTAATAAAAGAAACCGAAATACTGGAAACATGGTTTAAAGAAAAAAAGTTTTCTTCGCATTGCAGTCGTGCAGGATTTGAAATTGAAGCATGGCTGGTTGATGAACAACTCCATCCCGCATCAATCAATGAAACTTTTCTTAATACTTTAAATAGCCCTCTAGCCAGTCCTGAGTTGGCTAATTTTAATATTGAATTAAATAGTACTCCCTGTGATTTAACCGGGGACGCTTTGACGCAGATGCAAAATGAGCTGGATGAAACCTGGTTAAAATGCAAAAAGACGGCTGAAGAATTACATAGTGATATCGTTATGACGGGCATATTGCCAACGTTGGATAATGATGTTTTGCATCTCGCGAATATGTCAAAAATGAAACGTTATCGCGCATTAAATCGTGAAGTTATACACCAACGTAAAGGTAAACCCCTGGTATTTGATATTAATGGTGTTGAACATCTTCGAGTGACACATCGTGATGTCATGATGGAAGCTGCAGCAACATCTTTCCAGATCCATTTACAGGTTAATCTGGATAATGCCGTTCGTATCTATAATGCCAGCATTGCTATAACGGGACCTTTACTGGCATTAAGTGTTAATTCTCCGTACTTATTTGGAAAAGATCTCTGGGATGAAACACGTATCCCGGTTTTTGAACAGGCTGTTGCTGCAGGAGGTTATGATGGCGCTGCATTTGGTCCTATTCGGCGTGTCACTTTTGGTGATAGTTATGTTCGGGAATCATTGTTTGAATGCTTTAAGGAAAATCTTGAGCACTACCCCGTTCTGTTACCGGTTGAGCTTGAGAAGGATGCATCATTAGCCCATTTACGTATGCATAATGGCACTATCTGGCGCTGGAACAGGCCGCTGCTCGGCTTTGATGAGTCGGGTCAACCGCATTTAAGAATTGAACAGCGTGTTGTTCCTTCCGGACCAACCACGCAAGATGCCATTGCTAACGCAGCATTTTATTATGGAGCAGTAACAGCACTAGCTAAGTTAGATGAACCTGTAGAAAATCAAATTCCTCATAGCAGTGCTCGTGATAATTTTTATGCCGCTGCACGCCTGGGTTTACGAAGCTCACAAAGGTGGCTGGATGGAAAAGATATCAATGCACGTGATTTAATTCTGCAGGAATTATTACCTTTAGCCCATCAGGGTTTAATTTCATTGGGTATCTCGATTGAAGACAGTGATAAATATCTTGGAATTATTCATGATCGGGTTAAGTCAGGACAAACGGGAACAACATGGCAACGATCCTTTGTTAAAAAACATGGCCGGGATATGACTGCATTAACCAGAGCATATATAAAAAATCAAAACAGTGGTGAGCCGGTACATCGCTGGCATTGTCAAAAAGTTGATGAACAAACAACGGTTCTAACTGTGCTGGATGAAATACCCGAAGGTTTATTACAAGCGAATGCCAAAGAATTACATCAATATCTCTCAGGCCCAACATTAATCCGCTTGCAAGGTGGAGGTAAAGATGTGTTGTTCGTATCTGTTTTATTACACGGTAATGAAACAACCGGTTGGGATGCTATTCGTGAATTATTATTGAGTTACGAAGAAGGTGCTTTGCCTCGAAGCCTGTATTTATTTATTGGCAATATTGTTGCCGCTGCCGAGGGTTTAAGGGTACTGGATGGCCAGCAGGACTTTAATCGAATATGGAAGAAAAATAACAAGACAGCAGAAGGTAAAATGGCTGCGGAGTTACTGGAAATTCTTGGCAAAGTTACATTGTTCGCTGCGGTTGATATTCATAATAATACCGGGATCAATCCGCATTACGCTTGTATCAATGAGTTGGGTTCACAGTTTTTACATCTTGGGACGTTATTTAGTCGAACCGTGGTGTATTTTCGCCGCCCAGACAGTGTTTTATCGCTGGCATTATCAGAATTGTGCCCTGCAACCACCGTTGAATGTGGAAAAGCAGAAAACTCACAGGGTAAGGAACATGCAATAGAGTTCTTAAATGCCTGCCTTCATTTGCAGGCCTTTCCAGAGCATGATGTTGCCGAACATGACATTGATATTTTTCATACCGTTGCGACGGTTAAAGTACCACAAGGTATTGATTTTGGTATCGAAAAACCCACAGCAGAACTCAATTTTATAGGCAATATGGATCGTCTGAACTTTCAGGAACTATCGGCAGGTACGATTTTGGCTCATATTAATTGTGGTCATTCAGCCTGCTTGCAAGCGTTTAATGAAGAGGGTGATGATGTGGTTGAAGAGTATTTCTCCTGTGAAAAGGGTGTTTTACGTTTTTCCGCGTCACTCATGCCATCCATGTTAACCCTGGACGAGCTGATTATTCGTCAGGATTGCTTGTGTTATTTGATGGAACGTCTGGATTATCATAAATTGAAGCAAGAACATGAGTTAAGAGACTAATTTCGATTTGTACCTTTTATACAGGTTGTTATAATCATTGAAAATAATTAGTCAGGGTATTAAAGATGTTGCGATACATGTCACGAAATGGCGTTTTGTTTGTTGTATTACTATCATTTTTTTCAGGTATTAGTTTTGCTGCATCCAGTGATGATGAAATTGCAAAAAGATTCTCGGAAGCTCAACGTTTGGCATCACAAGGTCAGGTAACTCAGGCTATTTCTGCTTATCAATCTCTGATTCAATCTAATCCTCAACTTCCCGAAGCTTATAATAATCTTGCTGCACTTTATTTAAAGCAAAACAATACTAAACAGGCTAAACATATTCTTGAACAGGGGCTGCATGCGCATAAAGGTTATGGTGTCTTGTATGAAAGCCTCACGACAATTAATGTCGCAATGGCAAGAAAGGCCTATGGCAAAGCATTGCAAATTGATTTAGCCCCTTCTGCTATTACAATTTCATCTCTTTCTTTAATTAATAACAGTCAAAGTCGTAAAAAAAGCACGATAGTGATATCTAAAGAAGATAAACCGCTTAAAAATAATAAAGTGCATGCAGAAAAACCGCAAATTAAAGCAAAATTATCGCGTGAAATAAAGCGTGCTAGCGTTGCAACGAAAGCAACAAAGAATGCTGAAGCAATAGAAACTATTCTTCAGGCCTGGTCAGCAGCCTGGTCAGCACAAGCCATTGATATGTATCTATCGTTTTATCATAAACAATATAAACCTTCTAACGGCCTGTCACACAAGAGCTGGGTACAATCACGTAAATACAGATTAAAAAAGCCAAGCTGGATTAAAATTGCGTTATCAGATTTTGAAATTAAAAAAAATACGGGTAAACAGGCTATTGTGAACTTTAAGCAGTTATATCAGTCGAATAGTTTTAGTGACAAGAGTTCTAAACAGGTGGTTTTAATCTATACTGATGATGGCTGGCGAATTTTTCGTGAAAAGAGTATTTGATATTTTATGATGGTAAAACGCATACCTCTGTTATTGTGTTTAAGTTTGATTCTTTCAGTATCTGTTGCTGAGGATTTACAACTTGCCAAGCTATCTAACCTTGGTAGTAAATATTTAAAACCCGCACCTGCAATCTCTACAAATTCTGTAAATGAAATTACTTCGGTACTGAATAAACTTGAAAACCGTTTACGTGTTTACCCGGATGATCATGAAGCTGAACTTTTAAAAGCAATTGTATATTTTAAGTCTGGTGAATTAGATCTTGCTTTAGAAGAACTGAACAAGCTGATTAATAAAGTTCCGGATTTTCAGTTGGCCTATTTATTAAAGGGCGACATGTTGTTATCAAAGTTCGGAAATACTAATAACCTCGGTCAAACCAATTTACTGGCATCGATTATTCCGGGACTTGGTAATAGCAAAAAACAACAACTTACTTTTTTACGCGAAGAAGCACAACTTCGGTTACGTGCATTATTTAATGATACAAAGAGAAATACCTTACCCAGACAGATCCTTGCCCTGGGTAAATCGGTTAAAAAGGCATTGTTGATCGACAAAAAAGCAAATCGCATGTATGTCTTTAGCAGACAGGAATCAGGAGAATTGTTTGAGGAAGTGAACGATTATTATATTACGACCGGAAAACTGGTTGGTGATAAATCGGTAAAAGGAGATTTACGTACTCCTGAAGGTGTGTATTTTGTAACCTCATGGATAAGCCCGGATAAATTACCGGCTAAATATGGCATCGGTGCTTTCCCTGTTAATTACCCTAATGAACTGGATAAACATAACGGCAAAACGGGTTATGGTATTTGGTTACACGGTACTGATAAAGGTTCTTACAATCGTCCTCCACGCGACAGTGAAGGTTGTGTTGTTTTAACCAATATTGATCTTGAGTCATTAAAAAGTGAAATAATACCGGGTCTTACCCCTGTTGTGATTACAAATAAAGTTGAATGGATTGATTATGCCAGTTGGCAAAAAGAACGTCAGTCTATTTTACAAGCAGTAGAAGACTGGCGCGTTGACTGGGAAAGCATGAATGTTAATAAATATTTATCACATTATGGTAAAGACTTTTGGTCGTTGTCTCATAATTTAAAAAGCTGGTCTGCACGTAAACGACTTCTTGCAAAAAATAAAACCTATCAGTCCATTACGCTTTCAGAACTTTCAGTTCTTGTTTATCCAAAAAAGAAGAATGATAAAAGAGAAATTGCTGTAGTACGCTTACAACAGAATTACAAATCAAATAATTTCAAAAGTGAAATGTATAAACGCTTGTATTTAACTAAAAAAGATAATGACTGGAAAATACTTTACGAAGGTCGTTAGGAATACAGCTTTATATTGTTATTGATTTGATGCACTTGGTTTTTCGGTAGGGGTGCCATGCTCACAGTGTTCTACAATTTCCAGAATTAGTTCATTTAAATGACTAAGGTCTAACCATTTAATAGCATCATCCAGGCCTTCTTCCTTATAAACTTTTAACTCATCCAGATTCATAACATCTGATGCAACTTTATACATTCGAGATAAGCCATAGGCCAGTAATGTTTTGGCAATAATTGCATGTTTGCCATTTTTTCGAAAACTTACATTATGCATTCTTTCGCCTGCACTCATAACATCGCTGGCTTTTATTCCTTTTGATTTTGTGTTTTTGCACAGGATACTCAGTCCACGCATAGCGCCTTCTTCGTGGTCAATTTTTTGTAACTTATCGATGAGTTCATGAAGTTCCCGGGGTGAAATTTCACCATAAAATATGGTTAAAATAAAATTGTCTTCGGGATAAAAGTTGTAGTTAATCATTTTTTCTCACTAATACAACTAGCTTATTTCTGAAGTAGTTAAATATTGTAACCGAGAAGTTGGCTAAAGTGGGAAATTAAGTCTGTTTTTATGTTGCTTAAATCAAGTTCTGGTTTTAAATCTTTTAATTGTGTGACTGCCATACCTTCATAACCACAGGGATTGATTTGCTGGAAGGGTGTTAGATCCATATCAATATTTAATGATAGGCCGTGATAGCTTTTATTTCGTTTTATACGTAAACCTAATGCGGCTATTTTTGCATCATCAACGTATACGCCTGGTGCATTTTCTTTTCCGCTGGCATTAATGCCATATTGTTTAAGCAATAGAATAATAGATTTTTCAATAGTGGTAACGAGATCTTTAACACTGATTCCTAATCGTTGTAGATCAATTAAAGTATAAATGACAAGTTGACCAGGGCCGTGATAAGTTACCTGTCCACCGCGATCAATATTAATAACAGGAATATTTTTAACATTTAGTAAGTGTTCTTTTTTACCATTAAGCCCCATGGTGAAAACAGCTGGATGTTCCAGACACCATAATTCATCGGCCGTAGATTCATCACGTTTAGCGGTGAAGTCTTGCATTGATTGCCAGACAGGTTGGTAGTCTTGTAGACCAAGATCACGAACCAGAAGTGTGTTAGAAGATGTTTTCATAATCAATTATAACCACGAAGCTAGCAAGGAAAAATTATATAAATGTAGGTTGGCTCAAGCGCAGCGGAGCCAACAATTCATTATTGTTGGTTCCGTCGCGTTACTCCTTGAACCAACCTACATTGAAGAATTTTAAATCACAGTGCCATTAAAACTTCTTTACGTGCGGTGAGTTCGAGGTAAATATTATCCAGTTGTTCCCGGCTGGTTGCTTTTACAGTAACCGTTACAGAAATAAAATTACCTTTACCGCTAGGTCGGGTTTTTACTGCACTCTCAGACAAGTCTGAAACATGGCGGTTTATAATTTCAACAACCAGAGACTCAAGCTCACAGTCGCAGCGCCCCATTATTTTAATGGGAAAATCGCATGGAAAATTAAATAGCTCGTCAGCTTTTTCAGTCATAAATTATTATATGGGGCTGATTTTGTTTAAAACAAGATAGCAAGATTTAAACACTATTTACGTAATGTTTCTTTGTAATCCTGATATTTTTGATACATATCCTGCCAAACAACACCAGGCTTGCCATTTCCCACTTGTTGCTCATTAATTTGAGTAACCGGTAAAATTTCTTTGGTGGAACTGGTTAACCAGATTTCTTCAGCAGCGAGAAATTCTTTCTCACTAATTGAAATTTCTTCAATTGGCATATTGTGAGTTTTAGCCAGTTCGACAATCAAATCTCGTGTAATGCCAGGTAATACTTGTTGGTCTTTAGGTGGTGTTTTAATAATCCCACCACTGACAATAAATACATTACTTGCAGCACCTTCAGTCATACTACCATTACGGATTAAAATAGCTTCTGCTGTACCTTTATCAACAGCTTGCTGGCGTAATAATATGTTCGGTAATAAAGCGATAGCTTTAATATTGCAATATTGCCAGCGAATATCATCCAGTGTGACTGCACTTATGCCGGTTTTTAATAATTCGGGTTCAACTGCAGGTAAAATATTACTCATAACAAACACGGTAGGTTTAGAGTCATCCGGGAAACGATGATCGCGTGAAGCAACACCACGTGTTATGTGCAGGTAAATGGATTGATCTTGTGGTCCTGTTTCAGCAATCAGTTTATCGATAATTTCCTGCCATTGCGCATTTGATAGGGGATTAGTTATACGAACAGCATCGAGGCTGTTTTGTAAGCGTTGCATGTGGTGTTCAAAACGAAGTGCTTTGCTACCATAGGCGGGTATAACTTCATAAACACCATCACCAAAAATAAAGCCACGATCCAGTACGGAAATTTTGGCTTCATTTAGAGGTAAATATTCGCCGTTTAGATAAACCAGTTGTGATGACATAAAATATATTATCCGAATTACTGAAACATTAACTGAATATTATCAATGAGTTTACGCCAGATACCACCTTTTTTAATAGTGGACAAGGCAACCAGCTCTTGTGTCGCCAGTTGTTTGTCTCCGAGCATAATATTTAACTGACCATAACTTTTACCTGCTTCGACAGGAGCTTCGATCATAGCTTCAACTTTTATATTATTTTTAATTTTTCTTGCTAAACCTTTAGGTGCAGTGATGTAAAGATCTTCATTTATCCCAAGTGAGAGTTGTTGTTCTTCACCTTTCCATACTCGCATATTGGTTATTTCTGTATTTGCCTTGTGGATTAAGGTGGTTTCAAAAAATCGAAAGCCATAATTTAATAATTTTCGACTTGCGGCAATACGTGCATCATCTTTAGTGGTGCCGGTAACTATAGAGATAAGCCGCATATTGTTTTGTTTTGCAGAGGATATTAAACAATACCCTGCTGCCTCAGTATGGCCTGTTTTAAGGCCATCAACGCGATCATCTAACCATAACAATCTATTACGATTATATTGGCGAATATTATTGTAGGTGTATTCTTTTTCTTTATATGTAGAATAATGTTTTGGGAAATCATTAATAATAGCCTGGCTAAGTTTGGCCAGGTCACGTGCGGTAGTGTAATGATTTTTATCAGGCCAGCCAGTACTGTTATTAAAGTGTGTGGCATTCATACCTAAACGTTCAGCATGTTGATTCATGAGTTCAACAAAAGATGCTTCATTACTGGCAATGTGTTCTGCCAGGGCAACTGTGGCGTCATTGCCTGATTGAATAATTAACCCTTTTAATAGTTTCTCAACTGAAACATGTGTATTAACTTCAACAAACATTCGTGAGCCGCCCATGCGCCATGCTTTCTCACTGATTTTTACTTCATCTTCCAGGCTAATACCACCCCGTTCAATTTCAAACAATACCACATAGGCGGTCATAAGTTTGGTCAGGCTGGCGGGTTCAATTTTTTTATCTGCATTTCTTTCTGCGAGAACATGACCACTCTGATGGTCAATCAAAAAGTAGGCTTTAGCGTTTACACGGGGAGGTGCAGGAATAAGTGCAGGGGCTGCAATCACCAATGTTGAATAAGTTAAATAACTGGATATAAGGGTAAATAAGACAAAAATATTGCGTATACGCATAACGTTTCCTACAGACTATAAAATATTGTCTGTATATTACATTTTATATGGCAGTAAACCTAGTATTTGGTCATAAAAGGAAGAATTGAATTGAGCAATTAATAACATTAATCAATGATAATTTGTGTCGCAGGAATGCCTTTATTTTTTAAGAAGCCTGAGAGTTCGTCTGCATCAGCGACACTGGCGAGCGGCCCAATGCGAACCCGGTAGATATTTTTTTCTGCTGCGAAATCAGAATGAATTTTTCTCTGCTTAAACATGCGACTTAAACGTTTATGCAGTTTGTTAGCATTTTCCTGACTAACGAATGCACCGACTTGCAAATAAAGTTTGTAATTACTTTTGGCTGGATAAGTTGACAGGGCTGATGGGCGTTTAACTTTTGGCTGGTACGATTTTTTTTGCTGAAATGTTTTCGCATTGATGGCCACAACTTCCACGGCAGCGGTACCTGTGGCAGTGACACCTAATTTTTTTGCAGCTGAGTAGGATAAATCAATAATACGGTTTTGATGAAAAGGTCCTCGGTCATTTACTTTAACGATTATACTACGACCATTTTTTAGATGAGTCACCCGGACATAGGTAGGTAATGGTAACGTTTTGTGTGCCGCTGTCATGGCATACATGTCATAGGTTTCACCACTGGAGGTGCGATGACCATGAAATTTTTTGCCGTACCATGAAGCAATGCCTTTTTCTTTGTAGCCTGCGCTGCTTTTTTTAACGTTATACCATTTACCCCGCACTTTATAATTTTGCGGATTACCATATTTACTGCGGGGTTCAGTTTTTGGCACTGCATCTTTTATGTCACTGACATCGACAGGATCGGCGGGGCCATGGTCCTGATTGATTTTATAGCGAGATGAAGACGAACAGGCTTGCAATAACAAAGCAGAGAATAAAATTATATAAGGAGTTTTATTAACGCTTTGTAACATCTTATGAGCCTGTTATTAAATAATTATAATTTTAAATAGCCTTGTTTTATTTTCTGGCTAAGTTGATAAACAGCCATTGAATAAAGTGCACTATGATTATAGCGTGTTATGACATAAAAGTTATTCCATGTAACCCAATATTCCGGATTTTTAGGTTTTTTCAGGCGGAGGAGTTTGCCTTTTAAATTTTCTGCGATATTTCCGGGTAAAATAACACCGTTAATTAATAGCTCGAGTTGAGTGTGTGAAGGTTTTAAGTCCCTGTTTATTAATTTTTTATAACGTTTACCGTGAACTTCAACTTTATGAGTAATAGGTTGTCCACGTTTCCAGTGATGCTTTCGAAAATAATTCGCTACACTGCCGATGGCATCCGTCGTGTTATTCCATAAGTCGCGTTTGCCGTCACCATCAAAATCAACCGCATAACGGCGGAAACTACTGGAAATAAATTGTGGCATCCCCATGGCACCGGCATATGAACCTAAAAGTTTATTTGCTTCAAATTGTTCTTCGCGAGCCATCAGTAAAAAATGTTCCAGCTCGCTTTTGAAGAAAGTTGCACGAGGTGGATAGCCAAAAGCCAATGTCGCTAAAGAATCAAAAACGGGATAAGTACCGGCATGTTTACCATAACGGGTTTCAACGCCAATAATAGCAACAATGATTTCTTGTGGCACACCGTAAGTTTTTTCTGCCCGAGCCAGTGCATCTGCATTTTTCTTCCAAAAATCAATACCGCCTTGAGTGCGTTTTTTTGTAACAAAAATAGGGCGGTACTGGTACCAGGGTTTGCTTTCAGCGGGGCGAGCAATGGCTTCTAAAATGGAATCGTATAATTTTGCTCTGGAAAAAAGTTTTTCTAAATACTGTTTATTAAACTTATGTTTTTTAACCATTTGTTTAATAAAAGCTTTGACTTCCTTTTTATCAGAAAAGTCTGCCGCTGTTACTGTTGTTGAAAGCAACAAACTGAAAATCAGGAAAAAGTTAAGGGAAAATATGCGTATTAATTTCATTATAACTCTTTTAATAAGTACTCAGTTATCCAGCTTAGAAGCATTCATGCACCAACTAACCTGCGATGCGTTTGTATCGACATTAATATACCGAAAGCGGCCAGAATGGTCACCATTGATGTGCCACCATAGCTAATTAAGGGGAGGGGGAGTCCCACTACAGGTAGTATGCCAGAGACCATGCCGATATTAACAAAAACATAGACAAAAAAGGTCAAAGTGAGACTACCAGCAACTAAACGTGAAAAAGTATCTTGTGCATTAACCGCAATAACAATTCCACGGCTAATAACCGCAATATAAACGGCCAGTAATAGCAAAGTTCCGAGGAAGCCAAATTCTTCACTGAATACGGCAAAAACAAAATCAGTTGAGCGTTCCGGTAAAAAATCGAGGTGTGATTGTGTACCATTTAACCATCCTTTACCGTAGAGTCCGCCTGAACCAATGGCGATAGTGGATTGTATTATGTGGTAGCCAGAACCCAGTGGATCAGTTTCAGGGTTAATAAAAGTAAGAATACGCTGCCGCTGATAATCATGCAGTAAATAATTCCAGAATACCGGTGCGCTGGCTGCCATTAAGGTAATAACGCTAAAAATAAGTTTCCAGCCTAAACCCGCTAATAACAACACAAAGAAACCGGATGAGGCGATTAACAAAGAGGTTCCTAAGTCGGGTTGTTTGGCAATCAATAACGTTGGCACAATAACGATGATAGTCGCAATAAATAAGCGGCCTCGACGAGGCGGTAAGGGTGCCTCTGCCAGATACCAGGAGGCCATGAGCGGAACGGCAATTTTCATTAGCTCGGAAGGTTGAAAGCGAAATAAACCCAGGTTTAACCAGCGTTGTGCGCCTTTACCCACTTCGCCGAAGACGAGTACAGCAATGAGCATGAGCAGGCCGATACCAAACATCCACGGTGCCCAGTGTTTTAGCGTACTTGGGTTTATCTGGGCGACAGCAACCATGACAATGAAAGCAATAAACAAGCGAACAAACTGACGATTTAGTAGCTCGATATTTTTATCACCGGCACTATAAAGCACCACCATGCCCATGGCGGCGAGCAACATAATACCAATCCATAAGGGAAGGTCGATATGAAATCGGTATAACAGTCGACGCCCTGCACTAATGCGATTTTCTTCACGAAAGTTCATTGACGATGAGTCGCTTTGCCAGTTCATTGTGCTGCTTCCTCTTTTTTAATGTTTTCTGCTGGAATCAGATTTTCTTCAGGAAGATTGAGTAAATACTGATCCATGACTTTACGCACAATAGGTGCGGCAGCAGAGCCACCATGTCCCCCATTTTCGACAATTAAGGCCACTGCAATACGTGGGTTTTCATAGGGGGCAAAGCCAATGAACAAGGCATGATCTTGTAATTTTTTCGCAATTTCTTCTTTTTTATATTCCGCATCCTGAGCAATACCAAAAACCTGTGCCGTGCCGGTTTTACCTGCAATGATGTATTTCAGGTTATGTTTAATACCACGGGCGGTACCATGAAGGCCATAAACAACATTTTTCATCGCTTTTATAATGGTTTGCCAGTTTTGTTCGTCATTAATAGGTACCGCTTTTAGCGATACTGCTTTTGTTTTAATAACCGGGCTATTTTGTTCATCCTGAACACCATACAACATGCGTGGTTTAAAACGCTCACCCATCATTGAGATTGCCGCAGTGGCATTGGCAAGTTGTAAGGGGGTGGTGAGCATAAAACCCTGACCAATTCCGGTAATCAAAGTTTCGCCAGGAAACCAGGGTAAATTTCGATTCCGACGCTTCCATTCGCGTGAAGGGTTGAGACCCGATAATTCACCACGTAAATCGATTCCTGTTTTTTGTCCCAGACCAAAATGGGCGAGGTAAGAAGACATATTGTCGATACCCAGGGTCAGGGCTAAGTCATAAAAAAAGACATCACATGACTCTGTGATGGCTTTTAACAAATCTGTTTTATTATGGCCACGTTTTTTCCAGTCACGATAACGGCGTTCATCGTTTTTCAGCATGTACCAGCCGGGGCAATCTATTTCACTGTGTGATTGCAGCTCTTTAAGTTCAAGCCCTGCTAAACCTATGAATGGTTTAATGGTTGAGCCGGGTGGATACTGGCCACGTAAGGCGCGGTTAAACAGGGGGCGTTCGGCAGATGTGCTTAGTGCTTTATAGTTAACGCTGCTAATACCGTGAACAAACAGGTTTGGATCGTAAACGGGCATACTGACCATTGCTAAAACGGCACCATTGCGTGGATCAATTGCCACTAAGGCACCATTATTTTCAGCCAGGCTTTGCTCGGCAATGGCCTGAACCTTACTATCCAGATTTAAATATAAGTTTTTACCTGATACCGGCAAGGTACGGTCAAGCACTCGTAAAACACGACCCTGTGCATTTGTTTCAACATGTTGAAAGCCAACCTTGCCGTGCAATATGTCTTCATAGGTGCGTTCAATACCAACTTTACCAATATGAGAGGTGGCACTGTAATTTGAAGCATTTAGTTTTCTTAGTTCAGCTTCATTAATACGGCTAACATAACCGACAGCATGTGAGGCTAATTTTCCTTGTGGGTAATGGCGTGAGAGTTGTGCTTTTATTATTACCCCGGCTAATTTATTTTGTTGTACTGAAACTTTAGCAACCTCTTCTTCGTTTAAACGAAAGCGCAGCGGTATACCTTCGAAGCGCCTTTTTTTACGTCGATTTTTATGGAAGCGTTTTAAATCTTCTTCGCTGATGTTAATTAACTGTTTTAGTTTTTTCAGCGTGTCATCCAGATTTTCGACATGTTCAGGAATAATTTCCAGGGTAAAACTGGGAAGGTTTTGTGCCAGTAAAATCCCGTTGCGATCAAAAATAAGTCCACGTGTTGGAGGAATAGGTCGAATACTGACACGATTATTTTCTGACAGGGTGGAGTAGTGTTGTTGATTAGTGATTTGTAAATAAACCAATCGGCTTAATAACAAAATCAGCAAAAATAACATGATCAAACCAGCAACAAGTACCCGTTGATTAAATATTTGGGTCTCATGAAAATGATCTTTGAGTGTCTGATTGTTATTAAAGGCCATTAATTGATTTGATAATAACGTCTTATCTGGCGCATTAAGAAATACCCAAGAGGCCAGAATAATGCGGTGCTTATGGCAGGCAGTATAAATACGGAGAGTGCGGGTGCATCACCTAGCATACCTTTTATCCATAAAGTGATTGTGCCCTGAAACATCAATAAAACTAAAATGGTTAATGCTTGCTGCCATACAGGGAAAACACGAATGCGTTGATGTAGTTTAATGGCCAAATAAGCAATGAGAGCGAAGGTTAAAGCGTGTTGTCCTAATAATGCATCGGTTGAAACGTCAAAGACAAGACCTGCAATCCAGCCAATACCAACACCAACGCGATTAGGTAAAGCAATACACCAGTATATTAATACTATGAGGACAAATTCAGGGCGGAGTGTTTGCAGTATTTGAGGCAGTGGTAGCATGCTTAAAATAAACGCAGCAATAAAGCTGAGTAAAATAATATTGCCGCCATGAGGTTTGGTGTTTTTCATGAGGCTTTTCTTCCTTGTGCAGGATTATTTTCTTTTAGTGGCAGTGTATTTTTTATTTTTAAGCCACTTTCCATTTGACAGGGGTTAGCTGGATTTGGCTTGGCTTTACCTCCTGGCCAAACTAATAAAATGTCACGGCTGCGATCGAGCTCTGCTATTGGTTCCGCGAGCACTTCTGCGAAAGGTAAACTGGGATCAATATTGATTTCGACGACAATAGCAGCAGGATATCCGACGGGGAAAACACAACCTAAGCCGGAGGTAACGAGTATATCGCCCACCTTAATATCAGCATTGTTTGGTAGATGCGGTATATTCAAACGGGTTCGGTTTCCAGTACCTTTGGCGATAGCGCGTAAGCCATTACGATTAACCTGTATTGGTAAAGCATGTCCTGGATCGGTAATTAATAAAGCGGTGCTGGAGAAGGGTGCGATGTGAATTAATTTTCCCATTATACCTTTCGCATCAACAAAAGGCTGACCCGGGTAAATATCATCACCAGAAGCAGAGCCCTTATTAATGGTGACTTGTTGTTTATAGGGATCCATATCAACAGAGAGTAACTCGGCGATTAAAATGCGTTCACCTACACGCTTGGATGATTCTAATAAGCTTCTTAAGTGAATATTCTCTGATTCGATGAAATTCAGTTTTTGTAACTGGGTGGTTAAAATCAGGTTTTGTGTACGTAAGGTTGCGTTATCTTCCTTTAATGTTTTTCGGCTGGTAAAGCTGTCCGAGGCCCAGTCACCCACATTGGCTGGAAAATTAACCAGGTATTGAAAAGGATAAACTAAAACCGCAATACTTGAACGAAGGGTGTTCACGTAACTTGTACGATGATCCAGTGTCATTAGGGTAATAGACAGCAGCACCAGAAGAATCAGGCGATTACCTAAGGAAGGACCCTGGATGAATAAAAGTTTAATAAGTTATTCCTCCAGACTCTGTTTATAATTTATTATTTTGTTGGGTATTGTTTTTTTGGTTGTTCTGTATTATTTCGCTCTCAGCGAAAATTCGGGGAGAGTCAGAGCAGCTTAGATTTAAGATCGACCTCATTCAAGACTGAACAGGTCACCACCATGATCGTCAATCATTTCCAGCGCAATGCCGCCGCCATGTGCAACACAGGTTAGTGGATCATCGGCAATAATAACGGGTAAGCCTGTTTCTTCCATAATCAAACGGTCAAGATCATGTAATAAAGCGCCACCACCGGTCAGAACCATACCGCGTTCAGCAATGTCGGAAGCGAGTTCAGGCGGCGTTTGTTCTAATGCTGTTTTTACTGCGCTGACAATACCGCTTAAAGGTTCCTGCAGTGCTTCAAGAATTTCGTTGCTGTTTAAAGTAAAGCTTCTGGGAATACCTTCTGCTAAATTACGGCCACGGACTTCCATTTCACGTACTTCGTTACCTGGATACGCGGTACCAATTTCTTTTTTAATGCGTTCAGCAGATTGTTCGCCGATTAAACTGCCGTAGTTACGGCGTACATAATTGACAATTGCTTCATCAAAACGATCACCGCCAATACGAACTGAGGCTGAATAAACAATACCGTTTAATGAAATAACGGCAACTTCAGTAGTACCACCACCAATATCTAAAACCATTGAACCGCTGGCCTCAGAGATTGGCATTTTTGCACCAATTGCCGCCGCCATTGGTTCTTCAATTAAATATACTTCACGGGCACCGGCTCCATTAGCCGATTCACGAATGGCACGGCGTTCTACCTGGGTTGAACCACAGGGCACACAAATGAGTACGCGTGGGCTTGGGCGGAAAAAACGTGATTCAGATTCATGCACTTTACGAATAAAATGCTGGAGCATTTTTTCGGTGACGGTAAAGTCCGCAATAACACCGTCTTTCATTGGGCGAATAGCCACAATATTACCAGGCGTTCTGCCTAGCATGCGCTTTGCTTCTGCACCAACGGCTGCGATGCTCTTTGGCCCACCCGGCCCGCGTTCCTGACGAATCGCGACCACTGAAGGTTCATTAAGTACGATTCCGCTACCTTTAACGTAAATTAAAGTGTTGGCAGTACCAAGATCGATAGAAATATCGTTTGAAAAAAGTCCCCGAAGGCGTGAAAACATAATTATTAGTTCTTATAGTAATTAAAAGAGAAAACCCGGTTGCTACTTTAATTAATAAGGGCCAAATGAGCAAGCAGCCAGTAATGATAACTGGTAGAATTTGCCGAGCCCATCACAGGGCATTTAGATTAAAGAGTAATTGTGGAGCTGAAATCCTATGTCACTGGACAAAAATGACGTTGAAAAAATCGCACATTTGGCACGGCTGGCTATTGCCGAAGATGATATCCCCGGGTACGCAGAAAGTCTAAGCAATATTTTGAAATTAGTTGAACAAATGGATGCAGTGGATACTGAGAATGTTACGCCGATGGCACATCCACATGCTGCGCACCAGCGTTTACGTGAAGATGTCGTTACTGAAGAAAATCAACGTGAGCATTTTCAGAAAATCAGTTCTAATGTGGAAAATGGCTTATATCTTGTTCCTAAGGTCCTAGAATAAACACTCGATTCCCCGAATAAAATTCCAGAGTAATTTAAAGAGTAAAAAAATGCATAGCAAAACCATTGCCGAACTTGCCGAAGGGCTTAAAAAAGGCGATTTTTCCAGTGAAGAACTGACTAAAAGTTTCCTGCAGCGAATTAAACAATATGATTCTGAATTAAACAGTTTTATCACTGTGAGCGAAGAACATGCATTGACACAAGCACGTGCCGCAGATGAATTAATTGCTAAAGGCAAGGGGTCTGTTTTGACCGGCATTCCGCTGGCACAAAAAGATATTTTTTGTACAAATGGAATTAAAACGACCTGCGGTTCAAAAATGCTGGATAATTTTATTGCACCTTATAATGCAACA
>CAZZIS010000040.1:0-25875 GCA_964654445.1 uncultured Thioalkalispiraceae bacterium
ATCAATAATGAATTTGAAGGTGATTTATGAGTGAATTTTGTGGGGATCCGTCAGGATCCGTCAGGGATCCGTCAGGGATCCGTCAGGGATCCGTCAGTCAGTCCGTCAGTCAGTCCGTCAGTCAGTCCGTCAGTCCGTCAGGGTCAGGTCCTGACCACGTAAAAGGGGACAGATCTATTTTTCTTTACTGTTATTCTTGAAACAACTCAGAAATAGTTACTTCTAATGCATCTGCAAGTTTCTGGATATAAGATAACGAGGGTCAGGCCTTACATTTGACATGTTTGAATGCGATTGATAAATGAAATTAACACACAACGTTATCTTTAAAGTTAAGAAGAGTTAAGTATCATATTCATATTGCATCAGTTGTACCTCATTTATCGATAAGTTAAGATTCTGGGTTAAATTTAAAGGATTAAAAAGGACAAGTTTATGGCGGAACATTACACACTAAAAGCTGGCGTCGTGCTTTCAATAACAATTAAAGCAAAGGTTAAAAAAATAGCGGATAAATATTATGCGCTGACTAAAAAAGATATTGTTGTAACGAGTGGAGCTCGGTCATCGCAAAGTCAGGCTTCTGCAATGTATGGGAAATTATCAGGTGGTGATCAATTAACTGTATATAGCAACCAAACTGCGGCGAAAGAAATAAAAAAATCTTATACTGATGCGGTAGCCGCAAAAAAATCAAAAGCAGACACTATTGCGGCTATGAAAGCAGTCATTGATACCCAGATATCTAAAATGATATATATTTCGAAGCACCTGAAAACAGGCGCTGTAGATGTGCGAAGCAAAAATATGACTGTCGCTGAAAAGGCTCATTTAAAATCTGCCGCTACTGGCATTGCAATAAAAATTATTTTAGAAACAACACCTCCTCATTTTCATTTAAGTTTGTAATTTAATTAATAAAGGGATATTTAATAATGATTATTACAGGTGTTAAAAAAAATATTTTTCTGGTTTTATTTGTTCTTACTGGTTGTGCTATTTCTGATATGCATAACACTGAGGTTAAAACCTCAGCACTACAGGCCTATCCTGCTAATGTTTCAATAGGTGGAAATATTCATCTCAAGTTTCCGCAAAACCATCCAAAAAATCTAGCCATTCGAAATCCATCGGGAACCTGGTATTCAATACAGAATAATGATGACAATATTTTTTTAATATCCAATGAAAAATATAATGCGGCAACAGAATTATTTCTGAAAACACAGGTTCTGGAAGGAATAGCATGGATAAATGGAAAAAGGGTGAAAGAGAAAGTATTTCAAGATGTTGGTGAGTATCTGATTTATATGGCGAATAATTTAGAGACCGAACCTGAAAACACATTTCATTTTATGGCGAAGGTAAAGTTCATTAAATAAATATTCGGCATCAGAGACTGAGGGATAACGAGGTAAAAGAGGACAGATCTATTTTTCTTTGATTTGAATATTGTTAACGTAATTTTTTTTCATACTGTTTAATAAATTTTTCTAGTGTTGTGTCTATTGCAATACAAAATTCACGCAGTTCCGCTATATCTATTCGCCGTTCTCCACGTTCACATTTACTCACGAAAGATTGAGTTTCCCCCGAATAAACAGGAAAAAACAGTAAAAAACAGGGTCAGAGAGCAATATTCTCTAATATTAGAAACAATTGCTCTCTGACCCCATTTGTTCTTTCTCAAATAAGAAGGTTTAGTTCACATAATAATTTATTTATGAAAGCGACTATTGTGCTGCCACTTAAAACTACTTAATATAAACTTATTGATAACTTCAAATGGAATTGAAATATGACAATACAAAAAAGTGTTGAGGAACAGGGAGTCAACGATAAAGTTGACGTTAAAGTGATTCAAGCTGGATTAAACCTTGCACAATCCTCCAATTTTAAATTAAAAAACCGACTTGTTGTTGATGGTAAAAATGGTAGTAAAACAATTACTGCAATTGAAGAATTCCAGAAACAAATTGTTAAATTAAGCAACCCTGATGGTCGTGTCGATGCAGGTGGTAATACTCTAAGAACGCTTAAAAAAAATATAGTTAATGGGCTTAATCAAGATTCATTAATGGCTATTATGGCTATGGGGTCAGGATCAACCGTTAAGCCTTATTTAAATTTATTAAATACTGCATTACCAAAATACCAAGTTAATTCCCCTCTAAGAGTATCTCATTTTCTGGCTCAAATTGGTCACGAGAGTATGTCCTTTGTTTATACCCAAGAAATTGCTAGTGGTACCGCATATGAAGGACGAAAAGATTTAGGAAATATCAAAAAAGGTGATGGTGTCAGATTTAAGGGGCGAGGTTTATTACAACTTACAGGCCGTGATAATTATGAAAGTTATGGTAAATATATTAAAAAAGATTTACTTAAATTAGGTAATGAGCAAATAATTGCAACAACTCCTAAATATGCATTAGATGTTAGTTTATGGTTTTGGGATAATCGTAAGCTAAATAAGTATGCAGATAATGATAATCTTAAAGCAATTACTCGACGTGTTAATGGTGGATATAATGGATTAACAGGCAGAGAGCTTTATCTAAAACGTGCAAAGTTTTTTTTAATACCATTAGGCTTATTATGAAATTATTAATTATTATATTTATGTTTGTTATTGCTGGTTGTTCTGATGCAACAGAAGATAAAGTATCAAATACAAAACCAGAAACATGTGAGTTCACTTTTAAAAGTACAGGGCCTTGTATTTATAAAAATATTACTGTTAATTTAGACGTAAAAAAAGTCGCATTGGATGAAAAGTTATTACAGCGACTTAATGTTGAAAAACAAGACCAAAAAAATCAATTAGATATTTCAAAAGACACCTCTATTCTTGATGGAGATAAAGGTTACATATCTTTTGCTGATATTAATTTTGATTCTATTCCTGATATTTCCATTACTACTTCGTTTGGATTAGCAAATCTATATATTGACTATTGGGTATATGATGCTGCTAAGAAGAAATATTCATATGTTGGTAATTTCACTAAATTTAAAATAAACAGCAATAATAGAACATTGAGTAATGTAGTGAAAATTAGTGCTGCAAAGTATAAAAATACAACTTATCGATGGGAAGGCTATAAGTTGATAAAAAAGTAAATGGCAAGAAAAACCGAGAAAAACCGGGTCAGAGAACAATTGTTTCTAATATTAGCAGTAAAAGGGGACCGTTCTATTTTTCTAGCATTCTAATTCTTGTTATTTACTTTTCCATCTTCTTTATCAAACTTGATAGTGATATTTCCAGGGCATCGGCGATTTGGCCCAGTGAACGAAGTGATGGCGACTTAAGACTTCGTTCAATTTGTGAAATATACGTACGGTGCAAACCAGCTCGATCAGCCAGTTCTTCTTGTGAAATTCCTTTTTGTAGTCTGACTTCCTTTAATACTTCCGGGAATCGTTCAGTCAAATCTGTATTTTTCGATGTTGTCATGGGCCATAAATTGACCCTTGCGTGACTATACGTCTACAGTATATAGTATTACATACTATAGTATTCATCAAGAGACAGGGAGGTTTTTATGCTTTTACTCACTCGTAAACCAGGCCAGGCCATTACCATCCAGCCAGAGCTGGGGATGGACTTTGCCACGCCTGTCGGGGACTTGTTTACCCATGGGCCGATTGAAATCAGGGTAAACCGGATATTGTCTGGTGGGGTAACCATGGGCATTGCCGCTCATCGCCAATTCCGCATCCTGCGCGATGAACTTTTACCCTATGTCGATATTCACCCAGTGTTAATTTCCAGCAACAACACCTGTCGGGAAATACTCGCTCGCAATGTGTTTGCCTTGCGTGTGCAACGCAAATGGGACACGCAACAGCTAGCCGATGAAAGCCAACTCGCCCTCACGACCCTTTATGCCCTGGAAAGTGGACTGGGTTTGATCGATCTGGATGATCTGGATCTCCTCGCGTCTGCCCTGACGGTGAATCTGGCAACCTTGCTGAGAGAGTGAGTTTTCGAGAAAACCGGGAGAGATTGATTATCCCTGTAGAACCCGTTGCTTCATTGATTAAAGGAAAGTCCGATGTTTGCATTATTGGCAATCTGATATTAAGAAGATAGTATGAAAGAACGACAAAGAGAAAGTAGACAAAATCAAGAATATTTGGGGTAGAGTAAATACCCTTTTAATTATTTTTATCGTTATAAACAACCATTATTATAATCAAGGATACATTATGGCCGGTGGCCTCTTAGCACTACTTGATGATGCAGCAATGCTGCTCGATGACGCTGCGGTAATGAGTAAGGTGGCTGCAAAAAAAACGGCTGCTTTATTAGGGGATGATCTTGCGGTTAACGCGGAGAAGGCCACGGGCTTTCATGCTTCCAGGGAGCTGCCTGTGATTTGGGCGATCACCAAGGGGGCATTACTCAATAAGCTTATTATTTTACCGGTCGCGTTTTTGTTAAGTGCCTATGCTTCATGGTTGATTGTTCCCATCCTGCTATTGGGTGGTGCTTACCTAAGTTATGAGGGAACAGAAAAAGTCTATGAGTGGTTTACACATCCTCATAATCATAAGCCTGCCGCGAGTGAATCATCCGACAAAAAAGAGATATTACATTCAGAGGCAGCGAAAATTAAGGCGGCGATACGGACAGACTTTATCCTCTCTATAGAAATTATTGTTATCACTCTGGACACAGTGATCAGTCAATCTCTTCCTGTTCAGATAATGGTTGTTAGTTTTATTGCACTATTGGCTACAGCCGGGGTATATGGTGTAGTGGCAATTCTTGTGCGTATGGATGATACTGGTTTGCACCTTATAGAACGCGCTAAATTGTTGAAAGGAGTTATTGCCAAGGGAGCACATACTACAGGTGAGCTGCTGATCAACGCTCTGCCAAAAGTGATTCGTTTGCTGGGGATCATTGGTACTATTGCCATGCTTCTGGTTGGAGGTGGAATGTTTGTTCACAATATTGATGCAATCCATAATTTCATGTCGATACTACCAATATTGGTCGCTGACCTTATTGTTGGATTGGTCATTGGTATGGTGTTGCTGGTCTTATTGAAGATGATGCAGCTGATTAAATCAGTTAGGACAAATAAATCTTCAGGCTAAACTTATATAATTTCATTCGCTAAACACTTCAGTAACTTTTAGCAAATTTTTCACATTTACGTTTTGTTCGTTCTGCCATTGAGGCTGCAATACCCGTTGGATTTGATCGATATAAAACAGATAAAGCGCGCGCCTCAACAGTTCGTGCATTATCAGTTGGTTTAGATGACGTTTTAAATAAACATCCTAAGATTTTTAAGATGATGAAAAAACCTTATCAAACCTGGGTTCGTCAATTAGGCACACTGGGTGGCGGAAATCATTATGTCAGGTTGTATGTGTAAAAGGGTAATGTGATGTTGCTCAAAACATAAAACTCTGGAGTTTCCTCCAGAGTTTTATTATGTGTAAGTGTAAATCAGGATTTTTTATCGTCTGCTTCTAAAATAGCCTGGTTAGCCAGTTTATTAGTGACGTCATACCAATCTAATTTACGCGTAACGAACATTACCAGTGAGAGTATTGAGAAGAACAATAAACTTCCCATCAATAATGCATTGTCTTCAGATATTAATATGGCATACAACATCATATAAAGTAACGATATCATCGCTGTGAAACTAATCCCAAGTTTCATACTTTTAAGAACCGCACTAATATAAACCCCAAGTGTAATAACACTGGCGCTTGTAGCAATGCTATAAGCATAAATAAAAGCCATGTGTTCAGACAGTGAAATTAATAGTAGATAGAAAAAACTGAGTGAAAGACCTACTAATAAATATTGCATAGGATGTAAACGCAGGTTTTTCATGATTTCAAATAAGAAGAATGTAATAAAAGCTAAGCTAATAAATAAAATTGCATATTTAACTGAACGTTCAGTTTTATGATAAATATCAACTGAATTCATTAATTCAACACCAAAGGTATTATTTAAAAAACTTCTGCATTCATTTTTTTGACAGCTTTTAATTAAACGTGGCATATCACTGGAAAATGATGACAGTTTCCAGTTAGCATCAAAATTTTCATCTGTAATGGTTCTTGATGAGGGTAAGTAACGCCCAATAAAACTTGGATGTGGCCAGTTTGCTTTAATATTTACTGAAGTAGATTTCCCTATAGCGGAAAACTGGATGCTTTCCATACCTTTTATATTTACCCTGAATGAGAAAGGGTAGTATGTTTCTTTAGTTGAAGTAATTTTAGACAAATTTGCATGCATGCCATTACCTTCCTGTTCAAAGGCAGAACCTGAAGTAAACTCATACTTTTTATAGTTCCAGTGAAGTTCAGGTTGTTCACTAATCCCCCGAATGTCACTGACGAGGACGGACAGATAACTTTTTTTCCATTTAATATTACTACCATGTTTTCGACTAACCTTAATAACTTCTTTGTTATTGAACTGGCCCTTAATATCAAGATCGGTTGAATATACCGGAACGTTATATAAACCGCGTTTTCTGTTCTCGGTAATAATTTCACCATTTATCAAAAGTTTTTCCGGCAAGATATAAATCTGTTTAGTCCTGCTGTACTTTGTTTCCTGATATGCCTTGAGGTTTTTATCCCATTCGCGTTTTTTATAATATTGGACATACGGTACGACCAGTATTGGGCCAATAATTTTTTGTTTACCTGTCCAGCTTTGCGCGATGCTGCGACTGGCGTGATCTCTATAGTTACTGCGTTCACTCACGACCCCCTCTATCATATTTAATGGAATAAGTAAGACGAGCATTAGAAAGCCTATAACGGCAATTTTTATGGTAAATTTTTTGTTCATTGGATTTCCCCTGTTTTATAAATAACTGGGGTAAATCTTAGAGGGGCTATATGGGGTAAATATGAGGTTTATGTGTGTTTTGTGTGAAGAATGTAAAATTAATTAAGATTTTTGCTGATTTATTGGCAACCGAATTACAATGTCAGTACCACCTTCGTTCCCATTTTGAATATTAATATCGCCATGGTGTAGCTGAACCACCTCATAAACCAGACTTAGACCAAGCCCCGTGCTTTTTTTGCCGGTATCAGCTCGTGCTAATGAGTAAAAACGATCAAAAATACGAGGTAAAGCATAATCTGGAATGCCTGGTCCCTGATCTTTAATGGTCAGAAACCAGTGATTATTTTTAATTTTATCAGTAATGCTAATGTCACCACCTTCAGGACTAAAATCAATGGCGTTATCGAGTAAGTTACTAATGAGTTGCTGTACTAAAAAGCGTTCTGCCTGGATTTTTGTTCCTGAAAGAGAAGGCATATTCAGGTGAAGCTGTTTTTGTTTTAGTATTGAATATTTATCATTACTTAATTGTTGAATCATTTCACCGGTATCAATCAGCTCAATATCTTCAAGTTGCTGTCTTTTTTCCAATGAGGCGAGTTTTAGGAGTTGTTCAACAATCTGTTGTAAACGCTGGCTTTCATTTTCAATATTTTTAATAAAACGTTGTCGTGATTCGATAGGCATGTCTTCATTTAATAATTCAGCTGCACCTTGTATTGCGGCTAACGGGCTCTTAATTTCATGTGTCAGGTTATGTAAATAATTTTCTATATAATTTTTTCCTTCTAACGAGTCGCGCATTTCTTCCATCGCGTTTGCGAGTTGTGCTAATTCCTTTTCTCGTAATTTTGGTACAGCTACTTTTTTACCTTCTTGTACGTCTTTGGCATAAATAGTGAGTTGACGAATGGATAAGGTCAGCCAGTAAACAATGAAACTGACCAGGGCTAAAGAAACAAGCAGCAGTAGGAGTATTTTATTTTCAATTTTTTTTACGGCGTTTTCAAAATAAGGTTGTACGCTTGCACTGGGTTTTCCGACACTTAAAACACCAATAATGCGCTGGTCAATTTTAATTGGTGCAGCAACATACATAACACTACTGGTGGAATCGTTTTTGTCTTTTCGCGTTGTTCTCGCACCATACTCGCCTTTTAAGGTCAGGTAGACATCATTCCATTGTGAATAATCCTTACTAACATTTTTTCCGCTAGAGTCATAAATTACAATGCCCTTATCATTGGTGATATAGATTATGGTGTTGGTATCTTGTTTTGTTTGAGTTGAAATTTTTGCTTCAATACGGCGACGAGAAAATTCGTTAATATTCCTGGCAAATTGTCCGTTGTCTAACTTATTATTTTTAACCTCATCTTTGACCATCTCAGCCATCAGATAGGCAGAATCAACAAGTGCCTCCTCCAGAGATTGTCGCATCGCAGGGATAAGTTCCGTGGTAATGTTTTGCATAACTATCCACGTCGATAATCCTATAAGAAGAAAATAGGCAAAGAAAATACGCAGACTAAGACTCATTAACATTACCACTTATACTATACCCGAGGCCGCGATGAGTTTTGATTGGGTCAGTTGAATCATCAACCTGTTTTAACTTCTGGCGGAGTGTCTTGATATGAGTATCTACTGCACGATCCATGCTTGCATGTGGTTCACTCCAGACTTCAGTAATTATTTGTTCACGAGAAAAGACTCGCTCGGGCTGTTGCAGCAATTTTTTTAAGATTAAAAATTCGTAACGGGTTAAGTCCAGTTGCTGACCAAGATATGAAATAACGGCACGCTGTTGATCAATGATAAAGGTTGTATCTGTTATTTGAACGTGTGTTTGCTGCGGTGAGTGATGAACACGTTTCAGAATAACTTTAACTCGTGCAGAGAGTTCTCTGGGACTAAATGGTTTTGTAATGTAGTCATCGGCACCGATTTCAAGCCCCACGATGCGATCAATTTCTTCATTTCTGGCTGTGAGAAAGATAATAGGGATATCAGAAAAGCGACGAATTTCTTTACATATGTCAAAACCGTTGGCATCAGGTAAACCGATATCAAGAACCATTAAAACATAATCGTCAGCTTGCTGAATATCAGCTAGTGCATCCTGCCCTAATGTATGCCATTTAATCTTAAAACCTTCGGTCTCAAGCGCATAAATTACCGCATCGGCAATGGCCGTTTCATCTTCAACCAGTAGTATTTTTTGCAATGGAAACCTCAGCTCTCAATAGAGTATAAAGAGTACTGTTTATAGGTTGAGGTGTATAGTATCTAATAATATTAATAAAACCTAGTTTTGTAGTTGATCACTTTTCTGGGGAAGAGTTTTTGTTATTTGCAAGCCAATAATAACTAATGATAGAAAAACACCAAATAAGACACTTCCAAACGCAGTTTTGTAGAATGAAAAAGTTGCTTCTGCTACTCGGTGTGACTTGCCAAAAACAATGCTGCTGAGAAGCGGTGTAATCACTAGCATCAAGTTGGTATACATAACCCAAAATTTAGCTCGTACTTCAGTACCACATATGTCGGTAAGCACATCTTTTAGCGGCTGCTTTAAGGCAAAAATTACGATTGCACTAATTCCCAGCCCGATAAACATTTCGATTACAAATAAGTATATTTCAGTCATATTCTTATCCTCTATAAATTATTAATTTATTTTGTAAAATTAAAGTAACCCATATAGCTAAAACCAAATCCAAACCAGGGGTGGGTTACTACAAAACGCATCTCTAAATCATGAGGACTATCCGTAGTTGTGAACTCTTCAATAAATGATTTTCCGATGAGAAGACGTAAGGGAATCGGGATCAACGTTGAGCCTAATTTTAAAACATAACCCTTATCTTCATAAACGAGACCTCCATCTATTACTTTTAGTCCCATACGAATACCAATACCAAGGCCAACAAACTCAACAATATCATTATTAAATTGTTGCATTTTTGACTTGAACTCATAAACTTTATTGTCTTTCTTAAAACGTCTGTGCCAGTAAAAAGTATTCCCTATTCTTTTATTCTCAACAGTGACATTAAATTGTTCTCCTTCAACAGGTACAAGTGCGCCGGTTAAACGAATTAATGGCATGAGTAATTTTATGAATCGTCCATGTTTTACTGCGAGCTCACCTTCCATAGACATTTCTTCGCCATCTTTAATACCATAGTGCTGCTGTACTGCAGGACTTAATAAATCCCATTGATCTGCTAATAGTGTTTTAAACATACTTTACTCCTTCTCTTCAATCAGTAGATATAAAGCCAATACAATCATCGCCAAATTTTTTATGATGGGAGCAAAGGGATGCAGCCAGAACATAGGGATGAATATTGATATAATCAGGCTGTAAATAACTATAATACTTATTTGTATTTTGATTACAGAGCGTCTTAACTGCGGAAAACAAAGCAAAACGCCTAGAATAATATCTCCCATGGCGGCAGTTAAGATAATTGTGTCACCTACGCTACCACTAATACCAGTAAATGCTATTAATTCACGACTCTGTTCTATATTTATTAGCGAGCTTAACCCTGAAACAATCCAGATAACACTCAAGGTAATTAAATTTAAATAAAACAACATTCTTAATTTTATCGATTTATTAAAATCTGTGGTTACATTGTCTTTTAATAACGATTCTGATGCTGTTTCATTTGATATAGGATTAACCTCTTTAGTTGAATATGCCGATAACATATCAATACTTTGTTTATTGAATGCACCGACGGATAATTTGGGGAAAACAAGAAAAGTGAACTTTATTAATAACTTTGGAATAGGGATAAAACAACCTTTACCTAACCCCATCCACTGACGAAGATTATTCAACAAATATTCCATCGTTTCGGGTTTTGCAATTAATACTTCAGCTCGTTTCGACGTAGGCCAGTTATTAATCAGCTTAATAATATGGCTGGTTAATTGATAAATACTGATTAAGGGTAGTTCTCTATTTTTACCGAATACAAGTGGCATACAAAATAAACGAGATAATAAACTTAATTGACGTGTACTCCGACCTTGTTCACCTAAAACAATACCGGGATATAAAACAATGTTGGATTCATTACCTTCAAGCAAGGCCTGGTCTGCATTTCGTTTGCTGCTTAAAAATTCTGTTACAGGATGTTCTAATTCTGCCCCAATTGCGGATATTTGAATCACCTTTACCGAAAGTTTTTTACATGCCTCGAATAATCTCTTTGGGCCAATATCATGCGCTTGTGAAAATGGATGCGTTGCTGATTGCTGGTAGATACCTACGGCGTTGATTACCATATCAGTCTTCTGTAACTGAAGATTCCAATCATTCACGCTTTGGGTGAAATCAAACTTTTGCCAATTTATATTTGCTACTTCATTACGACTACAACCTGTTACATGATGCCCCTGTTGGCTTAAGGCATCATATAAATGTCGACCAATAAAACCGCTTACACCTACGATTAAAATATTCATCACTTATCCCCAGAATGGTTTGTAAATCATGAAAATATAAAGAAGAACAACTGCTGGAAATGCCAGCAAACCTAATATCAACCATATTTTCATCCGGTATCGATATTGAGCGTCTGGATGATCTAATTCCTGTGCTCTATTGCGTAACCAGATTTGTAACCAAACAACAGGTAACCAACATGCACCAACAAAGGCATATAAACCAAGAACAGATAAACTCCATGGGGAAGTCCACTCAAGTCCAAGATAATGTAAGAGGTAAAGCCCTGTTACCAATTGGATAATCACGGTGGGAGTTGTGAATATAAAATCAGCGATAACAACAAATCGATTAGTAGCTGCCATTACTTTTGTATTGCCACTTTGATAAGCCATAAACATGTAAAAGGCACTACCGAGACCGGTGCCAAATAATAAGGTTGCGCTAATTATATGAATAAATTTTACTGTTGGATAAATCAGGTGTTCCATGACAGCTCCTCATCAATAAATCACTAAAGTGATAAGGATTACAGCAGTCCGTGGTTAGTTTGACTTCCTGATTGCCCAATCAGGAATAGATAAATAAATATTTATTAATTTTCAAATGCTTAGAGTGTTACAAAATTATCATTCTGTAAGCATTTGCTGTCGATATTGACCTGGTGCGATGGAGTGGAACTCCTTAAAGGCGGAATAAAAGGCCGATTGTGAACTAAAACCAACACTTAACCCAATCGCAAGTACAGATACCTCTGGTTCAGTTTTTAATAAAACTTCAGCTGCTTTTACTCGCTGGCTTCGCAAGTAAGAAGAAAAGCTCATTTCCAGCTGAGTATTCATTAATTCAGATAATTGGTGTGGTTTGAGCGCTAACATTTCAGCTAATGCAGAAAGAGATAATTCACTGTCCTGATATACATTCTTGTTTAACATCAATTCATTTAGTTGCTGTTTTATCTTCTCACAATCCACATTTAACAATGTTGATGACTGATATTGACGTTGTGCTATCTCTTCAAGTGAACTTAATAGATGTGGATAATTGAGTTGGATGTGAATGGCGGCAGCAATCGCCATAGCAAGCATGATGGTTTGGATAGGGATTAAAAGATCCATTGCTTGTGCACTAAACATTCCCACCAGAACAACGGCAATTGCCCAACTTAAAAAAACAGCTGTAAATACAAATTCCATTTTAAAAAGAGTGCGTCTTACGCGCAGTTGATATAAAGACCAGGCTAATCGACTCATATACATACCACCGAGCAAGAACATTAATGAATAGGCTACATTAAAATACTCCGGGAATAAAAAGCCCGTTAAGGCAATGAGTAAAACAAGAAAGAAATGTCCGCTTTTATGCTTTGACCATTTTTTATCCGCTTGAAGAACATGTTGGCTATATAAATAAAAGAGCGGGCCAACAAGCCCCAAAAGCAACAAATAAATCAATACAGTAATGTTAGCAAGCAAGAGGTTGTCTGCAATATATAACGCTTGTAAGAATTGAATTCCTACCAATACACAAAGTAACGTATTAGCAAGAATTTTTGTTAATTTTGATTCTGTGCGTTTTTGAAAAATAAGCAAAATTAACGCGATAATTGAAAATCCAGCAGCGGCAAGTGAGATTTGATTCAACATAATATTATTTTAGTTTCGAGGAAATTAACCGAACTTCATTTGTTATTATTTCTGCACAGGCTGAAGGATTCGCCTGCAAAATAAAGTGAGGGCCATTCACCTCGTATACACTCAAATTATCCATTACGTCCTTAAATACCTTCGCAGATTTTGATGGTACAAGCTTATCATTAGTTGCTTGTATGTATACTGCCCTAGTGCCGCAGTGTAAATATTTATTATGAAGCTTGGCTATTTCTCCTAATCTATGCGAAAGAATACTAGCAGGTACTTTTTTTAGAGATTCTCTAAATAAGCTAATAAGCTGTTCATTGATCTCTTTTCCAAAGAGAAAAGTTCTTATTATAAAATCTGGAATTGGTAGTGAGAACAATAAACCCATAGGAAGAAAGTTACATAACTTAAGGATAATGTTACGGGGATTACTGAGAAAGCTAGCAACAAATATTACAGATTTTAGGTTCTCAGGGTGACGAAGTGCTATCTGGTAAGCGACTGGGCCTGAGAATGACTCACCAATTAAAATAAAATCTTCATTTCCTGTTATTTTATTGATTACATAATTCACCAGCTCATCATAATTCATTTTTTTATTATTTGGGTATGAAATTATGAGCGGCTCTATATCGGAAGGTAATGATTCTATAAGTGGTTTGAATAAAATACCTGTTCCATCTAATCCTGGCAGTAAGACTATTTTCATTGTGTGACCAATTGAAGTGTTATTAATTAACACTTTACAGCAAATTAGGGGGCTCTCAATCAAAATATTAGAGAGTGATTGTTTATTAGATATTCAATATGGATGGGGCTTAGAGGTAATTAGAAAGGATGCCAGGTAATAATGACTCAAACTCAATTATTGCTTCCATTTTCTTTTTTAGCTCACTTTATGGTTCCACCCCGGTTAATTATTAGGTGATATTTATCTGGCTAGTGCTCCCATAGACAGTTAATTGCTCACTTTATGTTTCCAGTCATTTCTTCCAAATGGGTAAAATTTTATTATGAAACAGTATTTTAAATGTTATTACTTAAGTTATTGATAATAAAGTGTAAAATTGAAACAATAGATTTTAAAATTACTATTGGTAGCTAAATATGGCCATCTTATGGCAAAAAATAATAAAAAATACCCGTTATGAAGTGCGTACTGCGGGTAAGACTTTGCGCTTATATACCGATGGGGTTTTTCATAGCCAGTTTAACCCGAACCATGCGGTAACCGGTGGAGTGTGGGATGCTTTGATGTTACCGGCCTTTTTTTATCCTGCTGAGGATATACAGCGTGTACTGGTGTTGGGCGTCGGTGGTGGTGCGGTCATTCATTTATTGCAGCGTTATATTCAACCGGCTGAAATAATCGGGGTTGAGTTGAACCCGGTACATATTATGCTGGCAAAACGTTATTTTGGTATAACAAATAAATTAGCCCGGTTGGTGCAGGCAGATGCGATAAAGTGGTTGGAAAATTATTCTGGTCCTCCTTTTGATATGATTATTGAAGATTTATTTGGTGAGCAGGATGGCGAGCCGATTCGTGCAGTTAAGGCAAATAAAGCCTGGTTTGAAAATCTAAATTCTCACTTAACTGCGGAAGGTCTTTTGGTGATGAACTTTATTAGTCGTAATGATTTAAAAAATTGTGCGGCGGTAGCCTATAAAAAAACATCAGGTTTATTTAATTCATCCTTTCAATTCACCTTAACGCATTATGACAATGCCATAGGTGCATTTTTAAAAAAACCGGCCAGCAGGCATATATTGCGACAACATATTAATGACATTGATGAACTTAAAAAAAGCAAAAAGCTTGATTTTCATATTCGCAAAATAAAGTAAGAGAGGGGAGCAACGATGCGTTATCGAGATACCGGTGACTATCAAAATTTAGGAATACCTGTTGATGACAACCTGGTTTTTTTTCAATTATCCTGGGTATCGTGTTAGGTGTTGTTTTCGGTATGCGAGTTAAACGTTACTGGATGGCGGTTTGGGGTGTCGGGTTAATTCTTGCGGGGCTCTCCTATTTTATAATGCGGATGTTAGGATATTTTTAAATATGGATTTATACACACGAGTGTTTAACCAAAGCTGCTTTGATGTTAATCAAAAGGTATTGAAAAAATTCGAAGCATTAACGGATGATGATTTTAAAGAGAAAACACATTTGTTTCATGGGCGTTATGAAAATATTTATCTTGATGTGAAAAAAATCCCTGAACTGGAAGTAATCGTTAATGTTGCGATGGAAAATGCAGCAAAAATATTAAATATAAAGAAAGAAAAGCTTGCTTCAGGTTTTTGGTTAAATGCAATGGGCGCAGGTGATGTGACAACGGCACATACTCATGATGATGACGATGAGCTTTTGTCCTGTGTTTATTATATTAAAGTACCCGAGAACTCAGGAGATTTAATTATTATCGATAAAAATAAAAAAATAATAATTAAAGCAGCAGAAGGTTTTTTTGTGTTTTTCTCGCCAGAAACATTACATGAGGTTTCAAAAAACGAAAGTGGACAACCTCGTTTATCCATCGCGTTTAACTTTGGATTAATGAGAACATAAATCCTTATTTTGAAATTCACTGAATAAAGAAGTATTGCAGTCTTCACATATACCATGTGAAAAGTTGGCTCCAGTGTGTTTTTCTAAATAGGATTCAAAAGTAATCCATTGACCATCTTCATCATGAACTTTTCTGCAGTATGAGCAGATACCAATAATACCTTTTGTTAGGCCTAGTAATTTAGTGAGGTCACGAAATTCTTCAATCACATAATTTACATCACCATTTTTCTCTATGATGGGTGTCGTTGTAAGTTCTTCAACAACGGCTTGATCTTCAATCCAGAAATGGTGAATGGCTGATGAAGCTTTCTTTGTTCTAAAGCTTGTTGCGGCGGGGCAGGAACATGCCGCTTTATTACAGCAACTTTCATCAAACTTGTACGCAACGTTAAAGCATTTTGAGCCGATAAGATTAATATTTTTTTCATTATATCTTTGTTGAAAAGCATCATTTGCATCAACAATAGTCATATCTTCATCTATTACAGCTACTGCTGTTTGAATATGATTAATTAGATCAAAATTTCCCATGGAAAAACTCCCTTTTCGGAGACGAACATTCCTGTCAAAGATTTATAAAATAAATAATGGGCAATTAGTATTATTAATTATGTGCTATTTATACTTTAGATGCTTTCTAATAAAAATGCACTTATTTTCATTTAGAAAAGACAGAAAAATACATTATTACTTGATCTGGATCAAAAAAAGGCAGGCTGCATCATAAATGAAGGGCTTACTACATGAAAAGTATAAGGTTTTTTAATTATCGTTGTAATAAACGTTACTAATATAAAAATTTTTTGTGCCATTGGGTGTGACTACTTTCACTTCATCATCAATATGTTTTTTCAGCAAGGCTTTTGCAACAGGGGAATCCATACTGATCCAGCCTTTTTTTGCATCAAACTCATCAGGCCCAACAATCCGATAGGTTTTTTCTTCACCCTTGTCATCTTCGAGTGTCACCCAGGCAGCAAAAAATACTTGTTGTGGATTGCTAGGAAGGTTATTAACAACTTTTAAATCCGGTAATCGTTTTTGCAGGTAACGAATACGGTAATCAATTTCACGTAGTTCTTTTTTTCGATAAATGTATTCAGCATTTTCTGAACGGTCACCTTCAGCAGCAGCCTCGGCTAATATTTTTACGACAATTGCTCGTCGTTTCCAAAGTGCTTTAAGTTCAGCATCAAGTTTGGCATAACCATCTGCCGTTATATAAGGCGAGGCTTTAGGCTGTGGTGGTCGATAACGTCCCATCTGAACAGTTTAATTACTTTGATCAAGGTTTTGTTGCTGTTGATCCAGGCTTTTCTGTAATTTTTTCGCCATCTCTTTGGCTGATTTTAATGCGTCTGTTTGTTGTTTCCAAATATGCTCACCTTTGTTTTCATCCTGATTGGATTGTTTGTTTTGCTCTTCTTTATCATCTGAGCAAGCGACCATCATAAAGGCCATAGTTGAAACAAAACCAAGGAAAATAAATGTTTTTACTTTCTTCATAAAATACTCCGTGACAGTCAAATTTAAGCATTAAAGATATCGCATAACAGGCTCAAAATGAAAGATTTTATTGCGATAAATAACACCAGCTAGTGTAGACTAGCGGCTCTTTAAATTCTTGGTAAAACACCTTATTCATGGCTTTAATTAAATTAGAATCGGCCTGTTTGGCATACGGACACGTCCCGTTACTGGATAAAGTTGATCTGCAAATTGATGCGGGTGAACGGGTATGCCTGGTTGGTCGAAATGGCGCGGGTAAATCCACTTTAATGCGTGTCATGGAAGGTGAAGCAGAACTGGATGAAGGGGCTCTCTGGAAAAAGCCTGATTTACGCATTGCATGCCTTGCTCAGGAGGTGCCTCAACTTGATGATTTAAGTGTTTATGATGTGGTTGCTGGCGGTCTGGAACGAATGGGCAAAGTCATTGCTGATTATCATCATGTGTTACATGAAATGGAAACCGATCATTCGGATGCCATAACCAATAAGTTAGCGCGGTTACAGGATGATATTGACGCTAATGACGGTTGGAACCTTGAACAACGCATTACCACAGTGATAACAAAACTTGAATTACCTGAAGATGCATTAATGGGATCTTTATCAGGTGGTTATAAGCGCCGCGTGATGCTGGCTCGTGCGTTAGTACTTGAGCCGGAATTAATTTTACTGGATGAGCCTACCAATCACCTTGATGTAGAAGCGATTCAATGGATGGAAGAATTTCTTTTAGGCTTTAATGGTGCGGTTTTATTTATTACCCATGATCGAACATTTTTACGTCACCTGGCGACACGAATCGTTGAGCTTGATCGCGGTAAAATAACTTCGTGGCCGGGCAACTATGATACATATATAAAGAATAAAGAAGAACGTGCAATTATAGAAGAACAACAAAACGCCTTGTTTGATAAAAAACTGGCGCAAGAAGAAGTCTGGATTCGTCAGGGCATTAAAGCAAGACGTACCCGTAATGAAGGACGTGTTCGAGCCCTGGAACAATTGCGACGTGAACGTTCAGCGCGTCTAAATAAAGTGGGTAATGTTAAGTTACAAGTTGAGTCGGGTGAATCATCCGGTAAAATTGTGATTGAAGCCGAAGGGATATCAAAATCCTTTGGCGATAAAACCATTGTTAAATCATTGACCACAAAAATCATGCGTGGTGATCGTATTGGTATCCTGGGTCCTAATGGTGTTGGTAAAAGTACCCTGTTAAAAATGTTATTAGGTGAACTGGAGCCTGATACAGGAACCGTTCATTCAGGCACCAAATTGTCGGTCGCTTATTTTGATCAACAACGAGCAGTACTCGATCCTGAAAAAACTGTAGCGGATAATCTGAATTTTGGTAGTGACACGATTACGATTAATGGTCGCTCACGTCATGTCATGAGTTATTTACAGGACTTTCTTTTTCCACCTGCTCGTGTTCGTTCACCGGTAAAATCTTTATCCGGCGGTGAACGTAATCGATTGCTGCTTGCACGTTTATTTATTCAACCGGCTAATTTATTGGTGCTGGATGAACCAACCAATGATTTGGATGTTGAAACATTAGAGTTACTTGAAGAGTTATTGTGTAACTACGATGGCACATTAATCCTGGTGAGCCATGATCGTACTTTCCTCGATAATGTTGTCACCAGTACATTAGCTTTTGAAGGTGGTGGTGAAATTAATGAGTACGTTGGTGGTTATGAAGACTGGTTAAGACAGTCACGACAACTTAAAGCTCAAGCAAATAAAACTGAAGTTAAAGAAGTAACAAAAGAAGCAAAGACAGAGAAAAATAAAACTATAATCAAGCTAAGCTATAAAGTTCAGAAAGAACTTGATGAACTACCAAAAAAAATCGAGACTTTAGAAGCTGAGCAAGAAGAAATACAAAAACAAATATCGGATGCCGGTTTCTATAAACAGGAACAAGCGGATGTTGATAAAGTCTTATCTCGATTAAGCGTGTTAGAAAAAGAACTTGAAGCGGCTTATCAGCGTTGGGAAGAACTAGGCGGTTAAACAAACCTATTGTAGGTTGGGCTTCAGCCCAACGCGGTATTAATTAAAAGAACATATATAAAAAAAGAAACAATAATCACATATGAATATTGCACAAAGCATCGCTACCGAGCTCGGCGTAAAACTTGCTCAGGTTGAAGCCACAATTACCCTTTTAGACGAAGGCTCTACCGTCCCCTTTATTTCTCGTTATCGTAAAGAAGTAACGGGAGGACTGGATGATACCCAGCTACGTACTCTTGAAGAACGATTAAATTATTTACGTGAGCTCGAAGAGCGCCGAGCGACTGTTTTAAAAACAATTTCTGAACAAGGTAAATTAAGCGATGAGTTAGAAAAATCAATTTTACTCGCGGACACAAAAACACGTTTAGAAGATCTCTATGCACCCTTTAAACCTAAACGCCGCACCAAAGCTCAAATTGCGCGTGAAGCAGGCATAGAACCTTTGCTTGATAATATTCTTCAGGATTTTTCTCTTTCACCCGAAGATGAAGCAACAAACTACATTAATGCTGATGCTGGATTTGCAGATAGTGCCGCAGTATTAGAAGGTGCTCGTCAAATATTCATGGAACGTGCATCTGAAGATGCAGACCTGGTCGGTGAGTTACGTGACACTTGCTGGGAGAAAGGTGAGCTTACCGCAACAGTGATTGATGGTCAGGAAGCAAAGGGTGCCAAATTTAAAGATTATTTTGAATTTTCAGAAGGCATTAATAAAATCCCGTCACATCGTGCATTAGCTTTATTCCGTGGTCGCAATGAAGGTATCTTACGCGTTAAGTTATCTATTGCTATGCAGGATGATCTTGAATCACCATTAGACATGGGCTTATGTGACAGTATCGTTGCTACGCATTTCAGCTTTACGCAAAAACAACGTGCTGCAGATAACTGGTTATTAGAAAGTGCACGCTGGGCATGGCGGGTAAAAATTTCTATGCAACTTGAGTCTGAACTTAATTTACGTTTACGTGAGTCCGCTGAAGATGAAGCCATTCGTGTCTTTGGTGAAAATATGCGTGATTTATTACTTGCCGCACCCGCAGGTGCGCGTTCAACTTTAGGTTTAGATCCTGGGTTACGCACAGGTGTGAAAGTTGTAGTGGTTGATGCTATCGGTAAGTTAGTTGATACCGCAGTGATTTATCCTCATGCGCCAAAAAATAATTGGGACAAGTCTATTGCTGTGCTTGCGGCCCTGGCAAAAAAACATAATGTAGAATTAGTTGCAATCGGCAATGGTACTGCCTCACGCGAAACCGATAAGTTAACCAATGAGTTAATGAAAAAATACCCTGAGTTACGTTTAACCAGTTTAGTGGTCAGTGAAGCTGGTGCATCAGTTTATTCAGCATCGGAATTAGCGGCAAAAGAATTTCCGGATCTTGATGTTACATTCCGTGGTTCTGTTTCTATCGCACGACGTTTACAAGATCCATTGGCGGAGCTTGTAAAAATTGATCCTAAAGCCATTGGTGTAGGGCAATACCAACATGATGTAAATCAAAATCGTTTGGCACGTAAACTCGAAGCGGTAGTGGAAGATTGTGTAAATGCAGTCGGTGTTGAAGTTAACATGGCATCCGTACCGTTATTAAAACGTGTTGCCGGTTTAAGTGACAGCATGGCAGAAAATATTGTCTCTTATCGTGAACAAAATGGCGCGTTTAAAAATCGTCAGGAAATTTTAAATGTTTCACGCCTCGGTCCCAAAGTATTTGAACAAGCTGCCGGTTTCCTGAAAATATCAGGTGGCGATAATCCATTGGATGCCTCGTCTGTTCATCCAGAAGCCTATCCTGTGGTTAAAAATATTTTAGAAAAAAATAATCGTGATATGAATAATGTCATTGGTGACCGTTCATTTTTATCATCACTCGCTGCAAACGATTATGTGATGGAAGGTTTTGGTGAGCCTACTGTAAAAGATATTATTCAGGAACTCGAAAAACCCGGACGAGATCCACGGCCTGAATTTAAAACCGCCAGTTTTAAAGACGGTGTTGAAAAAGTTAACGATCTCAAAGAAGGCATGATTCTGGAAGGTGTCATCACCAATGTCACCAACTTTGGTGCCTTTGTTGATATCGGTGTACATCAGGATGGCTTAGTCCATATTTCAGTCATCGCTGATAAGTTTGTAAAAGACCCGCACGACGTGGTTAAAACAGGTGAAGTGGTTAAAGTAAAAGTGATGGATGTTGATGTAAAGCGTAAGCGCATTGCTTTATCAATGCGCTTAACAGAAGAGGTTGAAAGGAAAGCTCTTGCTGCAAAAGATACTCATGCAAAGGGTAGACAAAATAACTCACGCAGTAATTCTAATCGCCAAAACAAAAATTCAGCACCAGCAACAAATAATGCAATGGCGCAGGCTTTTGCAAATCTAAAAAAAGGCTAGTCATTGCGATCGATAGCACGGCAATCTATCCTTACTTTACCTTATTCTCTCTCCCTCAGGGAGAGGGTTAGGGTAAGGAATAGAAAGTAAAAACCTTCAGTATTTTTTTCTAAAATAATCACCTCAATTCGAAACTTTTTTCTCTAGATTACCTGATTTCTTTATGGTAATTTTACGTATTAACCATCCCCCCACAGCCTTATTACAATATAAGCAATGCCTAATAGAAAAACGATAAGAATAACAAATGACTGGTTTTAACTAATCATTTTCAATCAGATAAACATAAACCAGTAATATCAATAGAATGGGTTACGTAAACCCGGTTATGTTAATTTGGGGTTTAAGTATTCTGGTAAGGTCATTTGAAAAATGATTTAGTATGTGTTTGTTATCGACCCAAAGCGGCCTGTTAGAAATACCTAATTTAGAATTAAGATTTGTTAAAAGCGGTCATTCAATTTATGTATTAAGATGACACTAAATAAGTTGTCGTAATATCCAATAATTCAAGTGTTAGGCGACATGTCGCCTAATAAGGTAAAAGACGGCATACCGTCTAAATCACTGTTAGGCCTAATAGGGAATCAAGATGTTTGAAAAACCATTATTTTGGGGCTCGTTTGGTATTGATTTTTCAATTTCAGGGTTGTATGAAATTAAAAAATATCATGAGGCAATGGAAAGAATTTTAAAGGATACTGGGAAATGGCGGTTATCTTCAATAAATAAGAGAGCAAAAGAATTACCGATTGAAAAACGAGAATACTTCAAATCACTTGAATATCCACGTCAATGGCTCAAGTCTTTTCCGAGTGAGTTGAGAGCTTCTGTTATTGTTTCTGGAATGTCATTTTTTGAATCTCAATTAAATCAAATTTCAATTGATGTTCAGTATTATTCAAATGAATTATTTTCTAAACCAAAAAATAATATATTGAGTTCATATAAAAAATATATTACAAAATACGGAAAATTAAATATACCAAATAATAGTGATTGGGAAATTTTAAGAAATATTTATTTATTAAGGAATGAACTTGTTCATAACGGAATGTATTTAGTTGATGAATCAAACGAGTTCTCTGCAAAAATTAATAAATTTCATAATGATGTAATAGGAATAAATATAGATAATGAAGGATACTACTATTTAGATAGGACGATCTGTGATTTAATGTTTAATAGTATTGAGTCATTCTTAATTAGTATAAAAAATGAAATTAGTGAAAATTGGGAAAGTAGTGAAGAAAATGCCTAACAAAAAGTTCAAGAGGGACTCCGCGAACCCGCGCGTTTTTTGCAAAACCGCAAAAAAAGCGCCCGTTCGCTACGCCCCTTAACTAGGCGTTAGGCTATAAAATCACGAGATTTATGATGATCTGGACAATTAAAATTCAATTACTATATGGCTATTATGCAGAGGAAAAATGGGAATCAACTGTTGAAATTGATTCAACATCAACACTTGAGGATATACATTATGTAGTTCAATCCGCAGCTGAATTTGATAATGATCACATGTATGAATTTTATATTTCAAGAACAGACAGAAGTCGTGATAGAACTCTCTTTGATAATGAAAATGGAAAAATATATACAACAACTATAGAAAGTTTGTATCCTCTAGAAAAGAACAAGAATTTATATTACATGTTTGACTACGGAGATAGCTGGTTATTTAAAATTTCAAAAACAAGAAAGAGACCTCATGAACCAGTCAAAGGAATTGAATATCCAATATTAATTGAAGAGAAAGGAAAAACTCCTGAACAGTATCCAGATTATGAAGATTGAAAAGCCTAACAAAACGGTAAAGTTCGCCTGCAAAAAACGCAGGCTTGGACCTGAGACTTCCCCCAAATTAATGGACACTAAAACCTAACGGAGAAAGTGCCATATGAAAACCACTATAGAAAAGCATTTAAGATATACAAAGAGCTTTAAAATAGCCGCAGTAAAACTTTCAAATTATTCAGCGTTTCAAACCAAAGATGTCGCTCTGGCATTAGAAATACATCCCTTCATGTTATCTCGTTGGAAAAAAGAACACCGTGAAGGTCTGCTAAAAGGTGCTGTCGAAGAAAATCTCAAGGAATTGGAGGAGAAAGTGACTGAACAAAAACAACTACGTCAATTCGAAAAGCGAATCAAACGCCTCGAAATGGAAAATGAGATGCTAAAAAAAAGTATCGACTTTGCTTCAAAACAAAACAAGATGTCTACGCATTCATAAAACAAGATACGATGATGAGTGTACAGTCCATGTGTAAAATTTATGGTGTTTCACGTAGTGGTTATTATACATGGCGTGACCGTAAGATCAGCTCACGTGCAAAAGCAAATCAATCACCTGCAAAAAAAATCAAACATATTCATGTAAAAAGCTTTGGTATTTACGGCAGCCCACGCATTACAAAAAAATTACACCAACAAGGTATTCACGTTAGCAAGAACCGGGTTGCACGTATTATGCAGGCTGAAGGTATCCTTGGACGTATACATACGCGCAAACAACGTGCACCCAGCATTACAGAAGTCATTAAGCGATCTAAGAACAAGCGATTAACGACACCCAAACCTTCTCAAATAAATCAGGTATGGGTCGGAGATGTTACTTATCTCTGGCATCAAAAACGTTGGTGGTATCTCGCTGTTGTGATGGATTTATACTCACGTAAAATTATTGGGTGGTCGCTTGAAAGTTACCGCAAAAAAGAATTAACAATAAGCGCTTTAAATAAAGCAATACAAAGTCGAAGACCTGGAGCAAAAATGCTTTTTCATTCAGATCGAGGCGTTGAATATGCTGCGGGAGCATATCGAGACATATTAGACCAACATGGTATACAACCCAGTATGAACCGACCTGGACATTGTACAGATAACGCACATATGGAATCCTTCTTTCATTCACTTAAAGGTGAATGGATCAAAGGCAATAAATACGCTACAGTTAATGCATTACGAAATGCGATAAGGGATTATATTGTGAATTTTTATAATCGAACACGACTACATTCAAGCTTAAATTATTGTTCACCTAATGAATTTGAACGACTTCAACTTCATTAATTACTCTGTCCATTTTTTCGGGGGAAGATCACCTCCGCTACGCTACGGCCACTTACCTCGGCGTTAGTTTTAAAAAAATAAGGAGATAATATGTTTTTAATAGATAAAAATGGAAAAGTAATTCATGCAAAAATAAAACAATCGATCAGCACCGCAATTCAAAAAAGGGCAATGAAAGCTATACAAGGTATTATTGTACATCAAACTGATAGCCCAACAGCAAAATCGACATTAAATGGATATAAAAATGGTAACTCAGGCGCTCATTTTCTTATCGCAAAAAATGGTACTATTTATCAAACTTCTTCTTTATTGTACCAAACGTGGCATGTCGGAAAACTGAGGGCTCGATGTCTTGTTAAAATGCAGTGTTCCCCAGTTGAGCTAAATTTATTAAAGAAATTTAATCCAAAAAATGAACACCGAAGAGAAATCGCAAAAAAAGTACCTGTGCGATTTCCATCAAATGAAGATAGTATAGGAATAGAAATCGTGGGAGAGGCTTTGCCAAAAAATGTCCCCGATGATCAAAAAGTTTATGAGCCTATAACAAAAGAGCAAAACAAATCTCTTAAATGGCTTATTCAAGAGCTTCGCTTTGTTCTCAAAATACCAGTTTCTGAAGTATTCCGCCATCCAACAGTTTCAAGAAAAAATCCAACAGAAGCAGCAACTGCGAAATGGTGATAAAAATGATACGAAAAACATACTTATTGTTTCCAATATTTATTATTGCTGCATGTGCAACAGTTGATGACGGTACAGAGCCAAAATTATATTCATTAAATTTAAAAGGTATTAATAAAGTAACGATAACAAAAGTTGGAATCAAATCTGTGGCCGGGAAAAATTTAAATATATCCTGTAAAAAATTTACACTAACACAAGAAAATATTAATGAATATTTTAATAAAGCTAAAAGGGTTAGCAAAAATGACTATAGGCATATGCTTGATTGGTCTCCATGTTATGTTAGAGGAAAAATTTTTCTAAATAATGGTGAAGTTGGTAAGTGGGGAATTCACCAATATCGAGGGGGAACAATTAATTTCGGATCTGATAAAACCATATATATGTATTGTCCAACGTGTAAAGCAGTAATGTTTGACAAACCTGAGTTCTTGTAAAATTAAAAAACTAACACATATGAGCCGATCTCGAGTCAATAGACATAACTAAACATTTTTTGGTTATTTTCACGAAAAAGGTGCCAAAAAGGTGCCGGAGGGATGTGTGCCACGAACAAAGAAAAGATTTTTTTTTTTTTTTTTTTTTTTTTTTTTTTTGTGGAACTGTAATGAAGATGAGAGTAGGCCTCTCGAAGTCT
>CAZZIS010000041.1:0-25778 GCA_964654445.1 uncultured Thioalkalispiraceae bacterium
CGTTTTTGAAAATCATACACACCTAATGGCGAACTGAAACGAGCAGTACGCGATGTCGGTAAAACATGATTAGGGCCTGCACAATAATCACCTAAGGCCTCAGCCGTATAACGCCCCATAAAAATAGCTCCGGCATGTTTGATTTTTTTAGCCATGCTTTGGGGATCTTCAACTGAAAGCTCTAAATGTTCAGGTGAAATAAAGTTTGAAACTTCAATTGCTTCATTTTTATCTTTTACTAAAATTAAAGCACCACGATCATTTAATGATTTTGAAATAATATCTTTTCGTTCCATGGTCGGTAAAAGCTTTTCAATACTTGCTTGTACCTGATCAAGAAAACTTTCATCCCATGAAACTAAAATAGACTGTGCATCTTCATCATGTTCAGCTTGTGAGAATAAATCCATCGCAATCCAGTCAGGATCGGTTTTACCGTCACATACCACTAAAATTTCAGATGGCCCGGCAATCATATCAATGCCAACACGCCCAAAAACCATGGACTTAGCCGTGGCAACATAAATATTTCCAGGGCCAACAATTTTATCAACGCCGGGAACAGTTTCAGTACCATAGGCTAAAGCAGCAACAGCCTGCGCTCCACCAACAGCAAACACGGTATCAACACCAGCAATTTTTGCTGCCGCTAAAACCATATCATTCACGACACCATCGGGTGTTGGCACAACCATGACAATCTCATCAACACCAGCCACTTTAGCAGGGATAGCATTCATCAAAACAGAAGAAGGATACGTTGCTTTACCACCAGGAACATATAAACCAACACGATCAAGAGCTGTAATTTGTTGACCTAATAAGGTGCCATCATCTTCAGTATAAGACCATGACTCCATTACCTGGTGTTTGTGATAACTGCGCACACGTTCTGCCGCAACGTCTAATGCTTCCCTTTGTTCTGCTGGCACATTGTTATAAGCCACTTCAATTTGTTCTTTTGTAAAAGTAAGATCTTTCATTGAACTTACATTCATACGATCAAATTTATTGGTGTATTCAACTAATGCTTCATCACCACGTGAACGTATGTTTTTTAAAATATCTTTTACAGTTGAATTCACCTGATCATCAGATACACCTTCCCATGCGAGTAAGGTATCCATTTGTGATTGGTAATCGGCTTGTGTTGTGGTTAGACGTTTAATATTCATAATTTGTTAGGTGCTAAATTGGGGAGATTGCCGCAGTCACTTTGTTCCTTCGCAATGACACGATCTAACTGTCATTACGAGGAGAGCAACGACGAAGTAATCTCCAAAGAATAAAAATTAAATTATTTACGTTTGTTAACGGCTTCAGCAATTTGCTCAATGAGTTTTGTTACCCTGGCATGTTTCATTTTCATTGATGCTTTATTGACAACCAGACGCGAACTGATATCAGCAATATGTTCTAAAGGTTCAAGGCCATTGGCTTTTAATGTATTACCGGTATCAACTACATCTATAATAAAATCAGCTAAGCCAACCAGTGGAGCTAATTCCATAGAACCATAGAGTTTAATTACCTCTACCTGTTTACCTTGCTCAGCATAATAACGACGTGCACAATTCACAAACTTGGTTGCAATGCGTAAACGCCCTTCAGGTTCTTTTGCTCCAACAGGCCCTGCTGTCATGAGCCTGCATTTTGCAATTTCCAAATCCAGAGGTTCATATAAACCTTCGCCACCATGTTCAAGTAATACATCTTTACCTGCAACACCAATATCAGCAGCGCCATATTGTACGTAAGTTGGAACATCGGTTGCTCGAATAATAACAAGCTTCACATCATCATGATTGGTATCAAGTATAAGTTTACGACTGGTTTCAGGATCATCTTTTGGTACGATGCCCGCATGCGCAAGCAAAGGCATCGTCTCTTTATATATACGACCTTTCGATAATGCAATGGTTAATGCTTCACTCATAATGTCTATCTTCTATTAATCAGGTACGCGACGAATAGTTGCGCCAAGCTGTTGTAATTTTTCTTCAATACATTCGTAACCACGATCAATATGATAAATTCGTTCTACCATGGTTTCACCTTCTGCAACTAATCCTGCAATAACCAGGCTTGCAGATGCCCTTAAATCTGTTGCCATTACCGGTGCGCTTTTTAATTTTTTAACACCTTTTACTAAAGCGGTATTACCGTTAACTTCAATATCTGCGCCCATGCGTTTTAATTCCTGAACATGCATGAAACGGTTTTCAAAAATTGTTTCTGTAATACTGGATGAACCTTCTGCAACAGCATTTAGTATAGAAAACTGTGCTTGCATATCCGTTGGAAAAGCAGGATAAGGTGCTGTGCGAACATCTATCGCTTTTGCACGTTTGCCTTTCATATCCAAAGAAATCCAGTCTTCACCTGTTTCAATTTCTGCACCAGCATCTTCAAGTTTTGATATCACTGCGTCCAGTAAGGTAGGGTCAGTATCTTTTAACTTAACTTTACCGCCTGTTACTGCCGCCGCAACTAAATACGTTCCGGTTTCAATCCTATCTGGCAAAATATCATAAGTGGTACCGTGCATACGCTCAACACCTTCAATGGTAATGGTATCCGTACCTGCGCCAGTAATTTTTGCACCCATTGCATTCAAGCAATTAGCCAGGTCAACAACTTCGGGTTCACGTGCTGCATTCTCTAACACGGTAGTACCATCAGCCAGACAAGCTGCCATCATTAAATTTTCTGTACCCGTTACAGTAACAACATCTAAAACAATTTTTGCACCATGCAAACGTTTGCATCTGGCTTTAATGTAGCCATTATCAACGGTAATATCCGCACCCATTAATTCCAGACCATGGATATGTAAATTTACCGGGCGAGCACCAATGGCACAACCACCTGGCAGAGAAACCTCAGCTTCACCAAAACGGGTCAGCAAAGGCCCCAGCACCAAAATAGATGCCCGCATGGTTTTTACTAACTCATAAGGTGCAACATAACTTTTAATAGTAGATGGATTCACTTCAACATCCATTTTCTCATCCATGGTTAAACTCACACCCATACGACCCAATAATTCCATGGTCGTAGTGATGTCATGAAGATGAGGAATGTTTCGTATTAAAACAGGATCATCTGATAATAAAGTTGAAACAATAATCGGTAAGGCTGCATTTTTTGCACCAGAAATTCTAATCTCACCGTTTAGTGGTTTACCACCTGTAATAATTAATTTATCCATAATAATTTAATTCTTTAGTTAAAAATGTATATTAAACTTTTCATCCCGGATAACGAGAAGTTAAAGAACAAGGCGAAAGCCAACGAAAAAGCAGAGTGTATGATTAGGCCGTTCTCGCACATCCCTGTGCTATACGGCACCTGAACATCCAGGTCCATTGTACATGAGCATTTTGAGTTGGTTTTCCGCCGTGCCCACCCATTAAATATATAATGAAGGGTGAACGCCGTTTTTTAGCTTCTCGTTATTCAAGATTATCTGACTTGAAGTTTTTGCGCTTTCTCATATTCTTCAGCGGTAAATGTTTTAATGGTCAAAGCATGAACTTCACCACTAGTAATCTTATCACCCATGGTGGCATACACTTTTTGCTGTTTTTTAACTAACGACAAACCATCAAAGATCTCACCTATCACCACTGCTTCAAAATGACTGCCATCACCTTCAACTTTAACTTCACAGTCAGGTAGACCCGCTTTAATCATTTTTTGTACATCTTCCGGATTCATGGATATCACCCAATTTCTCTATCAACTAAATTGTAATAATAATGGCTCTGAAGATATTCCTGAATTTAAGGAAATACTGCTGAAGGCTAATGCCCGAGCCACAAGAAGCGCGCTATTGTAGCGCGAGAGAAGGTTAGCGGATACGGTTAATATGCGGTTTACCACCCAAATTCACCGGGTTATAAGCCTAATCATGAACATTTCAGTGTGAATTTAATGAGAATCGAGCAGATTCACGAAAAAAGATAATAGATTCTAATTTTGGCTGATGGGTAATATATCGAGCAAGCCACTAATTCCGGCAATATCTTTCATTTGTTGCGGCAAATTTGAAAATAAAAGCGTTAATTTTGCTGTTTTAGCGAGCTGCATGGCTTCAACTAATAATGCAACGCCCGCGCTATCACTCCGGGATACTGAGGCAAGATCCAGGGTAAAGGCTTTATCTTCACCTAGCATCAGTTCAGATAATTGCTTTGAAACAGCAGGAACGCTCTGCATATTGAGCTCACCTTCAATGGTATAGATACCTTGTTCCTGTTTGTTTATTGTAACCTGCATTTTATTGTTATTTTTTACCATCTTTATCAATAAAACTATCTACAAAACGACTAATCAGTTTTTCTAAAACCAGTGAACTCTGAGTGAGCTTTAACTTATCTTTGTCTTGCAAATTTTCTTCATCGCCACCTGGTTCGAGGCCAACATATTTTTCACCGAGTAAGCCTGCTGTATAAATACTTGCTGAAGTATCTTTAGGTAAGGTGTTGTACCGGCTTTCAATACGAATTTTTACAATCGCTTCATACCTTTCACCATCAAAAATAATGTCGCTGACTCGACCAATGCGTACACCGGCCATGGTAACGGGTGATTTCACTTTTAAGCCGCTGACATTCTCAAAGTTCGCAGTAATTTCATAACCCGTATCATCATTATAAATGTTTAAATTACTCACTTTCATTGCCAGCATAAATAATGCTGCCATACCCACGGCCATAAATAAACCGACCAAAATTTCTAATTTTCTTGTATTCATCATCCTGACCTCAGAACATGATTGCTGTAAGAATAAAATCTAAACCTAATATGGCTAAAGAAGAATGTACCACCGTACGTGTCGTTGCCCGACTGACACCCTCCGATGTTGGCACTGCATCATAACCTTCAAAAACAGCAATCCAGGTTACAACTGCACCAAACACCACACTTTTAATTACACCATTTAATATATCATCATAAAAATCGACGCTGGCTTGCATTTGTGACCAGTAAGCACCCTCATCAACCCCTAATAATCCAACACCAACAAAATCACCGCCCATTATACCAATGGCACTAAATATGGCGGCCAATAAAGGCATTGAAATAAAACCGGCAAGAAAACGCGGTGTAAGAACTCGATAGATGGGATCAATTGCCATCATTTCCATCGCAGAAAGTTGCTCCGTTGCTTTCATTAAACCAATTTCAGCAGTTAATGCTGAACCGGCACGGCCAGCAAATAATAAAGCGGCAACCACAGGACCTAACTCCGTAACCAACGAAACAGACACCATCACACCTAGCATTTCTTCCGCGCCAAAATCTACCAGGGTGTTATAACCCTGTAAACCCAACACCATACCAACAAACAAACCCGAGACGATTATAATGAGTAAAGATAAAACACCGACTGAATACATTTGCTGAATCACAAGTGGAATTCGCAGCAACATACCGGGGATGCCTGCCATAATATGAGCAAACAGGATATGAGCCCGACCCAACCGCTGGAAGAAATCAAATACACTGCGGCCAAGTTGTTGAATAAAGTTAAGCATGCCTTTTATTTGCTTCCTGCAGATAATAAGTCTTCTGCATAATCTATTGCAGGATAATGGAAGGGTACGGGGCCATCCGGTAAGCCATTCATGAATTGTTGCGCCCATTCAGAACCGGATTCTCGTAAAGCCTCAGCGCTACCATGAGCAACAACCTTTCCGCCTGATAATAAATATATAGTATCTGCAATGGATGACGCTTCTTCTATATCATGTGAAACCACAATGCTGGTTAAGCCAAGCGCATCATTCAATTCACGAATTAAACGAACCAACACACCCATAGAGATAGGGTCTTGTCCGGTAAAGGGTTCGTCATACATCATCATCATCGGATCAAGTGCAATCGCTCTTGCCATCGCGACGCGACGAGACATACCACCAGATAGTTCACTTGGCATTAAATCTCGCGCACCACGCAATCCCACCACCTGAAGTTTCATGGTAACCAGGGTTCGGATCATTTTTTCTGAAAGTTGAGTATGTTCCCGGATAGGGAAAGCGATATTATCGTAAACATTCATATCTGTTAACAATGCGCCATTCTGGAACAGCATGCCCATACGTTTACGTAGCTGAAATAAAGCAGAACGACTCAGTTTAGTGACTTCAATACCATCAACCTTGATAGAACCCGTTAAAGGTTTGATTTGACCACCAATTAGACGTAATAAAGTGGTTTTACCTGTTCCACTCGGTCCCATAATCGCAGTCACTTTGCCACGCTCAATATCCATATCGATGCCATCAAAGATCATACGGTTGCCACGGGCAAAACTGAGATTACGAATTTCTACAAGTGGTGTTACTAAATCTGTCATATCCTTGATTGTTACCCAGCTTTTACTTAATCGCAATAATAATTTTCAACATTATCATAACAGGTTTAAAAGAATATCCGCATTGTGTAATAGTTCCATTGAAGGTGGTTCACCATCAAGGCATAAAACCGAAATACAATGATCATTTGAGGCATTTAAACAAATCTCAATTACCTTCCTTAAACCCGCCATATCCAGGTTATTACCTGAAATACGACAAATTGCCAAAGGACCACGTTTGAAACTTTCATGAGCTGGTGACTCTCCATCCCATATCTCTGCAATATTTTGTTTTAATAAAATATTCTTAAATTCATCTGTCAGCGTTGTGCCGCACATATCAATGCAAACAAGTGTAATCACCTGAGCCATTTCTACGTGTCTTTGAAATAATTTAGTATCACCACAAATACTCGGGTTAAGTTGAAAAACCAGGCCAAGACAAAATTCACCTAAGGCTTTCACTTCCTCTAACGCAGTAACAAAACGCTGCTCATCCGTTAAAACATGTTCAGGAACTTCTAAAATAAACCGAAATGAATCAGAAACATCTTCCGTCCAATCAGCTAAATCCGGTATTTCTAAATTAGAGCCCTCAAGCCAATCAGAGGCAGAAACATAAACCACAGGAAATTCATTGGAATAAAAACCAAGCTGCCAATCTTCAGGTAAATCTTCTGAGTAAAAATTGTTCAACCAGGCCTGATGTTTCCAACCACAAGCCCCTATTAGAACCCGATGTGTTTCTACAGACATACTGTTACCTTAAATATTATTAATTTATATACGTATCATTCACCAATATATGAAATAATATTAAATATTGGCAATATATTATTATGACAGATTATGGGCGATGTAATTCAATTTAAGAAACCCCGTTTAAAAGATCAACATAAAGGTCGCACTTTATGCAAAAGTGGTTTTCATAAATGGGAAGTATTAGAAACTCCGTTTGATGTTAAAAAAGGCAAAATGTTAACGGCCTATCGTTGCTCGCGCTGTGGCAAAACAAAAACTGAAAGCAAATAAAAAATCATGTCTCAATCTCAAAGTTCTTTATTAAAAAATTTCATTTTGTTTTTTAATCTAATCCTTCTCTCTGCATGCGCAAGTGTACCTGGCGGGCCAACTGAGGGTGATCCATTCGAATCATATAACCGTGCAATGTTCAGTTTTAATGAAGGACTCGATGACTATATCCTTAAACCTGTTACCGAGGGTTATAACACTGTAATGCCCAGACCGGTTAAAACCGGGGTATCAAATTTTTTTAGTAATCTTGGAGATATATTTGTCATTCTTAATGACTTGTTACAATTCAAATTTAAACAAGCAGCACAAGATACCAGTCGCTTTGTATTTAATTCTACCATTGGTTTATTAGGTCTCATTGATGTCGCAACACCAATGGGTATCCCCAGGCACAATGAAGACCTTGGTCAAACATTAGCTACCTGGGGGATAGGTGATGGCCCTTATATTGTCTTGCCTTTCTTTGGTTCTCGAACCATGCGGGGTACCGCTGGTTTTATTGTTGAAAGTGTATATGACCCGGTTTATAAAATAAAAAATCAAGATACGTTGTGGAGCACAGTCTCCCTGAGAGCCATTGATACCCGTTATAAATTATTAAAGGCAAGTCGTATAGTTGAACAAGCAGCATTAGATAAATACTCATTTATTCGCGATGCCTATTTACAACATCGTAAAAATTTAATTTATGATGGTAACCCTCCTGAAGAAAAGAATCCTCAGCAACCTGAATTAAATTCTGAAGATCTGGAGCTGGAAAATCTGTTAGAGCTTGAACTGGAAAAAGAACTGGGACTTTAGTCTCAAAGACTCAAACATATTTTATATCAGGGAAACTGAAGAGATAAGAACTTGGAACAAAATATTTTACTATCTGTAATGGCCATCATTATTGGCTTTGGTCTGTTAGTCTGGGGGGCTGAACGATTTGTTCATGGCGCTGCCGCATTAGCTAAAAACTTTGGCGTACCTCCTCTTATTATAGGACTCACTGTTGTTGGAATTGGTACCTCTGCCCCTGAAATTCTAATCTCTATTGTTGCCGCCTATCAGGGTAACCCGGCTTTAGCTGTAGGTAATGCATTAGGCTCCAATATTACCAATATTGCTTTAGTACTTGGCATTACCGCTATCGTGATGCCTCTAACTGTAAAGTCAGAAACGCTACGACGAGAATATCCCATCATGTTTATTGTCATGTTGCTTGCACTCATGCTTGTAATGGATAATCACCTTGGTCGGATCGATGGAGTCATTTTAATCGCAGGTTTATTTGCCATGCTGTATTGGATGATACTACAAGGTAAAAAACAAAAACGTGACCCGATGGAGAAAGAGTTTGAACAGGAAATACCTAAAATTTCAACTCAAAAAGCCCTGTTATGGCTCACCATTGGATTAATATTACTCATCGTCAGTTCACGTGGTTTAGTCTGGGGCTCGGTTAATATCGCAAAAGCAGCAGGTATAAGTGACCTGGTTATTGGTTTAACTATTGTCGCGATAGGCACCAGCTTACCTGAGCTTGCAGCCTCAATTGTCAGCGCATTAAAAAATGAACACGACATGGCAATTGGTAACATTATTGGCTCCAACATGTTTAATCTTTTAGTGGTCTTTGGTATACCCGGCTTAATGAGCCCACACATTATTGACAGTGCAATTTTAGTGCGTGACTTTCCTTTTATGATTGGCCTAAGCATCGCATTATTTATCATGGCCTATGGTTTTAAAGGTGAAGGCCGGATTAACCGTTATGAAGGAAGCTTGTTACTCTGTGGTTATGTTGCTTATATGACAGTCTTGTATTTCACCGCTATTGTTTAATTATCTGGAGAACTCATTATGAAACATCTTGATTTTCAATCATCAAAAATTAAATGTGCTGGCTGTGTTGCCAATATAGAAAAAGGTCTAAACAGTTTTGCCGGAATTACTGAAGTCAAAGTCGATATTGAAAGCAACGTTATCAGTGTGCAGGGAAGTAAGCTTGATAAAACAGTTATAGAAAACAAACTAGAAGAGTTAGGTTATCCTGTTGTTTAATAATACAGACTTGTTCATTATTCTCTGATTGCCGGGGTTTATTTCTCCTCCCTCAATCAGTTATAAGATACACCCGAGATGCTCTTCAATAAACTCCCTAACGCAGCCATAACCACCTTTATTAGTTAACACTACATCAACTATCTCTTTGATAGACTCCATGGCATCAGCCGGACAAGCGGTAAATCCAACAGCATTTATAATATCACGGTCATTGATATCATCACCGACATAGGCAACTTGCTTCATATCAATGCCCATATCATTACACCACTGCTCTAAAATACCGAGTTTAGGATCAGTGCCAACATAAAACTTTTGAATATTTAAGGTTTTTGCACGACCTTCGATGATTTTTGTCTTGAAGCCGGAACTAAGCAAGCCCACTTCAACACCCTGTTTTTGCAGTTCAATAATACCGCGACCATCTTTGGTATCAAAACGTTTAAACTCTTCACCACTTTCTGTGTAGTACATGCCACCATCGGTCAATGTACCATCCACATCCAGTCCAAGAAATTTAATATCTGATTTAATTGTCATGTTAAATAATAGTCCGGCCAATGGCCGTTGCAATAGGGCGCAACGTCGTTAACAGGTCACGGAACATATCATGATCAAGTTGTTGTGCCGCATCTGATTTTGCCACAGAAGGATCGGGATGTACTTCAATCAATAAACCTTCTATACCCATAGCCGTACAGGCACGAGCTAAATCAGGAACACCATAGCGATAACCAAGAGCATGACTGGGATCAAGAATAATAGGTAAATTGGTGTACTCTTTTAAATAAGCCACACCACATAAATCCAGAGTGAAACGCGTTTTCGTCTCAAAAGTACGAATACCGCGCTCACATAAAATAACGTTGTCATTGCCCGCTGATAAAATAAACTCTGCTGCCTGAACAAATTCCTGTAACGTCGAACCAAAACCGCGTTTTAATAAAACAGGTTTACGAGACTTACCACAAGTACGCAGGATACCCTGATCATACATGGCTTTTGCGCCAACCTGTATAATATCAGCGTACTCAATAATTTCATCAACATGCGTGGTATCGCGTACTTCGGTAATTATGTTCAAACCAAATTTAGTGCGCATTTTATCCAGCAGTTTTAAGCCATCAATACCCATGCCTTGAAACGAATATGGAGAGGTACGTGGCTTATAACAACCTGCTCGTAAAGTTGAGATGCCCTGCTCTACCATTAATTCGGCAGATTGAGTGATTTGTTCTTCTGACTCAACTGAGCATGGACCCGCAATCACCATGGTATTATTGTTACTGCCACCAATCTTCACTCCATTGATGTCAATTTCACGCGTTTCACTAAAATAGTCTGCACTTGCAAGTTGCATATCATTTGGGAAAGCAAAACTAGCCTCAACAATATTTTCATATTGTGCTGGCACTTCCTGTAATGCTGAAGGTGTAACTAAAACATGAAAATCAGGTTTTTTAATATGAAACGCGTTTAAATCTTCTGCTATTTTTTCTACTTCAGTATCTGCGACACTGCTTTTTAAATGAATAATCATAATTCGCCTTTGATCAAATTAAAGAAAGTCACCGCACCGGTCACTTTGTTTGTATCATCTACAACAGGTAAATAAGAAATGGCAAAACTCTGTTGTTTAATGAAACGTAATAATTCCCTTACGTTAAAATTCTCATTTGCTTTTACCGGGTTAGAGTTTGTTATATCTGCAACACTGACATCATTCAGATTATCTGTATGTTTCAATAAGCCTTTACGCACATCTGCATTGGTAACAATGCCATCAAGTTTACCTTTTTCGTCAATTAAAATAGTAAAGCCAACATCATAATCTTCTATCGATTGAAGAATCGAAGTTACGCTACGATCTTTGAGTTTTAATAATGGCAACTCATCCGTTGTACGCATAAAATCTTTAACCTGAAAATGTGAATCAACTTCATGCGTTTTCAGGTTAAGCATAGCGGCCCCCATAGATTCACTGGTCATTAAATAGGAACCCGAGACGGAAGCATAAACCCCCATATTGCGTAATATAAATGACACCTCGCCATTTACCCCACCATCAACGTGAATTTTTTTATCTGGAAATTTTTGCCTGAATTGACGAATTTTCCTGAAATTACTTTTATCAAATACACCGCCGCTCTGACCCGGTGTTGTTGTCATAAACAAAATAAAATCAAACCGCTCAGCATAGTCTTCAAATACTGAAATATCCGTATCCGATGTTATCGCCAAACCTAATTTTGCAGAAATAGTATTTGGTATGTTTAACCCTGCTTTCAGATTTTCATACTGAAAAGTGACATAATCAACATTATTTTGATCTATTAGCGTGAAAAATTTTTCAGGTTCTGAACTGATAATATGAAGATCAACCGGTGTTTTACTTAATAGTTTAATTTCAGCAATATCCTCAAATACGCACAAATCATCATTACAATCGATATGAAAAAGATCCGCGCCATGCACATCAAGATCTTTGATGATTTCAGGCAGAGACTGGCTCTTGCTGGAATAAACAGAAGCAGAGATTTTCATAGATTATTTATATACAACAGTGACTTATAAGAGACTAACATACTAATGCTAACAACCTTTAGGGTCAATATTTGGCCAAGATAATAGTGTGTTCTTGTTCTGACATTACGTTAGAATAAGCAACATAATATTAATAATATAACATTTGGCAAAACACCCTATGAGCTTCCGTATTATCATTCCTGCACGCTTCGCTTCAACCCGACTGCCCGGCAAACCGCTGCGTGATATTTGTGGTAAACCCATGATCGCCCATGTCATTGAACGGGCGAAACAAAGCAAGGCTGAAGAAGTGATTGTTGCAACAGATTCAAGTGAAATTGCTGAGGCAGTTTCTGCTCTTGATGTCCAGGTTTGTATGACCCATGAAAATCACCAGTCTGGTACCGAACGCCTGTCTGAAGTAATTGAAAAACTGGGGTTTGATGATGATCAAATTCTGATTAATTTACAGGGAGATGAACCCTTGATGCCAGCCGTTTGCTTAAATCAGGTTGGGCAGGCACTCGAGGAAGATGCAAATCTAAAAATGGCAACATTATGTACTCCGTTAACCGATATTAATGAACTATTTGACCCGCATGCGGTTAAAGTTGTGCGTGATATTAATAATTATGCACTTTATTTTACTCGTGCCGCGGTGCCATGGTCTCGTGACTGCTTTAATGAAGTCCCCAGAGAAATGCCAAAAAAACAAGAATACCAACGACACATTGGTTTATATGGTTACCGTGCAGGTTTTATTCGCCAGTATTTAGAATGGCAAAGTAGCGATATCGAAAAAACGGAATCTTTAGAGCAATTACGTGTCCTTTATTATGGTGAAAAAATTAAAGTGATCACGGCAGAAACACCCCCAGGCCCGGGAGTTGATACCATTGATGATCTCAACCGGGTTTGTGAACTTATTTCCAGATAAAAACCAGCTATATATAAAATGAAAGATATTCTTGAAAAAGCTGCAAAAATTAAACTACTTGTTTTTGATGTTGATGGTGTTCTCACTGATGGCAGTTTAATCGTGGGAGATGACGGCAAAGAATATAAAGCCTTTTATTCCAAAGATGGTTTAGGTATAAAAATGTTATTACAAACGGGTGTTGAAATTGCGGTAATTACCGCACGTACATCTAACGTAGTAATTCATCGTATGCAAAATCTTGGAATAAAACATATCTATCAGGGGCAACTGGAAAAACTACCCGCTTTTGAAGAGATTTTAACAGAGTTAGGACTCTCTGCTAAACAAGCCGCCTACGTCGGTGATGATGTGATTGACCTGCCCGTTATGTTACGTGCAGGTTTAGCGGTTACCGTTGAAGATGCTCACCCTTTAGTGAAACAGTATGCGCACTGGCAAACCCCTCAATGTGGTGGTCGAGGTGCTGCGCGTGACGTATGTGAACTCATTATGCAGGCACAAGATACGCTTGAAGCTCAATTCCAGAAATATCTAGGCAGTGAAAATTAATGGGGAAGCTGCATTACTTTACTGCACTATTACTTATTATATTACTTGCTATTGTAAGTGGCTGGGTTTTTGAATCCATTGAAAAAAGCCCCCTTTTAACAAAAGAAAAACTTCGCCACGACCCCGATTACTTTTTAAAAAATTTTACCGCAACGACCATGGATAAAACGGGGAAAACCTCCTATCAGGTTAAAGCTGCACATCTCGAACACTATCCTGATGATGACAGCATGAAATTACAGCAACCGATATTTTCATTTTATGAAAATAATATTAAAACCTGGACTGCACAGGCAAACGAAGCACTTATTTTAAAAAACAATGCAATAATTTATCTCAAAGGTAAAGTTATTCTGAATCAAATTTTAAGCTCAGATAATAATTCAGCTGGTAAAGAAGTACCGATGATCTTAACCACAGAACAACTCACTATTGAACCAAAGCGAAACCTTGCCCATACAAAATCAAAAGTAAAATTACATAAAGGAAAAAATTATATAAAGGCACTCGGTATGCGGGCCGATATGAGTAAAAGCAGAATTGAATTTCTATCCAGAACCCGGAGTCATTATGTTTTACCTGCAAAATAAACTTTTTTCATTAAACTCCGTACTGAATCTTTTTCTGATATTTATTCTGATCATCAGCGTAGTGCATGCCGAAAGCCGATCTAAAGAAAAACAGCAAACTATTGATATTAAAGCACAATATTTATTCCTTGATGAAAAAAAAGGCATTAGCAAATATAAAGGTAATGTTTTATTTACAAAAGACACGCTCACCATTAAGGCCGATACGGTAACACTTTATTATGATGGTCAAAAACTCATCAAAGCTCTGATTACCGGTTCTCCCGCAGATGTCCAGCACCGGCCGGATAATGAAGAGAAAGTTCATTCTCAAGCCAATAAAATGGAATATTTTGTTGCACAAGACAGGCTCGTTTTAAAGGGACAAGCTTTCGTTGACCAGGGTAATCGACATTTTAGTGGTGAATATATCGAGTATGATACTCACCAACGAACCATAAAAGCGGCAGGTAGCCAAAATAGTATGGGAAATACAGAAAACCAGAAAAATAGTCCTCCAAAGGGGCGAGTACATGTCATTATTGGGCCAACTGAAGATGCTAATAATGATGCAAATAACATAAATAATTAAATTAAAAATAAAGACTAAATAGAACATGAACCAGGCAGTAAATATTTTAAAAGCCGATAATCTTTGCAAAAGTTACAAAGGACGAAAGGTTGTAAACGGTGTTTCAATGGAGATTCACAGTGGAGAAGTCGTTGGATTACTCGGCCCGAATGGTGCCGGCAAAACAACCTCCTTTTACATGGTTGCAGGTCTTATTAGCGCAGATGAAGGCAGTATTATGCTGGGTGACAACAACATCACCCATTACCCTATGCACCAGCGCGCGCGCCTTGGTATTGGTTATTTACCACAAGAAGCTTCTATTTTTAGAAAATTATCTGTCACTGATAACATTATGGCGATTTTGCAAACATGCACAGAACTCAGTGCCTTTGAGCAGGAACAGCGACTTGAAGACCTGCTTGATGAGCTCCATATTGGCCATATTCGAAATGGTTTAGGTATGAGCCTGTCCGGTGGTGAGCGACGTCGGGTTGAAATTGCCCGAGCCCTGGCAACAGACCCACGTTTTATCCTGCTAGATGAACCTTTTGCCGGCGTTGATCCTATTTCAGTACGGGATATTCAATCCATTATTCAACATTTAAAAGAACGCGGTATTGGTGTATTAATAACCGACCATAATGTTCGGGAAACCCTGGGCATTTGTGATCGAGGTTATATTATGAATGCAGGTGAAGTCATTGCGAGTGGAAATCCTGATGATTTACTCAAAGATAAAGAAGTCCGTGAAGTCTATCTTGGTGAAAATTTCAAGCTTTAAAGTGATTAACACATAAAAAATCTCTACTACACATTCTCTCAAAATAAGCTAAAATTAGCATAAGGCCGGGTAAAGAAGAATATGAAGGTTCGGTACTTTTAATACTATATGAAACAAGCACTCCAATTCCGATTAGGTCAAAATTTGACCATGACCCCACAGCTACAGCAGGCTATACGCTTGCTGCAGTTGTCAACGCTTGAATTAAATACAGAAATTCAAGATGCCCTCGATTCAAATATGATGTTGGAAATGGGAGATGAAAGTTCTAACGAAAATACTCCTGTATCAGATGAAAACACTCAAGCTTCTTCTGAAAATAAAGATGCTACACAAAATGAAAACAATGAAGCAGCGACTGAAGCTGGTTTAGAAACGACATCGGATGCAGCGACATCCGATACCATGCCGGATGATCTGCCCGTTGATACCTCATGGGATGACATTTACGACTCAATATTACCCGGTACAACATCTGCTGCTTCATCTTCTTATAATGCAGATGACCAGCCAGAAGTTTATACCGCCAGCGCCGAAAGTTTGCATGAAAATTTACGCTGGCAAATAAAAATGACACCGTTCAGTGAATTAGATGCCGCCATTGCAGAAGTCATTGTTGATGAAATTAATGATGACGGTTTCCTGCAAACCACGGTTGAAGAAATTACCACTTCGCTTGCCGACATGGATGCGGAAATCGAAGTTGAAGCTGATGAAGTTGAAGCAGTCTTAAAGCAAATTCAAAATTTTGATCCTGCCGGTGTAGGTGCTCGTGACTTACGTGAAAGTATTTCTATTCAACTTCATCGCCAGGCAAATGATATTGATTTACGTGAATATGCCATCACCCTGGTAGATAACTATTTTGATTTACTGGCAGGCCGCGAATATCCTCAACTTATGCGTAAACTAAAAATATCTGAAGATGATCTCAAGGATGTCATTCAACTTATTCAAAGTATGAATCCGCGGCCTGGTGGACAAGTTACCGCAAATAAAGCGGAATATATTATTCCTGATGTCACAGTTAAAAAGGTCAATAATACCTGGAAGGTCGAACTTAATTCAGATACAGCACCCAAGTTACGTATTAACGCGACCTATGCCAGTATGATTAAAGATGTGAAAAGCAGCGAAGACAATTCATCGATGAAAAATCATTTGCAAGAAGCACGCTGGTTTATCAAAAGTCTGTTAAGTCGTAATGAAACATTATTAAAGGTTGCACACTGTATTGTTGAACGACAAAAAGAATTTCTTGAACATGGTGAAGAAGCCATGAAGGCTTTAGTTCTACACGATATTGCAGAAGCGGTTGATATGCATGAATCAACCATTTCCCGTGTTACCACCAAGAAATACATGCACACCCCACGGGGCATCTTTGAATTAAAATATTTCTTCTCCAGCCACGTTAGTACCGCAAGTGGAGGGGAATGTTCGGCAACTGCGATTCGCGCATTAATTAAAAAACTGATTGCGGCTGAAATGCCAAAAAAACCTTTGAGTGATAATAAAATAGCGATCATCCTCGAAGATCAGGGAATTAATGTTGCACGGCGAACAGTTGCTAAATATAGAGAGTCATTGGCGATTCCTCCGTCTAATGAACGCAAACGTCTCGCTTAACAACGAGAAAAGGAGAAAACTATGCAATTAAATATTACTGGACACCATGTTGAGGTTACAGATTCTTTAAAAACTTACGTAGCAGAAAAACTTGAACGCCTCGAAAAACATTTTGACCACGTTAACAACGTCCATGTAATTCTAAGTGTAGAGAAACAGCGACAAAAATCTGAAGCAACCGTTAATATTAATGGTGCGAGTTTGTTTGCTGATTCAACTGAAGAAGATATGTATGCTGCAATTGATTCGATGGCGGATAAACTTGATCGTCAAATTAAAAAGCATAAAGAAAAAATCAAAGACCACCATCGTAATGAAGGTAGTCAGATTAAACATCAACAACCTGTCACTGAAGAAGAGTAAGGAATACTCAACTTATGCAGTTATCAGAACTCATAAATGTTAATCGTATAAGAAGCGATATTAATGTTCACAGTAAAAAACGTGCAATAGAAGAGCTAAGCAACCTGATAACTCAGGATCAAACTCAACTTGATTCAGGTGATATCTTTGATAGCTTACTCTCACGTGAACGCCTGGGTTCAACCGGTGTGGGGTATGGTATAGCCATACCTCATGGCCGGATAAAAAATTGCAAAAAAATAACAGGGGCTTTCATTCAACTTATTCAAGGTATCGATTTTGACGCAATTGATAATCAGCCTGTTGATATGTTATTTGCCCTGATAGTTCCCGAAGAATCAACCGATGAACATCTACAGGTGCTCGCTTTACTGGCATCAATGTTCAACGATGAAAGTTTTCGTGACAAATTACGTCTGAGCAAAGACAATGAAGAAACCTACCAACTCCTGACGAAGTGGAAAAAACCTGACTAATTATGAATAACGATCTCACTACTCATGATTTCATACTAAGTCATGGCGATAGACTGGGATTATGCTGGCAAGCTGGTCAGAATGGCGAAAACCGCTTATTAAAAAATGAAAAATCAGTAACAGGAATACCGATTGCAGGTTATCTAAACCTGGTTAAACCTAACCAGGTTCAGGTTCTTGGACCAGAAGAAGTTATATATCTGGAACAATTGGGGAAAAACTCCCGTAAAGATGCCATCTCACGTTTATTTAAATGTGAGCCCGCTATGATTATTTTTGCTGGCATTACAAATGGTGAGAAAATTGATCCTGAATTTATTGAAACAGCCAATCAAACCAACACACCTTTACTCTATTCCAGTTTACCCAGTAACGAACTAACCGAATTATTACAATATCATCTGGGTCGTTTACTAGGTGATAGCAAGATAATGCACGGTGTTTTTATGGATGTCATGGGTATTGGTGTTTTACTTACCGGTCCGAGTGGTATTGGCAAAAGTGAACTTGCACTTGAACTTATCAGTCGCAGTCATCGGCTCATTGCCGATGATGCCCCTGAATTCAGACGCAGCGCACCTAATGCTGTTCGAGGTCGAAGCCCTGCTTTATTAAAAGACTTTTTGGAAGTACGGGGTTTAGGCATATTAAATGTACGAGCCATGTTTGGAGATAATTCCATCGTTGAAACAAAGCGTTTGCAACTTATTGTCCGTCTCGACACCATCTCGGATAAAACCACGTCTGATGACAACTTTTGGGAAATTGACCGAATCGGTGGCTCACTACGTAATCAAACCATTCTTAATGTCGAAATTCCTGAAGTACAAATTCCTGTCGCACCGGGTCGAAATGTTGCGGTTATTATTGAGGCTGCAGTACGCAACCATGTACTATATTTAAATGGGTATAATGCAGCAGATGATTTTGTTAAACGCCAACAGAAACTCATCGACGGTGAATAATCAATTCTTGTGCTATGCTCTATGAAATAATTTAAATTCACTCACTAATAAACAACTCCCTCACAACTATATTATATGAAACTGGTTATTGTTAGCGGTCTATCTGGCTCTGGTAAAAGTATTGTGTTGCAGGTACTTGAAGACCTCGAGTATTACTGTATTGATAATTTACCCATCAATATGCTTGAAGCTCTGACAAAAGAGATAATATCGGCAAAACACGAGTATATTGCCATTGGCATTGATGCCAGGAATGTTGTGACTGAACTTGAACGTTTTCCGCAACAGGTCAAACAATTACAAAAAAATAATATTGATTGTGAAATATTTTTTCTCGAAGCCAGTACTGCCGCACTATTGAAACGTTTTAGTGAAACTCGCCGCAAACACCCTCTTAGCGATCAGAAAACACCGCTTAGTGAAGCCATTATGCAGGAACAATATTTACTTGAACCCATTTCGTCTAATGCAGACTTACGTATTGATACCAGTTCAACAAATGTTCATCAACTACGTGACTTAATTAAAGCTCGGGTTAAAAAAGCCGATAATCAAAGTATATCCATCATGTTTGAATCTTTTGGTTTTAAACATGGTATGCCCATAAATGCAGATTTTGTCTTTGATGTTCGTTGTCTGCCTAACCCACATTGGGCACCGGAATTAAGAATGTTAACAGGCTTTGATGAACAGGTTATTCAATACCTTGATGAATATGAAGAAGTAAAAGAAATGTTAAATGATATTATGAATTTTATGGATAAATGGATCCCTAGATTTGAAGCTGATAACCGTAGTTATATAACCATTGCCATCGGCTGTACAGGCGGGCAACACCGTTCTGTTTATCTGGTAAATAAGCTTGCCAAAATGACTAAAAATAAACACAATAACGTCCTTTCAAGGCACAGGGAAATTAGCTAGTGGTTGGTTTACTTATCATTACTCATAATAATGTGGGGGGGGCGCTTTTTGATGCCGCAACCTCAGTATTGGGAAATTGCCCTCTGCCAGTTGAAATCCTTCCTGTTTCTCAAAATTGTGATCCAGAAGAACGTTTTCAAAAAGCACAAAAACACCTTGAAAAATTAAGCCGCTCTGATGGTGTGCTTGTCATTACAGACATGTATGGTTCAACACCCAGTAATATCGCGACCAAACTTGCTGCTGACAATGTAACAATTATTACCGGTATCAATTTACCTATGCTGGTACGGATAATGAACTATCCAAATCTGTCACTGGAAAAACTTGCAAATAAAGCCGTCAGTGCAGGCCAAACTGGTGTTATCATTGTAGAAAATTTAAAACAGGCAGAAAGCCTGAAATAATAATCTAAAGAAAGAACCAATCCGTGCTACAACAAACAACAACCATCGTTAACAAACTCGGCTTACATGCCAGGGCAGCAGCAAAATTTGTTACCCAGGCCTCCCTGTATAACTCTGATATTAATTTAAAACGAAATAACCAGAACGTAAATGGTAAAAGTATTATGGGTGTCATGATGCTTGCTGCCGCAAAGGACTCTGAAATAGAACTCATTATTGATGGCTCAGATGAAAAACAAGCCATGCAATCTCTTCTTGAGTTGATTGAAAACCGCTTTGGTGAAGCGGAATAAAGATCAAGATCAAGATCAAGGTCAAGGTCAAGGTCAAGAGAACTCAACGATGCCAGAACGTGCGGAGCAGGTTAGGGTAATACTGAAGAAACGCGCAGCGGTTCATTAAGTGCAAAGAACGCTAAATTTTTTTAAATTCAATTCAGTATTACAACCGAATCTTCCATCTCTTTCTCAATATCACTTTAAAATATAATTTAAACAGAACCACTGCGCTATCGAACTAAAAACCTCTGCGCCCTTTGCGTTCTTCGCGCCTTTGCGTTGAAATATTTTGACTTTGACTTTAATTTTGACCTTATCTAACGAAGGCATTACACTCTTTAGCAACTATAGAGGGGTCATCATGTCTAGCAGTTCATCGCAACAACAGGACACGCATAACACACTGCTGGAAACGATCAGTAGCAGCTTGCGTGATAATCAACCTGAAAACATTGTTGAACTTCTAAGCGGTATGCACCCGGCAGAAATTGCTCATCTGCTTGAATCTCTCCCCGTTAATCAGCGTGAAATAGTCTGGACTTATGTGCCCGATGATACTGATGGTGAGATTCTTCTCCATTTAAATGATGAAGCCCGCGCAGCTATCATCAATAAAATGGAAACCGAAGAGCTGGTTGCGGCAACCGAAACACTGGACACCGATGATCTTGCCGACATTCTTCCTGAAATGCCACAGGATGTTATCCAGGAAATACTACTCAGCCTGGAAACTCAGGAACGTGATCGATTAAAATCCGTTTTATCATATGACGAGGATTCTGCCGGTGGCTTGATGGATTTAGACACCATCATTATTCGTGCAGATATTACACTTGATGTTGTTTTACGTTATCTCAGAAGAAAAGGCGCCCTGCCAAAAGGTACCGATAATTTATTTGTTGTTGATCGTGAAAATCATTACCTTGGTTTATTACCTTTAAGTCTTATACTTACAAGCGATCCGCAGATACTCGTTAGTGATCTTATGATAACCAATATTGAAGGCATCCTTGCAGATAAACATGCACGTGATGTTGCTAATCTTTTTGAACACAGAGATTTAATTACTGCGCCTGTCATTGATGATGAAAATCATCTTTTAGGTCGAATCACCATTGATGATGTTGTTGATGTTATCCGTGATGAAGCCGATCACTCATTAATGAGTATGGCTGGTCTTAATGAAGAAGAAGATATGTTTGCCCCGGTATTCACCAGTACCCGCCGTCGCTCAATATGGTTAGGCGTTAACCTTCTTACTGCATTTCTTGCTTCATGGGTTATTGGATTATTTGGAGCCACGATTGAAAAAATGGTGGCTCTGGCTGTACTCATGCCTATTGTTGCCAGTATGGGTGGAATCGCAGGTAGTCAAACCTTAACACTGGTTATTCGAGGCATGGCGTTAGGACAAATTGGAAAAAGTAATGCCCGCCGTTTATTACTCAAAGAAATGTGGATTGGTGTCTGGAATGGCATTATCTGGGCAATCGTTATTGCCGTTGTTGCCGGACTCTGGTTTCAAAGTGCACAACTTGGTATTGTTATCGCTGCAGCTATTGTTATTAATCTTATCGTTGCCGCCGTATCCGGTGCAACCATACCTTTATTATTAAAACGTTTTGGTGCCGACCCCGCTTTATCCGGTTCTGTTGTTTTAACCACAGTAACTGATATTGTTGGCTTCCTGGCCTTCCTGGGGTTAGCAACAATTTATTTATAGTAAACAATTTTAAAACCAGGGACTCTGTATGATAATAATTAAAAGGAATTTAACTATCGGTTTATTATTTCCTCTTCTTTTAATTCCCCTGCAAATACTTGCTACTGACGAAGCCGTTACCTCCCATTCAAACTTAACGGATTTTTCATACCCCAACCACAACTGCAATAACAAACCAGCAAAACCCGTTAAACCTGAAAGACTCAAATCATTTGCAGATATTGACACCTATAACAGTGACATAGCTGAATATAATATTGAAGTGACAACATATAATCAAAAAATAAAACTTTATAAATCCTGCATCAATAAATATATAAAAAATGGCAACCATGATATTAACACCATTCGAATAAAGTTAAATGCAGCATTAAAAGAAGCAAGAACGAATAAATAAATCAATAAAACATTTAAATAATCCAAAAGAAATGGAAATCAACCTATGCAAAAACATTTAACCATCCTGTTTATACTTTCTTTTAGTTTGATAAGTACTAAACTCATCGCTCGCGAAAAAGGTAGACATGTTCTTATTACTAAAACTGGAACGTTTAAACTTGCAAAAGCAAATCAAAATGCATCACGTACTTTCACCACTCAATCCGATTCAGTATATGGTCTTGAGTATGAATGGCATATGTGGCAAGGACTTTCGATAGGCGGTGAATTTTTCCATTATGAAAACAAGTACACAACTTCAAGCTCATACAAAACGAAAACATCAGCATATTTGTTTAATGCCAAATACCACTTCAATAAAAAAGGAGCCTTGCAACCCTTTCTTGGCTTTGGTTCTGGATTTTCTATTATTCCTTACACAGGACAAACACTTGGGAGCTTAAGTGGATCTGCATACCAGTTTATGGCTGGATTTACCTACCGTTTCAAACATGTTGGTATTTATGCAGAATATAAGAACTTAAACACTAAACTCTCAGAAACATTTTTCTTCTTTAAAACGGGTGAAGTTGATGCGAGTGGTGAAGGACTTAACCTGGGTATTAGTGTATTGTTTTGATAAGACCTCCTGTCAACAAGTAATTATACTAATATTACTAATTTAGAGTTCTCATTTAGTGAATAATAATGGCAAATGTCATAGTTAAAATAATACTTGAAAATAATTTAACCGTATTCACTGTTGAAGGTGACTTATCTGCTGATGAAATATTGAATTACTGTACAGAACATTATGAAAAAAAACCTGCAAAATATATTTTATGGGATGCGACCAAAGGTTAGGTCAGTAAAATAAAAAACAGTGACTTTAGCAGAATCGCTATAGACATGAAAAATCACACCAAAAGCGGGCAGGTGGGAAAACGGCATTGGTCGGTAAATTTGATATAGATTTTGGCTTCGCTCGAATGTATGAAGCATATGCTGATTTGAAAGAGATACCCATTTCCTATCAAGTTTTTCGCAATCTCGATGAAGCTATGAAGTGGTTACAACTATAAAAGTTTCTTAAAAAGCAAATCCCATTAAACGCAGCCGAGCATCGCAAGTAAAACAGGTTTATAACGACCATCAACATGTCGGCCTAAAGAGCCGACCTGCAAAAAACAGGATTCCCACTTTCGCGGGAATGACAATTAACCACCTGCCACCGTCATATTATCAATTAACCACGACCCTGTAATGATGCTACCTCGAGTATCCATGTCATTACCGATTTTCTGTAAGCCCATAAACATATCCTGCAAACGACTGGCTAAGGTAAACTCCTCAACAGGATATTGGATCTCGCCATTTTCAATCCAGAAACCACTTGCACCCCGTGAGTAATCGCCAGTAACAGTATTTACGCCCTGCCCCATTACTTCAGTAATCAACAAACCTTTACCCATTTCTTTGATCATATTTTCTAATGAAACATCATCATGATTAATATAGAGATTATGAATACCACCTGCATTACCGGTGCTTTGCATATTTAAGCGCCGAGCGGCATAACTATCTAATACATAGTTTTGCAGTACTCCATCTGTTATCAAATCATGAGCTGTGGTTATCACACCTTCATTATCATAAGGTGCGCTACCTAAAGCACCTTTAATATGTGGACGTTCATCAAGGCGAATATGTTCTGGAAATATTTGTTTCCCAAGGTGATCAAGTAAAAAGGTGGCTTTACGATATTGTGCACCACCCCGAATACCACTTAATAAATGTGAGATTAAGCCTTTGGCAACTTCAGCTTTAAAAATGACAGGTACCTGGCAGGTCGGCATGTTTTTCGCGCCTAATCGACTCACCGTACGCTGCGCTGCTTGTTGACCAATGTCTCTGGCTTTTTCGAGTTTACTGGCATCACGATTAACGCTATACCAGTAATCTCGCTGCATGGCATCATTTTGCCCGGCAATCACGGTACAGGACATGCTGTGGCGAGAAGTATTATAGCTATTCAGAAAACCATGAGTATTACCATACACTCGAATACCTGTGTGACTGTTTACCGAACCGCCTTCTGAGTTAGTAATACGCTTATCTTCGGCTCTGGCGGCATCCTCACATTCTTTAGCAAGTTCAATGGCTTCTTCCGCTGTTACTTCCCAGGGATGATACAAATCTAAGTCGGCGATCTCCTTCGCCATCAGGTTTTTATCCGGTAAACCGGCATAAGGATCATCTTCTGTGTATCGAGCAATGTCACAAGCCGCTTTTACGGTTTCCTTAACCGCTTTAAGAGAAAAATCACTGGTGCTGGCCGAGCCTTTTCTGTTGCCGAAATAAACGGTAATGCCCAGGCCTTTATCTCGATTGTGCTCAATCGTTTCTACATCTCCCATGCGCACGGTAACTGAAAGTCCTGACTCTACGCTCAAACCCGCTTCTGCGGCTGATGCCCCCTGTGATGTCGCTTCTTGCAATAAGTCATTTACAATTATTTGTAGCTTTTCTGAATCATACGGATTCAAAGAATCCATTTTCTGTGGGGATGTATTTTGATTTGAATTCGAACTGGACATGACCACCTCATGGCAATTATTTTTGTAATATACCCCATTGTAAGGCTACGAAGCGCGCATCACAAATGTCATAATACAGTCATGATAAATAAGACAAATGATTCTGAAATACCTGAAAATACCGAAAATGATGAGTCAGCAGATGAAGTACTTATCAGTAAATCCCAGCGCAAACGTGACGCAAATGATGCCCAGCAACTAGGCAAAGATTTACTCAAACTCGACCCGAACGCATTAAAAACCATTGAGTTACCGGAATCTCTCAGCCAGGCGCTGGATGATGCCCGCCGTATTAAAAAAAATAGTGCTTTAAAACGTCAGCTTCAATACATTGGTAAACTCATGCGCCATATTGATATTGAGCCTATTAGAGATGAATATCTTAAAATCATTAACCATTACGGTAAAGATATAAAAGAGCTCCACCGCCTGGAAAACTGGCGAGATCGATTACTGGCCGAAGGTGACAAAGCATTGGAAGATCTGGTTAATGAAGTCGTGGATGTTGATCGCCAACATTTAAGGCAGTTAGTTCGCCAATCGCATAAAGAAACAAAACTCAACAAACCACCCAAATCAGCCCGTGAAATATTTAAATACCTGAAAACCTTGTTTGAATAATATAAAACAAGTAAGCCCATTCACCGCAGA
>CAZZIS010000042.1:0-18475 GCA_964654445.1 uncultured Thioalkalispiraceae bacterium
GCATGGTCACGACCAATAATGAAGTGCGTAGCACCCATGTTTTGACGGAAGTAAGCATGTAAAACCGCTTCGCGAGGTCCGGCATAAAGCATGTCGAAACCATAACCGGTGACCATGGCGCTGTTTGCAGGGAAGTAAACTTCTACCATTTTACGGATTGATGCATCACGTATGGGTGCAGGGATATCACCAGGCTTTAGTTTACCCAGTAACATGTGGATAACCAGGCCATCACAGCCAAGACGATCCATCGCCATATGGCAAAGTTCTTCGTGTGCTAAATGCATAGGGTTACGGGTCTGGAATGCAACAACTTTATTCCAGCCGTGTTCAGAAATTTCATTACGAATTTCGACTGCGGTGCGGAAAGTATCCGGAAATTCAGTCTGGAAGTAGCTGAAGTTCAGTACCTGGATAGGACCAGAAACGGCCGTTTTACCCTGGCTATTAAATGCAGCAACACCAGGGTGTTCCATATCATCTGTACGATAAACTTTATCCGTCATAGTTTTCATTTGAGCGTCTGAGACTTCTTCAATCGCTTCCACATCCATAATGGCGATAACCGGGTTACCGTCCACATTTGGGTCGCGTAATGCGATACGTTTTGCATCACCAATGGCGTCTGCATTTTCTAATAAACACATAACCGGAACAGGGAAAAATGAACCGTCTGTTAAGATCATTTTTTCAGCGGCACCCATGGCATCAGCAACATTCATGAAGCCTTTTAACGGGTTGAAATAACCGCCACCCATCATTACCGCATTACCAGCAGCTTGTGAGCTAATCACTACAGAAGGTAAAGATTCAGCTTCTTTAGTCAGTTTGTCATGTTCAGCAACGTCATAAACGAAGCGTGGTTGTAGTTCGTCAGAACCAATTGGTTTAATCATGCTTTTCTTCCTCGCATTAAACGACCCTGTTGGGAGGTTAATAGTTAAAAATCTTAAATAAAATTTTATTATTCATATTGATTGATGCTGATATGAGACAACGAAATCTAGCTCAATTTGTTTCAAAGCGGCAAAATATATAGCAGCCTAAATAATAGTGGGGAGCACTATACAATATTATTTGTCGCTCAGAAAAATAGGGTAATTTATGAGGGTATAGATTGGGACGAAGAATAGAACGATTCTAAAACTAAAAGAATAAAAAATGCCCACCAGGGGTGGGCATTTAGTCACAACGACTCCTTGAGGGGGAAGGAGTGAAGTCGTGGGGGGGTATTTTTAAGCTACTTGTTCTTTCGCTAAACGAGCTGCTTCAGCTTTTTCTGCCGAGTACGCCGCGCCAGACCAGAGCATGTCATAGGCAATTTCTTCATTGCCGTTTTCGCAACATTCGAGAACTTTTTCGAATAAAGGCTGGAAAGTAGGTGAACGGTGAGAAGCTTCATGTTCTTCAAAAGTATTCCAGAATGTGATGATCAGGGCTTCTTTGCCTTTCATTTCACTTTCAACTGCCTGGCCAATGGTTGAACCTTCGTTAGAAACATTACCGCTGTTAAGACAAACAAAACCACCAACGAAACCCGTTGTTGAGTGGTAGGTTTTTACGTTTTCACATAAAAAAGCCACACGTTCCTGAACATCATCAAGTGAATATTCTGGTTTTAAAACAACACGGTTAATTGTAACGATACCGTCGTGTGGAAAGTTTTTAATAAGTCCTTCAGACATGAGCAAATCCTCTTTGAGATCATAGATATAAGTATTTAATTAAATTCTAATATAGTTAATCTCATAAGAATAATCAAGGGCAAGCTACAAACAAATTTATAGACCAAGTGTTTTGCTTGGGATTATAGCCTTTGTTAATTCAGGGGTATTTTTGAAGGCAGGACGGCCAGATTTCACGATTGATGATGTTTAGCTTATTTTTTTCCAGGATTCACGGATATTATTTGCAAGTCTCATAGGATCAAAGGGTTTTGCAATCACATCGACACTATTAAGTGATTTTAAATACGCTACTTCCTGAGGTTCAACTTTTGCAGTCATAAACATAACAGGGGTTTGTGACAGTTGGGTTATTTTACGTAGTTCTTGTAATGTGGTGGGACCATCCATTTCGGGCATCATGACATCGAGCAACAATAAATCAGGAACAAAATTTGCGGCTTTTTCCAGGGCTTCTGCACCGGAGCTGCAAATGAGTAATTCAAATCCGCCGACATCTTCAAGTGCAACGCGGGCAACCATCTGGATGTCCGGTTCGTCTTCAACATAAAGAATTTTTTTTAATTCTGTCATCGTATTGATTCAGTAATAATAAGGATATAAATCGTGTTATTTATATCATTCGTCTCTCTTTATAGTCGGTTAAGAAAACAAAAACTGAAATTTTAAGTAAAGAAAACACCTTTAATAGTAGATATTGCTATGCAAGAGAAGGTGCTTATCGTAAGAAGAGGAACAATGAGCTGTTACCTCGACGTATATTGATGAGCAGGCTTTTATTGTTTGCGATAGCTGTTTGTAACTCCAATATATTTTTAATGATTTTGCGATTTGCTGAGGTGATGATATCGCCGCGACGTAAGCCAGTACGAGCGGCCGGACTGTTCGCTTCAACAGCAGTAATAATCACGCCTTCAATCCGCCCGTATAGTTTTGAACCGGGTTGTATATTTTGTATTTCAGTACCGCTTAAATGCGAGTGTAATTTCTTGCCCTGGATACTTTCTTTACGGCTATCTGGTTCCGCAACTTTTGCATTGAGCATCAGTGTTTTATTGTCACGCAGGACTTTCATTTTTACGGTTTGGCCGATGCGTAATAAGCCCATGTTATTACGTAACATGTCAGCATTTCGCACTGCCTTGCCATTGATTTCAGTAACGATATCACCCGGTTTTAAACCGGCACGATCGGCGGGTGAAGCTTTTTCAACATGTGCCACCACTGCACCGCGACGAAACGGAATATTAAAAGCTTCGGCAAGTTGCGGAGTGAGGTCCTGTGCTTGTGCGCCTAAGCGGCCACGTTTAACTTCACCATGAATAATAAGTTGTTGCATGATGTCATGCGCCATATTGATTGGTATGGCAAAACCAATACCAATATTGCCACCGCTCTTTGAAAATATAGCAGTGTTAATACCAACAAGCTCACCACGTAAATTAACCAGTGCACCACCAGAGTTGCCCGGGTTAATTGAGGCATCAGTCTGGATAAAGTTTTCATAACCTTCAATACCGAGGCCACTGCGTTCCATGGCACTGATAATACCGGAAGTCACCGTTTGCCCAAGACCAAATGGATTACCGATTGCGACAACAAAATCACCCACGTTATGTTGTTCTGAGTTTGCAAGTGGAATTTCGGTGAGATTTTTTGCTTTGACCTGGATAACGGCAACATCACTATCCGGATCGGTTCCAATGAGTATTGCCTGGTAGGTTTCGCCATTATGCAGGGTGACTTTTATTTCTTCTGCTTTATCAATAACGTGGTTATTGGTAATGATATAGCCTTTTTTTGCATCAACAATCACACCTGAGCCAAGGCTTTGGGTTTTAAGCTGCCGTGGTTGTGAAGGCATCTCGAAAAAATGTTGAAAAAAGGGGTCGTTGAATAAGGGATTTTGACGGATGTTTATGGTACCGCTGGTAGCAATATTAACGACCGCAGGGGTTGCACGTTTAAGCATCGGTGCAAGGCTGGGTAAGGCGGTGCCCTGACTATCCACCGCCGGAAGAGAAGCAAAGACCGGTGAAAGCATAATGCTTATTAATAAAAAACTGACCAGGCGCATAAATGCACTCTTTTTACTTAATAAACTCATAAATCCCTCATACTTTATTTTAATATGTAACTGTATTTTAGCAATTCGTTGGATAACTAAAACAGTAAAAAGTTCACACAGTCTAATTTGGAGAATTTTTTTTGCAGATCAAGCCCATATCGATATTAATTTTATATTAGAAGTAAAAACGTAACCGTATCGACATGCTTGCTGGTATATGACCAAATTCTGATTGTGCTTTAGCAACAAGATTTAAACCCCGGCCATTCGCAAACTGAAATGAAAACAGTAGATCAGATTCATCGCTTACCGAGTAGCTGAAATTAAATTGATGCAATAGTGATGTATTGAGTTTGCCATCAATATCTTTAAGCGGGCTGGCAAGCAGGGTGTAACTCGCGTTAAGAAGAGGACTGAGCTCTTTATTTATGGAAAGCCCCAGTACGTTTTGACTCAGTTGTTGTTGTAATCCATATTTAATATAGCTGTCGGTGAGTACATTAGTATTCGCCAGTGAGCTGACATTATTTGCGCCACGGCTATTGTTATACCATTCAACTGCTAACAATGTTCCATTCGCAAATTGATAATCGAGGCCCGCGATCCAGAAAATGGCATTTTCATTTGTTGTTTTGAAGTGAGTATGCACTCCTTCAATTCGCCAGCCCATACCTCCCCATGCACTTTCAAAAGACGCTCCGATAACACGATTTCCAATAATGCCGGCAGTAAGTATTGCCAGCTCGGATTCTTTGCCAAGCTGGCTTCGAAAATGAAGAGCCGCGCTTGTTGTTTTATCAACAGCCACATTATCGCTGGCAGAAAAGGTATAAACAGCAGTGAGTGATGAAAAGTCTGAAGGGAACCAGTCCAGTCGAGCTGCATCGATTCCTGGTTTGAAGTCGGTATCCAGATCGGTTGGGGCAAAAGCACCAAAGACATTAAGTGGTTGCCAAAAACGACCACTGCCCCAGTCGATTGGCTGGCGGCCAAGAGCAAACGTGGTATTTTTAAATTGTTGTTTATACAGCGCACGATCAATTTCATAACCGATGCGTGTTGTAGAGCTTGTATCATTTTCTTCTAACCAGTTAGAAGAAAGTTTGTCATAGCGAAACAGGTCACTTGAGTGAATGCTGCTAAAGGGAAAATCACTGACATGGAGTCTTGCCGTTTTTACATGGATGGACCATTCATTATATTCGCCAGCACCATCAAGCATGAGACGTACACTTTGTTGATCGGCCGTTAACATATTGTCTTTATTGATATAACCAATGTCGCCCTGCGTGGCTTGAGCGGTTGTACTCAACATCGAAAAACGCCCTGTAAATTCTGCAGAGTGTGCGCTTGAGCTAAACCATATTGAGTATGGTAAGAGCAGGATTAAAAACAGCCTGGTTTTATTTGTTGTGCTCATGGTGATGACGTTTGTCACTGATTATTTTTCCATCTTCTAAGGTAATAATTCTTTCAGCGCGATCCATTACGCGTGGATCATGCGTTGAAAAAATAAAGGTGGTTTTTTCTTCATGCGAAAGGGTGTGCATGATATCAAGCAGTGCCGTGGCATTTTCTGAATCAAGATTGGCGGTGGGTTCATCTGCCAGAACCAGTCGTGGTCCGGCGGCGAGTGCACGGGCAACGGCAACACGTTGTTGTTGTCCGCCACTGAGTGCAGAAGGGCGGCGATGAATAACATCCTTTAATCCAACCAGTTCAAGATAATGTTCAGCGCGTTGACGGCATTCATTTTTATGCTGGCCCTGTAGCACCATCACCAGCTCAACATTTTCCAGCGCGCTTAATACCGGCACTAGATTATAAGACTGGAAAACAAAACCCAGTTGAAACAAACGAAAATTTGATAACTGTGCCTCTTTTAATGTTGTGATGTCGATACCATTGAGATGAGTAGTTCCCTGTGTAGGTGAATCCAGGCCACCGATGATATTGAGCAGGGTTGTTTTACCTGAACCAGAGGGGCCAACCAATGCAGCAAATTCACCTTCTTCCACCGTTAGGTTGATGTCCGTAAGTGCATTCACTTCCAGCTCACCCTGGCGGTAGCGTTTGCTAATGCCCTGTAATGTCAGTAGTGCCATTATTATTACTCCAATCCATTATTCTCATAATGTCAGTAAATTCCTAAATTATGTACGCAGCGCCTCAACTGGTGTTACGCGTGCAGCTTTGATCGCCGGGTAAATACCACTGCTTAAGGTTGCGACAAAAATAATTGTCGTGAGTTGAGTAACACGATCCCATGACAACTCGGTATATACAATGGGATCTATAAATGTTCCCATCATGACATTTCCTCCTTCACCCATTATGGTGGTGAAGTCGATACCATGTTGTGAGAACCAGAGATGGATCCCGCCACCGACTATCCAGCCGACAATAATTGCCAGCAGTCCCATTAAAAATGATTCGCAAAATACTAATATTAATAAGTTATGGCGGCTTAATCCCAGTGCACGTAATAAGCCAAATTCACGCGTTCGTTCCAACACGCTCATTAATACAGTGTTGAGTACACCAAATATCACCATGATTAAAATGAGTAACAAAAAGACGTAGTTGCCGGCATCATCAATAACAATAAATTGCACCAGCTGCGGCATCATTTCCTGCCAGTCCATGGCAACCACCTGATCACTTTCAACTGCAGCCTTAATTTTTTCCTTCCATTCGTACATCGTATCGGGATCATTAAGGAAAATAGCAAAACGGGTAACCGGTTGTTTTGTTATTTCAGCCCCTTCGCCCTGAAGAAAACGGCGGGATAACTGGATGTCACTGAGGATGAGATAGTCATCCATCTCAGGAACCTGGGATTTAAAAATACCGCGGACGCGCCCCAGTTGCGCTTGAGAGTCACCGCCTTTTTTACCTGCCATGAGCACAACTTTACTGCCTATTTTGGCTTTGAGTTTACCCGCCATGCCTGCACCAATCACAATGCCACGTTTATCACCGGCTTTGAGCCAGACACCTTTAAGCAATTGTGGTTTAAGCATGTCAACACGAGGATCACTGGCACTGCTTAAGCCTTCCAGTGCAGCACCAACCGAGTTATTCGCAGTACTGGCCAGAACCTGTAAAGAGATCCTGGGTTCGATACTGCCGGCAAGGTTGAGGCTGTGCAGTTTTTTTGACAGTGCCAGACCATCAGCAAGATATTTGTGGTTTGCCGGTGCCTCGATGTAACCACGTGGCTGAACAGTGAGGTGTCCCTCACCTAACTTTATTGCATTGCGAATCATTGAATTATGACTACCATCTCCGATACCAATGGATAACACGGCAAGGCCAAAACCAATCGCAATCGAACTCAGAGTGATCAGTGTGCGTTTGCGATGACGCCATAAATTACGCCAGGCCAGCATTAACAACATTAAAAAAGGCAGGTGGCCATGTTTATTCATTTGCCTGTCATATTGATTCATCGCATTACCTCGGCGGGTTTGAGACGAATGGTTTGCCATGAAGGAATAAGAGAAGCGAGCATGGTCACGACTATCATCATCAGGCAGGCATAAACAAGATCCATCGGTACAAGATAACCTTTCATAACGGGTTCAAAAATCATCCCTCCCCAGTCATACCCATCAGGCATGGATTGACTAAAGTCGATGCCGTACTCCTCGAAATAGTCATTAATAATAAGTCCGATCACTGAGCCAACGACAGCAGAGACCAGGGAAAGAAAAAAGGATTCAAATAAAACCATCAGCAGTAGCCAGCGACGTTTCATACCAATGGCGAGTAAAATACCAAACTCATGGGTACGCTCATGCACGGCCATCAACATGGTATTCAACATGCCAAGTGAAGCGAGGCTAATAATAATAAAGCCAATGATGAAGACAAACGCTTTACTCATTTCCAATAGATCGGCTACAGCCGGATTGAGCTGGCGCCAGTTACGTACAACCGCTTTACCCCCAAGATCATCAAGCGGTAAAGCAGTGCTGAGCTGGTTCAGTTCTTCGACAATGCTTGCCTGAATATTTTCCAGTTGGGTCAAGTCGTTAACTTTGATTGCCAGTTCATGAAAGCCATTATCCAGGTACATAAGTTGTTGATAAGCTTCAATCGACATCAGCACACCCATACGATCGAAATTGGGTTCCAGTGGTTTGAGTACTGCCGCGATGCGGTAAAGCGCATTGCCAATACTGCCATCAGCCGCTTGCGTCACCAGTACCAGTTCATCACCGGGTTCAACTTTCATATTTTTAGCCAGCTGTGCACCAACCACCAGGTTGTAGCGAACAAAACCATTTTCAGTGGTATCGGCAATGCCCAGATCTAGCTTACCGTGCCGGACATGTTTCAGCATTTGTGTGACGGTCATTTCACGTTGCGGGTCAACGGCTTTTATTAATACGCCGGTAGAGGTATCTGCTGCACTGGCGAGTCCGGAGGCATAGAGTCTGGGAGCTATGGTGATAGCGGGGAAGTCATGTTCAATTTTTTCCATGTAGGACCAGGGTAATGTTGCATAAAGATCCTGGTCATCAATAAATGCCTGGCGGTGTACCTGAATGTGTGAGGTAGAAATCTCGGTGGCGAAGCGCACCATTTGTCGAGACATACCTTCTAATAAAGAGGCATAGAGAATCACCATCACCAGACCACTGGCCAGGGCCGAGATTGTCAGGACACTGCGTATCGGGTTACGCCAGATATTTCGCCAGGCAACAAAAATGAGTATGGGTAAACGACTAAAGGCGGATGCATGTGTGACATTTTTCATCCGCGGCCTCTGTTGTTAACGGCGTTTTTGCAGATTTTGTAATGAAAAGAAAGAATCTTTAAGCGGAATTTCAAAAACAATATCCTGATAAACAATAACGGTTGATTCCTCCGGTTTGTCTTCGGGTTGCAGCGTCATACGCATCGGTACCGTTCGCTTATCTATCAGTCGTGGTTGATCAAAGGTCATGGTACGAATCAACAGACCTTCTTCATCGTAGTAGAAAGCCTGATAAGGCGATAATGTTTTTTGCCTGATTTGCATGACCACTTTACCCCATACCACTGCGGCATCTTCTTTGGGTACCGAGGTCAGCTCATAGATACTGACGCCTTTTCGCTTACCTTCAAATGTAATACTGGAAGTGTAGTCGTCCTCAATGGTGCTTTCCTTGACCAGATCATCATTGGTGAAATGGCTGCCCATCCATGATCCGGACATCATGCTTGAAGGCACCTTGGTGACACGGTTGATCTTAGGCAGGTAATTCCAGATGTTTTCTTTCACTTTGAGCGTGGCGATCCCTTTGTCTTTAATGGGTTTTTTAAGCACAACGAGTGAATAATCTTTGCCCCGCGACCATGCTTCCATGGTCATGCTTCGCTCATAGCGACGGGTTTTAACCGTCATCGACATGGTTGCATGAGAGGTATCGCCGCGCCATAAACGATCAATGTGGCGAATCAGTTCATCAATTTCGATAGCCGCGACCGGCAGGGATAAGAGAAATAAAGAAAGGAATGAAAGGAGGCGAAACCTTACTTTGTGCAAAGCTAAAAACGGGCTGTTTTTCTCGTGTGCAATGGGCTTCATATTTTCTCCTGAGATCCGGCACATCAGACTTTAAATATATATGTTTCCTGAAGTGTCTGTCTTTAAGTATCTGCTTATTTAACATGTCTGTAAATCGAGTAAAAACATATCTAAATATTGGGTGATTATTTTAATAACGACAGTATATTTTTATTCAGTTAGAAAAAAATAACGGGAAATTCAAGGTTAAAAAGGGACTGTACGTGAGTAAGCCCTTACGTGCGAAGGAGCAATATTACAGGTATATTAATAACACAAGATATAGTGTTTGGCTAAAAATTATTTTTTACTTTTGTAGGCAAGTTTGAAGCTGTTAAAATAGACTAACTTATTGTATTTAATAATAAAATCCCTCCTGTTATGGGCTTATAAATATTGTTGACAGCTGCACTCGGTTAGCAATAAGCTAGGTGCTTAACACAACATGTAGTGTTTGATAGTAATAAGCGGTCTATCATCCGTTTTTAACTTATCAAATGGAGTAAAAAATAAAATAAATAAACTGAAAAGAATAAGAAACGCGATAGCCAAACCCTGCTAAATACGGGCTGAGTAGCTTTAAATTTCGTTTTAATTCAGTTGGTTAGTACAGTCGCCTTTTTGAACAGGCCCCCTAAAAAGGAATACTGTGCTATTAGTCTTATATAACAAAGTTATTTGTTTAAACGGAGGATCGGGCCGATTATGAGCGCACAGCTAAAAGCCTTGAAATCAAAAACACAAGAGATACCTTTCCAGGATGCATCAGTGGATATCTGGGATAAGAAATATCGTCTAAAAACCAAAGATGGTGATAATGTTGATAGCAACATGGATGAAACATATCAGCGAGTAGCAAAAGCAATAGCTGAAGTTGAAGACGAAGATAAACGCACAGAGTGGAATGAAAAATTCCTTTGGGCTTTACGTCATGGTGCGATTCCTGCGGGACGCATTATTTCAAATGCCGGTGCGTTAGAGCACAAGCCGGCCACATCGACCATTAACTGTACTGTTTCAGGCATTATTGAAGATTCAATGGATGATGTTCTGGGCAAGGTGCACGAAGCAGGTTTAACACTCAAAGCAGGCTGTGGTATCGGTTACGAATTTTCTACCTTACGTCCTAAAGGTGCCTATGTTTCAGGTGCTGGTGCCTATACTTCCGGGCCGCTCTCGTTCATGGATATTTTCGATAAGATGTGTTTTACCGTGTCGAGTGCCGGTGGCCGTCGTGGTGCGCAAATGGCGACTTTCGATGTTGGTCATCCTGATGTGATGGATTTCATTCGCGCTAAACGTGAAGACGGACGCTTACGTCAGTTCAACCTTTCTTTACTGATCACTGAAGAGTTTATGAAAGCGGTTGAAACCAATGATGACTGGAAGCTCACTTTCCCGGTTACTGAAAAAGGTCTAAAAGACGACAAGCTGAATTTAAAAGATGAATCGCAAGTTATCTGGCGTGAATGGCCGCTTACTAAAGGTTACATTACCAATAAAGAAGGTTTAGTCGCCTGTAAAGTTTACAAAACTATTAAAGCGCAACATTTGTGGGACATGATCATGTCTTCGACTTATGATTTTGCTGAACCGGGTTTCATTCTTATTGATAAGGTCAACGAGATGAATAACAACTGGTTCTGTGAAAATGTTCGTGCCACTAACCCTTGTGGTGAACAACCTTTACCACCGTATGGTTCATGCTTATTAGGTTCAATTAACCTGACTAAGTTTGTAAACGATCCGTTTACCGACAAAGCTAAGTTTGACTGGAAAGGTTTCCAAAAAGTCATCGGTATCTTTACTCGTCTGCTGGATAACGTTGTTGAAATTAATGGCCTGCCATTAGAAGGACAACGTGATGCAATCCTGAATAAACGTCGTCACGGTATGGGCTTCCTGGGTTTAGGTTCAACTTTAACCATGTTACGTGAAAAATATGGTAGTGCAGAAGCTGTTAAATTCACAGAAAAAGTGAGTAAAACACTGGCGATGGCGGGTTGGGAAGCGGCATTGGAACTTGCTAAAGAAAAAGGTCCAGCACCCATCATGGAAGAAACCTTTAAAGTAACCGGAGCCATGTTACGTAAGCGTCCGGAAATGAAACGCGATGGCTATAAAGTGGGCGACAAAGTAAAAGGCAAGGTGTTACATGCTAAATACAGTCATTACATGCAAAAAGTGGCAGAAGTAAATCCAGAATTAGTTAATGAACTTGCAGAAGTAGGCGCGCGTTTTACTCATCACAGTTCAATTGCACCAACCGGCACCATTAGTTTATCGCTGGCGAATAATTCCAGTAATGGTATTGAACCTTCGTTTGCTCATCATTACTCACGTAACGTTATTCGTGAAGGCAAGAAAACTAAAGAAAAAATTGATGTCTTCTCTTTTGAGTTACTGGCCTATCGTGAATTAATCAATAAAAAAGCCATGCCTTATTCACAAGATGAAGAGGCGAAATTACCTGAGTACTTTATTGCCGCAGACGATGTATCACCAAAACAACATGTTGATATTCAGGCAGCGGCACAGCTCTGGGTTGACTCAAGTATTTCTAAAACGGCAAACGTACCAACCGATTATCCATTTGAAGAGTTTAAGGATATTTACACCTATGCTTATGAGCAGGGTTTAAAAGGTTGTACCACTTTCCGCTTTAATCCGGAAAATTTCCAGGGCGTATTGGTTAAAGAAGAAGATCTGGAAAACACCATGTATAAATTTACTTTGGATAATGGTGAAGTGATTGAAGTAAAAGGTAACGAAGAGATTGAGTATGATGGAGAGATGCATACTGCAGCAAATCTGTTCGATGCCCTAAAAGAGGGCTACTACGGCAAATTTTAGGCGGCGTTAGCGCCTCGTATACGGCGTTAAAATTAAATTTTCGAAACCTCACTTATTAAACATAAGCTTCGGTTTCAAAAATTCAATTTTGCCTTGTCTACGAACCGCTAACTTGCCTAAAACAATAATTGTAGGTCGGTCTTTACCTACATGGACGCAGGTAAGGGGCGTGAGCAGGAGCGGAAGCTTCAGGCTGACAAAAAAGATTTTGTAGGTTCGAATTTATTCGAACGCAGTGTTGGAGCAACAAGCAAGCTTGGAAATTTAAGCCGAAGCCCAACAAAAAAGAATCTGAACGGGTTGGATAAGTTAAAACAAGCGAATAAGAATTGAAGCTAGCTTTAATTTATCCAGCTCGCTCAGAACCAGACGAAGACTTAGCTTCAGCAAAAGACTGAGGTTAAACATAAAAAATACAGGGTGGGGAAACCGGAAAATGAGCATAAAAATAGCAAATAAAATTGTTGGTTATGCAGTAGCAAAAGAAGACGAAGACGATCAAGCAGCAGAAGCGGCGTTAAAAGGTGTTGAGCAGGAAGATACAAATGTTATCCAGATGCATGAGAAGCTTGAACGTCCGGAAATGTTATTGGGTTCAACCTATAAAGTTAAAACACCATTATCAGAACATGCGTTATATATAACAATTAATGATGTCATTTTAAATCAAGACACAGAGCATGAGCTTCGTCGTCCATTTGAAGTTTTCATTAACTCAAAAAACATGGATCACTTTCAGTGGATCGTTGCTTTAACAAGAATCATCTCAGCTGTATTCCGTAAAGGTGGCGACGTTACATTCCTGGTTGATGAATTACGTTCAGTATTTGATCCACGTGGTGGTTACTTTAAGAAAGGCGGTAAATACATGCCTTCACTGGTTGCAGAAATCGGTGATGCGATTGAATGCCACCTCCGTATGATCGGCATGATCAAAGACGATGGTCTGGATGAACATCAACAAAAACTGATTGCAGAAAAACGTGCGCAGTTAGATGCTCAAACAAAACAAGCTGATGAAACAAGTGGCGAGGCGAGTGATTTTCCGGATAGTGCACAGTTGTGTAACAAATGCAGTACAAAGGCTGTTATAAAGATGGATGGGTGTATGACGTGTCTCAATTGCGGTGACTCCAAATGCGGCTAACTAGCGGCGTCAGTAATCCGCTGGCGGTGTTGTAGCACTTTTTTAAAATGCTCACGTACTTGTTGTACGCTCCGCTTTTAAAAAAACACTACGCCTTGCCAGCGAATCCCTGACTTGCTAGTTACGTAGCGGTCAATAAAAAACATCGTTCCCTCTCCCTTTGGGAGAGGGCTAGGGTGAGGGAACAAAACAATTTAAACAACGCAGCCCCCACGTTGTTAAAAAAAAGGATTCCAGTAAAATATGACCAGAACGTACAGTGTACGTTGAGGTTATACTGAACGAAACTCGAAGAGGTTCTATAGTGGAAACAGAGTTCAATGGGGGAGTAGATATAAAAATAAAAAGACTCATTAAGAGTCGGAGTCAGTAGTATCTATTTATAAGGCAGCTTCGGCTGCCTTTTTTATTTAATGTATTAGACCGAGTATGGTTTGTTCCACAGTTAAGCTCATAAATCTGAAAGAAATAAGGAATGTTGATGACAGAAGATTACGAATATTTCTTCAATAAAAGAACTGATAAAGTGTATTTGAGTAAGACTCTAGAGAACATATCGCTTCAACATAATGAAAATGGAGAGGTTGAAGAAATTACGAAGCCATTCCGAATAGTATCGAAAGTGTTGAATACGGAAGAAACACACGAGTTTATAAAAGATGGAAAGCAAGTTTCTTTAAGGATAACTCCCGGGGGGAAACAAGAAATAAAGGCTAAATTCTATGAAGACACTAGAGGGGTATTCACTTTACAAATACAAAAATATACAGTGGAAAGTGGGGTTCCTCACAATACTAGCTTCACTTTTACTGCTCAAGAAATAGCAATCTTATATAACTTTATTAGAAATATTGAAATTCTACCCCTGAATACCAATGACAGTATCAAACTAGACGATAATTTTGTTGAGAATATAGTTCTGACTAAAGGGCAGGCTATTAAATTAATACACGAACAGCCTGAATTACTTAAAGAGATTCTTGACAATGAGTTAAGTCATAAAGATGTAGCTAACCTTGCTCATAGAAGAAAACAATTATCTGATTTCGATAAGATGTTATCAGATGAAGAGTTTTTCGAAAGTAAAAAAAATGAGTTGGGTTCTAATAAGCGAGATGAAGATGTATGGCAGGATTTTTTTGAGAAAAACACGTGGATTTTTGGCTATGGACTGAATTATTACTTTAATACTCCCCTTGATGGCTCTAAGTTAGAGCAAGTAGTCAAAGGACATAATTTTTCTTCTTCGGGTAAAAGAGTTGATGCATTACTTAAAACACAAGGAATCATAAGCTCTTTGTCTTTCGGAGAAATTAAAACGCATAAAACTGAACTTCTTCATCATACTAAAGAAGCATATCGCAAAGAGTGCTGGCGAGTATCGAATGAGCTAGCTGGAGGAGTAGCGCAGGTTCAAAAGACAGTTCAGATTTCATTGGCCAACATCAGATCAAAAACTGAAATTAAAGATATTCAGGGTGAACTAACAGGAGAGCAACTTTTCCTTTATCAACCAAAAGCATTTTTAATTATTGGTTCACTTTCAGAGTTTGAAGGTAAATTCGGTATCAATGAAGATAAACATTCATCTTTTGAGTTGTTTCGTAGGCAAATTAGCAACCCTGAAATAATTACGTTTGATGAGCTGTTTGAGAGAGCAAAGTTTATCGTAGAGACAACTGATGATTAAAGAATAAATAGGGTCGTTGTGATTTAGTTTTATTATTATCGAAAGCTAAAAAGTAATTTTTAGAATTTATTGGAAATGAAATCAAGGTATTTAGAGGTATCGGTAATAATTTGGAATCTCTGATTCTTTTAATTACCTTTATATTAATTATGCAAGATTGGGATGATCAAGAGTTTTGTGAAAAATATGAAAGCACATGGGAGATAGCAGTTGATGAAGTTCATTATGGATGGCTAGCCCATGGTGAAAATAAGTTAGGGCTTCTCGATAATATAAATCTTGCAAATTCTAATGTTTTAGATATTGGGTGTGGTTTAGGTCAAAATTTAATTTCGCTTGAAAAAAGAGGGGCAAATTGTTTTGGTTTTGATATTTCAGCATGTATGTTATCAAAAGCTGAAGTGCTTATAAGCAAATCAAATAAGTCCTCAAAGATTAAACTTGCTCATGATGACATGAGAGATTTCTCATGCTTCAGTGATGTTGAGTTTGATGTGATTTTATCTATTTATTCAATGGAGTATTTATCGGGTATACGTGAATTAAGAAAAGTAATTCATTATGTGTACAATAGATTAAGAGCAGGTGGGACTTTTATCATGTGCTTTAGTCATCCTTCTCAAGCTCAACGTTTTCCTGAGCTAATGAACCACTCCGTACCAATTGGCAAAGGAAGTTATAAAACCTTTAATTGGTCATTTAAAGATGCCACTAGTACCTTATTTAAATCAAACTTTAGTATTGAAAGAATTATTGAACAGAAAACGGTAAATCCATCACAATTAGGTTATGAGGATAGTTTAGGTTTTCCGTATCATTTTCGACGAGGTAAAAATCCTTGCATGGTGGAATTTGATGAGTTTAGTAATTTAAATCCACATACAGTTATATACAAATCAAGAAAACATAATAATCCAACTAATGGTATTTCTAAACAGTTAAATTTAAATCCAGGAACTAGAAAATTATGGGGGTATAAAAGAAGTATAGTTACTTCTGAAAAATTTAATTTTTTAGGTGTTTTATTTTTAGCACAAACATTATCACCAAGAGATAATATTATCGGGTTAGTAGATATTCTTAAATTTATTGTGACAAAAAATGATTTAAGGAATGGTGATAATGAAATTGAAGTTGAAGAGTGCCTAGGTGGTGATTTTTTTTATATCAATGGTAATAGTATTCAAGGTTTAATTCATCGGAAATTAAAGGCATTACAATTAGAGTTGATATATAAGACTTCGATTGTTCTAGATGAAATTCAAAATGAAGAGCGTCGAACTTATTTGTCAGAAATAGATGGTTTGAATGAAATAATTAAAGGGATTTTTGGTACAGAAAAAGTTGGAGTTCTTGTGTTTGTTAATGGACATGAACCTAGCGAGGGAGAATTACCACTTGATATACTTAATCCTTCAGTAGGTGATGAAATTGTAGTGAGTTACTTGGCGTATAGAGAAAAGCAAGATGACAGTGTACAAGGTTCGCTTTTTTAAAGGAGCAGATTAAGCAAAAGTAAGCAAAAGGGTCAGACTCGATTGATAAGGTCAAAGGGGTCGGAGGTACACGAGAAGAATTCTCATTTGTGAATATGTAAAGGGTCATCAGGGTCAGGGTCAGGTCTTGCAGGGTCAGGTCAGGTCTTGCGTTTTGCTTTTATTAAAAATATTTAATTATTTTTTCAGCTTATCTAAGATTGACTTAGCCTGCACAATGTAAATAAAGTCATCCAGTATTTCCCAAATATTCAAAATATTATTATTCAGCGTGAGGTTTAGTTTACCGAGCGCGACAGGATCAATAGGTAACTTGTCGTCGCCACATGTTTCAAGCAGTGCCAGCATACTCGTGATGCTAAAAATACTATATGCTTCTGCATCAATCCTGCGCCGTGCTTCGACATAACGGGATAATATGACAGGTGAGATTCCATCTGTTGAATTCATGTTAGTGTTCTCTAATATTGATGCCAGCAATCATTATGTGTCACACAATGTATATTATGTATACCTTGTGATCAAGTAAAAATGTGTGACATTGTATATCTTATGGCAAAGAAAATAGAACAAAAAAAGACGGAATTTCTCAGCCTTCGTGTATCGAAGGATGTGAAAAATAAGCTTGAAATAATAGCTGCTCAACAAGAACGACCACTTTCTTGGGTAGTGAGTAAAATTCTTGAAAAGCATGTAAACAGCAAACAAGCCGGTAAACTGTAAAAACGGGTCAGAGACTAAGGGATCCCCAATACAATAAATGGGGTCAGAGAACAATTGTTTCTCAGGGTTAAATGGGTCGGAGCACAATACTCTCTTATAATATAAACTATTGTGCTCCGACCCCAATTACTTAGGCAGAATTCTGCCTAATAAAGTAAAAGACAGAATTCTGTCTAATTAACTGTTAGTTTTACTCAAGGAAGAAAAAGTGAAATATTTAATATTAATATCTTTATTGTTCTTTTCACAGAATATCTTTCCAGAAACATTTGTGGTTGATGGTAAAGAATATGTCCTCGAAGAGAAAAAGAGCAGCTTTAAATGTCCGAATTTTAACATTGAAAGTTTAGAAAAACGCCTGCCAAGCTTTCTAAATGGAAACTTAGTACGTGGTGGTTTAGGACATCTCGGTGACTTTAAAATAATTTCACATAAAATCACATATTCTAATTCAAGTGAGTCAATTAGTAGACGGCTACCCAAACTGGAAGGTTTGCTTTCTTCATATGAACGAATCGATTCAAGCAGGCCTTACATTTCAAAACCAACGGCATGCCCTGGTAAAGATGGGGTATTGTTTGAGATGTGGGGCGGAGGCAATTGTTCGACTGTATGTGAAGCATGGGCGTTAGTAATATTCTCTAATGATGGGAGTATAAAAAAAATCAAAGGACTATCGTATGACGAATATGATAATTGTTCTAATTATAAGTGTCCTGCGTATAATAAATTAAAGAATATGTAAATCGATTAAAGGGGTCGAAAGGGGTCGGAGGTACACGAGAAGAATTCTCATTTGTGAATATGTAAGAATTTTAGTTATAGGAAAATATCAGCATGGGTATTATCAAAAAGTTGTTTGGTAAAAAAGGAAAAACAGATGCTGAAATAAGAGCAGAGGTTTTGAAAAAAGCAACAGAGCATATGAATGCAAATAGTGAGCTGGAGAGTTCTCGGGATGCAGTTGTTAAAGTGGCTGCTACTGTTTATTCAACTAACGATCAGGATAAAAAGAAAAATATTCGGGCTGTTTTACTGGAAATAGCTGAAATTGGAGAAACAGGTATTTTGCCAATATCTATTTCTGATAAAACAGGTGTGAGTCAGATTGATACAGCAAGTGCGTTGGCTTATTTAACTCAAAACAAATATGCAGAGTCGGTTAATAGTCCAAGTGGAATGAAATATTATTTAACTAAAGTTGGAAGAAAGTATTGCATTAGTAAAGAGTTTAATTCATAAATTAAAGAATTAAA
>CAZZIS010000042.1:18575-25221 GCA_964654445.1 uncultured Thioalkalispiraceae bacterium
GTTCATTTATTAATAGCCTTTCCTTATTAATGCATATTAAACAAACTGTAATCCATGCTACTTGATAAAATTATTTGTGAGACTGATCACAGACCACACTGACTATTTCTTCCATTCTAGTATGTAATATAAGGACAGAAAAAACCTGACATACAAGGAGTATACTAATGGCTGAAAACATCAAACCCACCCAGGAAGTTCTACATCATGTCTGCAAAACCCTGTTAAAAAAACATAATGTTCTTGCCACTGGCATCGGTTATAAAATCAGTGATGGACAAAAAAGCACAAACGTTTCGATAATCTGCTCAGTCGAAACAAAACTTCCCAAGGCACAACTCAGTAGTAAAGATCTCGTACCTCAACAAATTGATGGGATTATAACGGATGTCATTGAAACAGGTCGTATACGTGCCCTCAACAGTCATCTCCAACGTCATCGGCCTGCGCCTGGCGGAGTCAGTATTGGTCATCGGGATATCACGGCAGGTACCCTCGGTTGTATTGTGAAAAAAAACGGCCAACGAGTTATTCTTTCTAATAATCATGTTCTGGCGAACAGCAATGCCGCTCAGATTGGCGATGCCATCCTGCAACCTGGTCCACATGATGGCGGTAAATTTCCGGATGACCACATTGCCAACCTAATGGAGTTTATTCCTATCAGTCTGAGTGGCGGTATAGATTTACCTAGTGATTGTCCGATCGGTAACAGTTTCGCCTCGGTGCTGAATTTGTTTGCAGCTGCCACGGGAAGCCGCACCCGCCTGAAGACGGTCAGAATCCAGGCAGAAGACAATCTGGTTGATGCCGCTATTGCTGGCCCACTTAATGATGCTGATGTATCTGATGATATTCTCGATATCGGGGCGATTGCAGGTATGAAACAGGGGCTGCTAGGGATGTCAGTACAGAAAAGTGGCCGCACTACCCAGTACACCACTGGCACCATTGATCAGGTTGATGTTACCGTTGATGTGCAATATGGCGCAGGACAGATTGCTAGATTTACCGACCAGATACTGGCCGGTCCGATGAGTCAGGGTGGTGACAGCGGTTCCGCAGTACTGGATGATGAAAAAAATCTGGTGGGGTTGTTATTTGCCGGCAGTGATACAACAACGATTATCAACCGTATGGAAAATGTCTTTTCTGCTCTGAGCCTGAGCCTTTGAAGCGCATTGTTTTTCTTTTATTATTATTTTGTGTTGTCACATTAACCGGTGCGGAAACTGACATGTCCATGACTATCCAGCAGGTAAAGGAAAAACACCAGACAAAGCTGATGGCCTTGCCTGGTGTGGTTTCGATCGGTATCGGCCTGTTTGAAAATGAAACAGTCATCAAGATTGGTCTGGATGGCAAGTATCCTGATACTGAAAAAGTATTGCCAAAAGAGCTGGAAGGCTACAAGGTAATCAGTCAGACCGTAGGTACTATCAAGGTGCAATGAAATGGTAAATTTAAGTTAAAAGTAAATTGGTCTCTGACACGAATGGCACTAAGTTAAGCGTAAACAGCAATTCGAATATTTGTGCTAAGCTACTGAAAATGCAGTAAAAAATGATAAATTAGTTATAATTTTAGTTAAAATTATTTTTTTACTATTAGTTCATGTTGTTTAATGTTTTCAGCGACTTACAACATCTAATAAAATCTTATTAATGCTTAACTTAGTGCCATTCGTCTCTGACACCTATTTCCAGCATTCGTGAAAACTGTCACACAGTTGAAACCAGAGGAACAGAAAATTGTATTGTTAATTTTACCGTCAGTGTCGGTGTAGCAGAATTACAAGATACTGATACTGTTGAAACGCTAATCCTTCGTGTTGATAAAGGGTTGTACAGTGCTAAAATGAACGGGCGTGATACCGTAGGAACTTAATATATTACTTTAGTTATTACTCTAAATAACCAAACCATCTTTTAGGAAAACTTGAGTTTCAGCCATTTCAGCATAATCTTCTTCATGTGTTACTAATACTAAAGTCATCCCCCAATCACTATTTGCTTTGCTTAATATATCCATTACTATTTTGCCATTAACAGAATCCAGATTACCTGTCGGTTCATCTGCAAATAAATACCGTGGTTTCATAGAAAGCGCTCGTATTATTGCAACACGCTGCTGCTCTCCACCTGACAACTGCGATGGTAATTTACTTTTTGTGCTATTGACGTCAAAGTTTTCAAAAAGCTCGTTGACAAAAATGGATATTTCATCCTGATTACCATTTTTTCGTGCGGGTAACAGTGCATTTTCAAGTGCTGTTAATTCAGGTAATAAATAATGAAACTGAAACACAAATCCAAGATGCTGATTTCTGAATTTATGTAAATCTTCAACCGATAATTTATCAGGCTCTTGATCATCTATTGTAATTATTCCACTGGTTGGCGTATCCAATGTACTTAAAAGATATAACAGTGTACTTTTACCGGAGCCAGACCGACCGGAGATAGAAATGAACTCACCATTTTTTATTTCAAGATCAATTCCTTTAATAACTTCATTTGGTGGTTCACCAAATGACTTTATCAGATTTTTGCATACAATAGTCATTATATTTCGGAACGTATAATATCGATAGGAGTCATTTTACTTGCCGTATAGGCCGGTAACAGGCTTGCAATAATCGCTGAAATAAAAGCCATTAAAAATCCGGTAATATAAATGGAAGGATCAGATGAAATAATCAAATGATTACCTGCACCAATATGAATATTCAGTTCAATTGTTGCAATATATATATTCAGCCAATACCCAATTATTAAACCAAAAATCGCACCTGAAAATCCAAGTATAACGCCCTGGATTAAAAAAAGTTGCATAATCATATTAGGTGGATAACCAATTGATTGCAGAATCGCAATTTCTCTTCGCTTTTGATTTACTATAATACTAAGTACATTAAAAATTCCAAATGCAGCCACAATAAGAATGGCTGTGGTAACAGTAATTCTTACTATATCCTGAAATACAAAAATTTGTAAAAAACTTGCATTCACTTCTTCCCAACTTTGAACTTTATCCCTGCTTGCGAGCGACCATGAATTTGCAAGCTCCTGTGCACGATTAATATCTATCAATGAAATAGATATCTCATTAATCTGCCCCGGCGTTTTATTGAGTTGTTGAACATCATTAAGCGATGCAATCATTAATGTCTTATCAATCTCTTCAATCGCAAGGCTCAGTACACCGGCTATTTTTAATGGTCGTAACTCCCCCTTACCTGCGGATACCAATATATTATCACCAACCTTGGCGCCAAGGTTCTCGAGCAACTTATCCCCAACAATAACTCTATTGCCGCCATTCTTTAAATCATTCAACGAACCAATATTAATATAGCGATTTATATCAAGAACTTTTTCATGTAATTCGGGAACAACACCAATAAGTGCAGCGGGATAACGTGTATCACCTTTACTGATTATAACACTCATACTTAAACTGGGAGAATAACCATAAACAGCCGGATCTTCGCGTAAACGATCAAACCAACCTTGAGGATAAAGTATGTGTGCCTCTTCTCTTTTTCCTGATGGTGGCGTCACCCAATTTATAACTTCACCGTCAGGATAAAAACGTTGCGTCATTTCATTTTTATCAACACTCTGATCTCGAGCAGAAATTTTTATGTGTGCGGTATTACTCAGTAATCGATCTACAATAAATTCACGCATACCCAATTGCATGCCAGAAATAATGGCAAACATCATCGTACCCATACTGATACCAAGAAAAATTAAAGTCGTTTGTCTTTTCCTGGAAAGTAAATGACGTATAGCAAGAAATAACATTAGTTAATTTTCTTCACAAGAATTAAATCCGTGTCGAGTAACTTACTCTCCAATATTTCTGCCCAGCTTCCATCAACATTACCAATTTTAACAGGCACAACCATTTTTTTATTATTGCGTTGTATTCGTATGCGACCATTAGAAATAGCTGAAAGCGGAATCAGCATAGCGTTCTGTTTTCGACCAACTTCAATTGCAACATCAGCCGTCATACCCGGCAAAATATTATCACCCAGACCATCAACAGCAATATGTGCAAGAAACTCATCGTTTTGAGGAAAAATGGAAACCACGTAACCATGAAGGACTTCGCCACGAATACTTTCAAAAACAACCTTAACAGGTAAACCTGCTTTAACTCGGAGCGCACCCTGTTGCTCAAGCGATACTTCAATATACTTATTTTTAATGTCTTCCATTCTCAAAATTGCTTGCTGAGGAAAGACTTGTTGTGCCACGCTAAAATTAATCGCGGTTACCACTCCATCAAACGGTGCGGTAAAAACAGGACCATCGACCATAGCAACCAGTTTGTCACCTTTTCTAACGTAACTTCCTTCCCGAATAAAAAATTTATCAACTTCCTTGATAATTGCCATTTTTATTTCATAATGTTTTTCGGGCTTTACTTTACCAAGTCCATATATTGCTTCTATAACAGGACCATGTTTAATCTGAATATAATTAATATTATTTGTTGATAAGCTGAATATAAGTACTATAAACAGTAACGAGACGAGACCCAATAGAGATGACAATAAAATATGTTGTTTAATTAACTTAATCATTTTTCGCCTCTAAATACACATGTTTATTTGTTTCTTGTTTAATAATAGCTTAGAAAACTATTCTCTGAGCTCAAAGTATCCATACCATTAATTATTAACGAATACTCAGACTATTAATCCTTAAACTATACAGTTAAAATTCTAATCATATTTCTGTTTTTTACGTGTTTTTTAGTAATGCGTGGTAATATAAACAATGGCTAAATCATACGTCCCCGTTCCTGATAAACTATTTCGCGGAAAACATTCTTTACGTATAGCTCTGGTTGGTTTACCAAATAGTGGTAAATCTACTTTATTCAATACCGTCTCAAGTACTGCAATACAAACCGGTGAATTAGAGGGCACACAAAAAACCTATGGTGAATGTCGGGTACAAATAGGTTTTGATGAAGCTAACCTGATTGATTTACCAAGCATTCATTCATTACTTCATCAAGAGGGAAGTGATCGTGCCACACTGAAATATTTACTATGGGGCAATGAGCAACCCCCTATTTCTGCCCATGAGGCAGGTGGCCCACCAGCACCCTTTTCACCACCGGATGTGATCATACAGGTTGTTGATGCAACTTCATTGGATCGTAATTTAGAGTTAAGCCTGGAACTTTCTCAACTTGGCCGCCCTGTTGTCATTGCCCTGAACATGATGGATCAAGCTCAGGAAAAAGGTTTACGCATTAACCACAAGCATCTTAGTAAACAGTTAGGTATGCCCGTTGTACCGATAACAGCATTAATGGGACAAGGTATCTCCGATTTGTTTACCGCTGCAGTTCAGGCTGTACGCAATGATCGTTGCCCCTTACCTCAACCTGCCAGCAAACATATTTGCGAAACCCTGAAACCTCTAAGCCATGCGTTAAATCAAGCGGAAATTCATGATGCCTTTCGTATACCACACCCCTTCCTGTTGATGCAGGTTGCCGCTGGTGATTCTTATTTCATGGATGAATTACAACAACATTTTCCTGAACGCATTAGCGAAATAAAACAATTACGTGAAACCGCCGGAGAAAAACTACCACGTAAACTGAATGAAGAAATTCATGCTGATCGTCATCATCGTGCAGCTACATTATTTGAAGCTGTGACACGTCTTGGCGATCCTTTGGGGGATCGCGGTTGGCGTTATTGGCTCGATGAATTATTTTTACATCCTAAATGGGGACTTTTCGGAAGTCTATTTGTTTTTGCTGCAGTATTGTTTGTTGTTTTTGAAATCAGTACCTGGCTGGATTCACTCACTGCCGCACGTCTGATCGACATACTGGCAGACTGGCAACCCACTGACACTATGGGCGTCGTCGGCCGTGCTGTTGTTGATGGTTTGATAGGACTCATTGGAATCGTTATACCCTACATGATTCCTTTGGTTCTGTTACTGGTCGCGTTAGAAGAAAGTGGCATCATGCAACGTATCGCCTTCGTGGTTGATCGCTGGTTCCATCATTTAGGTTTGCATGGTGGCGTGGCCGTGCCGTTTTTATTAGGACTCGGTTGTAATGTACCTGCAATATCTGCCGCCGCAGCAACAACAAGTGGTCGTGAACGTGTCGTCGCCAGTATACTCATTACCTTCGTGCCCTGTTCTGCACGCTCCGCAGTTATCCTCGCGCTGGCTGGAAAATACCTTGGAGGCCTTGGCATCTTTGCCATCTTTATGGTGACGATAGTTGTTATTGCAATAATGGGACAACTGTTTCGTCGTTACTATCCCCAGGCTCAAGGCCCCGGTCAAGTGCAGGAAATTCCTGCCTATGCAATGCCACATTTAAGTAGTATGTTACGTAAATAAATGGTGCCATTCGTGTCAGAGACTAATTGTTTCTAATATAAGAGAATATTGTTCTCTGACACCTATTTACTTGTCAAACATTGGAGTATTTATGAGTAAGAATATCCTTTCAGTAATGTTGCTTCTTTTAATTGCGGCAGTTCCAGCTTATGCGCAATCGGATAAAGAAGCAGGTGCAAATGATAGCCGTATCCTTCTGAAAATACCGTATGAGGACAGAGAGGGTTTGCTTAATGTTATGCGTAATAATT
>CAZZIS010000043.1:0-25196 GCA_964654445.1 uncultured Thioalkalispiraceae bacterium
AATGAAGAACAGCTCAATAAATATATAATTAAAATAATTCTGACATTTCAATAACGTTTTTCGCTATTTCGAAAAGCTTTTTATTTTGGCTCATCGCCAGCTTTCTTAATGAGTTATAAGCATCATCCTCGCCCATATTTTTTCTGCTCATTAAAATTCCTTTAGCCCTTTCTATTACTTTTCGCTCTTTCAGGTTTGCTTTAGAGTCAGATATTTCTTTATAAAGAGATTGCATTTCTTTGAATCGTGCAATAGCAAGTTCAATAATGGGCTTTACACGTTGAGCCGTTAAACCATCAACAACAAATGCACTAACGCCAGTCTTAACTGCTTTTTCAATAACATCAGACTCACTCTTATCTGCGAAGAAAACAATTGGTTTGGGGTGCTGTTTATTTATCTCCAGCAATTGATTAAAGATATAATCATCAGGTGATTCCATATCAATCACTAAAACATCGGGGTTACATACTTGAATGCCAACTAAAATATCATCATCACATGCAACATGTCCTACTACCTCAAAACCAGCATCATTTAAAGATGAAGCAAGCATTTCTGTTCGCGATGAATCTTCATCAATGAGTAGTACTTTTTGTTTCATTTGTGTGAATTCTTTAACAAGATAAAATATTTATTATCAATGAAGCAATAATGATGCCAGATATAAAATATTGGCGATATAAGCAGAAAACATATGACTTATCCTGAGGTTTTGATTATTAGAGTTAACAGAATATTAATAGACAACATGCACCATAAATTTACATAATCTTTATTTTCTACGTAAACATGCACTAACTTTGTACATTAGGCATTAAATCAAACAGTATCACTAGAAATTTTATGAAAGGAATCAGGTTTTAAATCTAAATTTTGGCAGGCCAAGGTTAAATCGAATGGCTAAAAGTCGAACAATAAAAATACTGCTACCCGCAATAACTGCGGCGAATGTCACATCAAGTTCTAAATACAATAAAAAAATAAACAACAGTGAGCCACCCCATGATACCGTTCCATATAGTGTACTTTGAAAAACAACGGGGGATTCATGACTTAAGATATCGCGAAAAATACCACCCATAGTACCTGTCATTACTCCCATAAAGCTGGCTACTAACCACGGTGCACCAACCATTAGCGAAACTAATGTACCCGCAATACCAAAGGTTGCAAGGCCGGCCGCATCTGGAACTAAAAAAAACCGGGGTGAAATAACTTTAAGCCGCGCAATAAAAAAGATAATAATGGCACTTGCCAACGAAGCAATGAAAAAGCTCTGATCACGAATCCAGAAAACTTCACGATCAAGCAACATATCACGTAAAGAGCCACCACCAAGACCAGTTGCTACTGCAATAATAATGACACCAAACAGATCAAACTTTTTAAAACCGGCTTTAAGAACACCAGATGCTGATGAAACAATAACAGCTATCAGGGTAATCCAGTACAGACTATCGAGAAGAGCAGGTGTTGGGTTTAATATCATAGAATTAATACCATTAAGAGAGTTGCATTATCTATTTATTTAAACAAAGAATCCAGAATAATAAGGCTCTTTTAATGAGCAGGCTGAATTCGATAAATGTTTCCACTGTCAGTAGAGAAATATATCCAACCTTCGGGGCTTTGGGTTAAAGCTCTAATACGCTCATTAAGAGATTCAAGTAATCGTTCTTCTTTTACTGCCTTGCCTTTTTCATTTAAAACTATGCGATTTATATGTTTCAGTTTTAACGCACCTGAAAACAAGTTTCCTTTCCACTTTGGAAATGCATCACCCGAATAAATGAGTAAACTGCCTGGTGCAATTGAGGGAACATAAACCTTAACGGGTTGCTCCATCCCCTGGCGATGTGTACCTTCACCGACAGCAACAGGGCCCCAGTATTCTTTTCCATATGAAATTATTGGCCAACCATAATTCGCACCTGCTTTAATCAGATTAATTTCATCTCCACCACGTGGCCCATGTTCAATTTCCCAAAGACGTTTATGTTTCGGGTCATAACTCAGCCCTTGAGGATTTCGATGTCCATAACTCCATATCTCAGGTGAAACTAATTTATTATTAACAAAAGGATTATCTTTTGGGGTTGAACCATCCAGGTTTAAACGAAGAATTGAGCCCGCATGATTGGTTAAATCCTGTGCATTTGGACGATTACCTCGATCTCCAATGCCAAAAAAGACATGCCCTTTGTCATCGAAGGTAATCCGGCTACCAAAATGACGACGCTCTTTGCTGGCTGAATCAGTAACCAGCAACTCTTGCCAGTCTTCAAACTTATTCTGTTTCAATTTTGCGCGTGCGAGCACCGTTGCACCTTTGCGATTAATATATTTTACATAAGTAAAATAAATCCAACCTCTTGTATTATAGTTTGGAGGTAATGCAACATCCAGTAGTCCACCTTGACCTTTAGCTATGATTTTTGGAAGATTTTTTAGATTTATATTTGTGTTTTTTTCTAAATCAAGGAGACGGACATTACCTTCGCGTTCAGTAACTAATACTTTTTTAGGGGAAATAAAAACCATTCCCCATGGTATCCCTAAACCACTAACAACCTGCTCAACTTTTATTTTCATATCTTCACTATTAATTGTGAAGTTTGAATATTCTGCCTTTACTGGCAACAGAAAACATAGCCAAAATATTACGGACAATAAAAATGTAGTCTTGTTTTTCATAAATTATAGTTATATTAAATTAGTGCGTCGCTTTATCGCCCCATATATCTTTTAATCTTTGATCACGACCACAACGCCAGCGATAATATTTGTAACGTACAGAATTGGTTTTATAGTAATTTTGATGATAACTTTCTTTACCTTTGATAGGATAAAAGGTTGCCGAATTTAATATAGGTGTAATAATTTTTTGATTTGGAAATTGTGCGATAACTTTATTTCGAGAGGCTTCAGCCAGACTTCTCTCTTTTTTATTGGCGACGAAAATAGCGCTTAAATAACTCGGACCTTTATCACAAAACTGTCCCCTCGCATCAAAGGGATCAATATTCACCCAATAGTAGTTTAATAATTCCTGGTAGCTGACTTTAGCGGGATCATAAGTTACTTCAACAGCTTCATAGTGACCTTTATGATTACCCCGGTATGTAGGGTCTTTAACAGTTCCCCCGGTAAAGCCGGATATAACATCAGATACACCTTTAAGCTTTTCAAAATCAGATTCCATACACCAAAAACAACCACCGGCAAAAACGGCTTTATCTGCTACTGCACCAGGTATATAGAAGAGTAAGCCTGCTAATAAAAATAGAACTGATTTGTTTTTATTCATATTCACTCTCAAAATTTAATTAATTTCATTTTTAAGTGACCGTTAAACAAATAAGAGGTTCAATCACATTGAATTAAAACCGGAATTTTACTTCCATTTAAACTCCTCACTCGTCTTTTCATCTTTACGATATTGCATTTGCAGGCCTTTGAGAAATATACGCAAAATCTGATCTTTACATTCACGGTAGTGTTTATGGCCTGACTTACGGAAAAAGGCACTCAATTCATGCTTGCTCATACGGAAATCAGATAAATCCATTATTTTCAAAATATCTTCAGATTGTAAATTTAAAGCAATTTTCAACTTCATAAAAACGGCATTATTAGATAAATCTTTTTCAGGTACAGGTTGCGGCCCGTCTTTTTTACCGCGTTTGTCATTAATCAAACCATTAAGAAAAGTAGCCAGTTGAGTATCATTTAATTTTTTATAGGTAGGATCATCCTCTTGTTTCATCCAGTCACTAACCTGAGAACGGGTCACTTCAAGTTCTGCCAAGCCAAATAATGCAATCATCTTGTCATCATTAAAATCAAAGATGTAGCGGACACGGCGTAAAATATCATTATTGGTCATTAAGTTTTCCTGTAAATTATTTTATCAGTTGTATATGAATTTTTTCATTTTGAAACTCGATGATATCACCAGAGATGATTTTTTTGCGTTTACGGGTTTCAACCGTCCCATTAACGACAACCTGACCTTGCTCGATCACCAGTTTTGCTTCACCACCACTTGAAGCCATGCCTTCGAACTTTAATATTTTATAAAGCTCAACAGGTTCTTTTGTGATTTCAACTTCTCTCATTTTCTAAATAACTCAATTTTACATTAATCTGTATACTGTCCATTATATCGTAAATCCAGCGTCTATAATATGAAGTAGATATTTACTTAGAAGGTAAAAACCATATGAAAAAACTCATTCTTTTACCCCTGATATTAACTATGCTCACTGTAACTGGCTGTGCCCGACATGCACAGATTATAATCGACCCGAAAGGCGTTGATATGGGTCAATACCAGGCAGATTTAGCCGAATGCCAGCACCTTTCACGCCAGGTACAATCAAAAGTCGGTGAAGGTATAGTTGCAGGTGCTGTTGTAGGTGCAATTGCCGGGAAAATTATCGGTGGTAACAGAACTGCAGTTAAAACAGCTAAATTAGGTGCTTTGAGCGGTGGCGTTCAAGCTGGCGCATCTACCCGACATGAACGTGTGCGAGTAGTAAAAAATTGTTTACGTAATCGTGGCTACCGTGTACTTAATTAAAAAACGGGCGGTGTAATCCTTTTCATTACCACCGCCCTCTTTAATCAACCTTCTAATTAACACTATTGGCAAGACACCCGACTTTGTACCTAAGGTTCTCAAGCATAGCGATACGGTCGTTTCCTCTGGGTAACGATGTTTCCCCAATATTTTTCATTAACGATATCGCTGGCCCAAATTTTAATGATATACGGCCGGGTCGTGGAAATATTTTATGACTGGGCAAAACTTCGAACGCACCATTAATTCCCACTGGTACTATCTGGCAACCACTATTGTAATGCGTATACAATATTCCTGGTTTAAAGGATTGTAATAATCCGTCGCTACTTCTCGTTCCCTCAGGATAAAGTAAAACAATTTCACCCTGTTTTAACAGGTTCACCACACTTTGCAGCCCTTCTTTACCGCCCTTTTCTCTATTAATAGGAAAAGCCCCGAGAAATTGATGTATCCAACGACCAAAAGGTTTATCAAAATGCTCTTTTTTTGCCAGAAAACGAACACGACGATGATGACGACACATAATAGTTAAACCAATAACATAATGATCAAGATAACTACAATGATTGGCAATGATGATCACCCCTTTGTGTTTAGGAATATTATCCAGACCTTCCCAGTTTTTTATAAAAGGTCTGAGGAACATATATAAAAAATAAAATCTAAGTGGTATTTTTTCAAAGCCCCATTTTTTCTCCTCGCATCGATTAGATTTAGACCATTTCACTAATTTTTTGTCTGGATTTATTACATATGATTCGTCTGCAATATCCAACATAGGAATATCCCATTTACTGTTGCCATATACGATTATTTTTTCAGGTGAAAGATTATGGTACAAACAATATCTATCAATCGCTTTTCGTTTATTAGTATTGTTTACATAATAACCTTTTACTTCACCGGTAAAACAGCCGTTCTTTTCTTCAAGATGGGTGGCAATGCAATCATGCGCTCCCAGCTCTAATGCAACCGGTTCAACAATATTTTTCAATGTCCCGGATACAACGACAACATGATAATTTTGTGAGCGTAATGTTTTTATCTCTTCTTCAACTTGCGGGAAAATATTTTTCTTTATGTAAGGGGTAACACTTTCCTTAATTATCTCATCAAGTTCTTTTCTTTTTAATCCTTTGTAAAATCGATAATAATACTTATCAAAAAGATACGCTGAAAAATAATTTAATATATAGAACAGCGGTCCTTTAAATTGCAGTAATGTCCTCCATAAAATGAATTTCCATTTATTTTTTAAATTTTTATTAATAACAATGAGATAATCAACACAATGGCTATCGACAAGCGTTCCATCAAAATCAATGAAAGCGATTTTATTTACCTTGTCTTTAAATATGGTTGAAGATTGAACGGTGCTTGAATGACAAGCAGTTACATTATTTGAAATCATCTAATATTTCCTCCATGAAGAGTTCAACAATTAACTTGAGTTAACACACATTTTTTATACATCTTAAATAAAAATGTGATATCCCATAATCAACAATATCAATTTATGTTTTAACCCCCTTAGAATCTATTTTTACGCAATACATGATCCACTCCTCATTAATAATCGTATTTTTCTCATGTCTTCAAATTTGTGGGTAGTCAGAATCGACAAAACGGTGACATGGACACAATAAATGACAAGACACTCGACAAGAGAGAATTAAATTGTTGTCAAATATAGCGGGGAATAAGATCTTTAGAGTATTTACAGGAATACATTTTATGCTTACGTGTCATAAAACAGTCACAAGTTAGATGGTTTTTTAAGTGATAAAATATTTTAATGCAGGTTGGCGCTAAGGTAAGAAGCCCAACAGTTGTATCTCAATGGTCACAAGCTCACCACCAACCTACAAAAACTGTGGCTTTCTGAATATTTCAATCTTAACTTTTTATTCAAATTGTTTTATCAGGCTGGATACAATAAATTAATCAGCCTCTTCCTTCGCAGGTTTATTTGAAGTGTTCCGCCAATATTCATGTTGTGTATAGTTAACCCATCCCCACTGCGCCCATTTGATTAGAGCAAAGGCTAACCAGATTGACCAGGCAAGCATCAGTAAACGATAAATATAGACGGGTACTGAGATCAGTGTCGCTTCAGGTACAATATTCTCAATACGATCACTAAACCAGTTCAATTGATAATAACTTGAGCCATTGCCTGTTATTTGCATATCAGGTGCCCCTAACAAGCCTTGTTCAATAACAGAAAGTAAAGCACTCACAGAAATGAACACAAGTAATATTAAACCTGACTGCATGAGGTTGAATTTAATATTACTCATCGCATCTAGTTTTTCACTCGTTAAATTGCCGCGCATTCTTAATGCAAAGATACTTGCCGCAATCACAACCAGTCCCCATGGCCCGGATGCGCTTAAACCAAAACCAAGCAACACCCATTGTAATGAATTTAAAGGTGTACCTTTTATACGACCCAGTGCATAGGCAATAATAATAATGACAATTAACATTCCCCAAAATAAAACGGCTGGGCCAATAGTCGGACCTGCAGTAAATAGCACCCAACGATTATGACCCGGTTTTATATTGACGGCATTATTTACACTGTCACTTCCTAAATTAATATCCGATGAATGAAAAATACCGGAGATACCACGTGATTCTCGCCAGTTTATTTCTACTTTTTGATTACCCGGAGACACAGGTAAAGAAAGCCCATCCTTAGTATTACGAATAGGCATACTTTGACCATTAATAGAAACGGTTTGCAATTCAGCTTTAGCAGGTAAATGAATTATATGCTGTCCACCTAAACTACTGCGCAAATTAAATGCCAGTTTTGCAGCCGTAATTTGTTCACCCGGAGTTAACGTCAATGTACTGCTATCAATGGTTAGCGTTTTACCTTTAATGCCAATTGGTCTGCTAACATTAATGACAATTTTTTCTCCAGGCCAGGGTTGCCATTCAGGCTGCCAATTATTGCCCTGGCGCTGGTGATATATAACCGGCGTGCCTTTGTACTCAATATGCCACACAGGGCTTGCATTCAACTTCCATTTCTCTATGTATTGTTCGTTTTCACTGGCTTGCAGTTTAATGTAAAGAGACTTATCCAGTTTTGATGTCCAGCTTACTGAACGTTGATTTTTGTTAAGTGTAACGATGACCTGATTGTTTTTTACTTTAATGTTATCGGTTATGACAGACTCAGTCTGTAATAACGGGATATTTAAAATAACAGGATAAGCCGTACCAGAAACACCACGAACATGCGTTGTGACATACCAGTCAAGTCCAAGTTCAAGTGATCGAGTAACTTCAGCATAAACTGGAATTTCACTTTGTTCTATTTTGTTTCTTCTGGATGATTTAGTTTTATCAATAATACGTAAAAAGGTCAGCGCTGTTATTTTATGTGACTCTTCATCCATTCCTTCAGATGACCATTTTTTAGCTTTCAAACTTATATGATGAGGTTTTAATGGAAAACTAAACTGTAATTGATTTAAATGATCAACACGCCCACTAATTTTAACTAAATGTGAACCTCTGACACTATGCAACCAAAGTGTAGAATCATTTTTTCTAACCAGACCTGTTGTTTCTTTACCATCAACCGTTATTTTTCTCGGAATCCACTGTTTAATCGGAACAGGTAATGGCAATAACACATCTTCATTGGCATGCAACCGTAAACTAATCTCCAGCTTTTTTGCAGATAAATTTATCGACATGGATTCGATGCTGGCACATTGCGGCAAACATTTAGCCGGTTTCATTAATTCCTGTTGTAATTGCTGCAAAAGCTTTTCTGGTGGAAAGGCGGCTTCAGCCGGTGAAGGCATCATGCTGAACATAAAACTCAAAACAAAACCTGCCGTAGTTGCTTTAGTTATTGCAGCCGGAGGTAATCGGGGCAACTTGAACGATGAAATATCCAGTAATCGCCAGGCCAGTAATAAGACAAAAACCAGTTGCAACACTTTAAAAATAGCATGCATGGCAGGAGAAAGTAATATTAACGATATACTTTGACCTTTATGAACAGGGCCATCCCAGCGAATTGGAAATTGATGTAATGTCCAGGACGGTAAGCCAGGGCCTGTTTGCACCATCGCATCAGGATCAATACGGTTACCCTGCAACAAGTCAGGTTTCAATTTAGACGGGTAACGACTGGATAAAGGTGAATACTTTTTTAATTTTCTTACTCGTTCTTTCATTTCTATACCGCTACTCATAACGCGATCAGCTTCCTGCTCCATTGGTGCATTATTAAACATATTAAAAACTTGCGGTTTTCTATTCTGACTATAGCTTGTGTTACTCGCTTTCATATTATGAAATTCAAGTTGAGGATATAAGGTCGTGCGAACCTGGTTAACCATAAAGGGTAAAATAATCATCACTAACATTATTGATGAAATTAATCGGTAATTACTTAATAATTTATAAAACCGGCCTTCTGGTACCACACGTAACAAAGCAACAGCAACAATTAAATTAAGCCAGATATATTGCGGTGCGCCATGTTCGTGCCAGACAAACGTTAAAGCAACCAGGGCAATCGCACCCCACTTCAAACCAAATATTTTATAAACAGCAATTGCAGTTATTAATACCAAAAACAAATCTAAAAGTGTCCACTGTTTAACCCATGTTCTGTTGGAATTTGCACCACTGAGTGACATAAATTTCCAGCCTGCCGGTAAATAGAGTGTTGCAGAGACATTACTAAAGTCGATGTCCCATCCCGTAGCAGACATTGTTCCAGGTTTACTGTTAATGCGACTATCCGCTGATAAATTAAGATTACCATGACGGACTTCTACTCCTTGTTGCTTCGCCTGATTTTCAGTAATGAATTGTGGTTTACCGTTCAGAGTCACCTGCCCCAGACTCATATCTGATGCATTCAATCGCCATTGCCGGGAAAGCTTTCCGCTAATTTTGTCATTTATAGTAAAGCCATCACCATTAAAATCTAACCATATCTTTTTAGTTAATGATAATTGATCCGGTTCAGATTCCGGGTTGCCACGTTTTAACACATCAAAAGTTAATTGTTCACCCGCTTGCATATTATAAGCAGGCAAGTTCTTCCAGCTTGAAGGTAATTGTGTCTGATTTGGATCGATACTGTTTTTATCTGTCACCTTAATCAAACGTAAATGAGTTTGTTGATCAAGCACCCATATTTCATTTTGCGGCCAGACTTCTTCATCATCATCGTTGACAGGTAATGGAATACGGGTGAGTTGCTGTGGATTAAATGCGCTAACATCAATCGTCCACTGTCCCGGACTAATTTGAATTTTTAATGAACCTTTACTATCAATCTGTGAAGGCAAACGACTATTGATCGCGCTTGGGGTAAAACCCTCAAGTAATGCACCATTGAGCGTCACTTCACGCTGCTGACCGGACACATCCAGTTTTATGTGTGTAGTCACGCGCAGCGGTATGCTGTCAGTGATTTTTCTAAAAACCTGTACATCCAGTTTGTTATTTTGGTTTGATCTTATATCGGTGGTTTTTAACCATAATTTACCATTACGAAAATCAGGTAACTTAACTTTTTTATTATTGATTGTCAGGCTAACAAGTCCTGTTTCCTGCGGAATAGCGAGTGACTTAGGACGTTGTTGCCAATTAAAGTCACCACTGATGCTGTAGCGCCCTTTTTTTAATTGGATTGATGGTTTGTTATTGTGGCTAATGACCGGCAGTGATTTTTTATTAACACGTACATTTTTTGGCCACATCGTGTTATCACCCGGCAAGGTAATCCAGGACTCGGCATACACATTCCAGGTTTGATTAAAACGACCGGATTTCTTTTTCATCTCAATTGAAAGAAAATCTGGATAAGCGCAGAAGTTTTTATTTTGATTATAAATAACAGGACATTTAATCTCCGGCTTATCCTTTAAAACCCAGGACTCCCATTTTTTTAGATCTTGTGGAATATTATCACTCGCGTTTGCTAAAGGAGAGATAACAACAAGCAGTGTTATCAGGAATAATAGAGTTATAAAGATATTTTTAATTAAATTAGTCGAGATCGTTAACATTCATCTTTCCTTATTATATCAACCTGGTTTTGCTTCACATTTTTCCAATAACTCTGATGCTATTATTTAGAATGACCTAAAAGCATTTTATTTGTTATAGTCTAAAGTCTTACTAATACTAAAGAATATTGTTCTCTGAAACCATGCCTGGCTCGCAGTTATATAAGGATACATCAAGAAGTGATTACCGTACGCAAAATAACGTTACAATAAATTCCCTCACATAAAAGCGAAGTTCAAGTGCCCTATACACAAACGCCTCCCCGAGGTCTAATCACCATCGTTGCCCTGATGATAATGATCGGGCCATTTACCATCGATACTTATTTGCCATCCTTCCCGGCCATTGAAGCAGAATTTAATATTAGCCGCGCCCTGTTATCACAAAGCCTGGGCTTTTATTTAATGGCATTTGCCATCTCAACACTAATATTAGGTCCACTGGCAGATCGATTAGGAAGACGTCAGGTCATACTGGGATCACTGCTGTTTTATATTGCAGCCTCTATCGGTTGTGCACTGGCCAATGACTACAGCACCTTTCTACTCTTCCGCATAATGCAAGGTATTGCAGCAAGCGGTGGGCTGGTTGCGGGTCGGGCAATGATCCGTGATGTCTATAGTCCGCAAGATGCTCACCGTGCAATGTCACAAGTGATGATGTTGTTTGCAATTGCACCGGCAATCGCCCCGGTTATTGGTGGCTGGTTGCACGATCTTTTTGGCTGGCACAGTATATTTTATTTTCTGGCACTCTATACCTGCATGGTCTTTTTGCTGGTGCTATTCCATATACCCGAAACGTTAGAACCAGCGCATCGTCAATCCTTTCACCCGGTAAACGTTGCCCGTGTTTATGGCAAGACACTGACTCACCACCGCTTTTTATCATTAACTTTTATCGTCGCCTGCTATTTTGGTGGCTTATTCCTGTATATCGCCGGAGCGCCAACCGTTATCTTTGACTTTTTAAAACTGGATAGCAGTGACTTTGCCTATATGTTTGTGCCAATGGTAGGAGGTTTAATTTTTGGCTCGTGGTTAAGCAGTCGTCTTGCACATCGCTGGCCAATGGAACGAACCATTAAACTCGCGTTAATATTAATGATACTGGGTGCAGTATTGAATGCGCTTCAAGCGGTATGGTTAACACCCATGATCACAACTTCAGTGATACCCCTTGCCTTGTACACCAGTGGTATCGGTATTGCCATGCCTGCCATGACGGTACTAGCGTTAGACTGTTTTCCAAAAAACAGGGGCACAGCTTCAGCATTACAGGGTTTTGTGCAAATGATGGCCAACGCACTCATTGCCAGTCTGGCCGTGCCATTACTCAGCCAGCAAGCCAGCCACCTTGCTTTGGGACAGGTGATACTATTGATATGTGCATTGCTGCTTTGGTGGCGACTGCCTGCATTTTCGACGCAACAGACTTAAAATAAAATGCTCCAATCCCTTATATAGAGCATCAAGTTTAAGAGTTAAACGGATGTTTGGGGTCAGAGTAAAAATTATTTGCCCAGGAGTTCTTTGTATTACGAGTTTTTACTCTGACCCCAATTAATTATAATTAGGTTTGATGGATTTGTTAGCGCTATTGCTATGAAAATTTTCCACTTGCCTTTAACTCCTTAGCTAAGTCAACGATAAAGGGCATATTTGATACCTCGCTTATGAGCATGGTTGTAGCACCGGATTTAGAGAGCGCTGCTTGTGATATAATATTAGGTGTTTTATGGCTGCTTACTAGATAAACCCAAGCAATTCCCCCGAAGACAAAGCGATAAGAATAATGCCCTTCAAATCTTGACCAACTCGGTTGCACTATAAGATCAGTTTGTACTACATCCTCATGCGTTACGAGCGCCAGCATAAATGGATATTCTTCTTGTTCTCCCGGATTATCTTGTAAGATCATGGTTCTTAATTTTTCTTCATGAGGCCCGAGAGAAACTTGTTTAAAAAATGGTAAGCTAGATATTCCTGCTCTCCATAGTACTGATAATGCAAATAATTTAAATTTCTCATAATCTAGTCCTTCCAATATCACTTGCTTGCCATTTCTGGTTGTAGTTGTAGCTATAGCCCCAGAGAATATTAAGCTTACATACCTTTCATATACAGACAATTTAGCTTCACAGTCATCGCATAATAGTTTTTCTCTAATTCCTTTCTGTAAATGCGCATTTTTAGTGGATTTCATTGTTGCAAGAATATGAAATCGATGTTTTTCATCGTATAAAGGTCTATAAATGAATTCAGGAATAATATGTGAATTCTTTAATGGCTTGTCTGTTTGGCATAACTTACATGTCATTATTTTTTAGCGCTAACGACCAAGCTGTGCGGCACAAACGAAGCGCAGAGTAGTTTGTGTCCGAACGAGCGCCTTATGTTTAGTGTAGATTTGCAACTGAGCCATCTCCAGAAACCAATAATATTTTATTGAAATCGTGTTCAACAGAAAATAATCGGAATAATCGGGGTCGAATAATCGGGGTCAGAGAACAATATTCTCTAATATTAGCAAGTATTGCTCTCTGACCCTGTTTTCATATTTATATAATTTGAATTAATAAACTATAAAATTTTATTATTATTGTTGTTGTTGTTGTTTTAGAATGATTCTATATAAATATCGACTTATGTTGACACAGCCTATACTGTTCTTGACCTTTGGGGTCAGAGTAAAAAACTTTTACAAAATAATACTTAAAAATCAAATAATAATTTTTACTCTGCCCCCAATTATTAAGTGGCACGTTTTTCAACAGCAAAACAAGTGACGCTGTAAATTGTCCGCTGGAGCTATTTGTTAGGTGATTACATTGTTTATAGTTTTTTTTGCTATTAAGACTTCCGATGGTATACCACAAGATACAATGAACGAGTCATGAATAATATGCCATTTATCAGTTTGTAAGTATCCTTTTAAATGTATTGGACGACACCCACCTACGATGGAAGGTTTTAATTTATATAGACCGTTCCATAAAATCTCTACAATTCGTGAAATAGGCGATATTCCGTGAGTTAAGCTGGCAAGACACAAGTAACCACCTGGCAATAATATTCTGTACGCTTCGTTTAGTAAGGTTAATGAATCTTTTTCAGTAAGTAAGTCCAGTACATATGTAGAAACAAATCGATCAGCAGATTGATTTGGGACATCTATTTTCGGCTCTCCATTATTTCTATAACATTTTGCACGCTCTGAGTACTGCTCAATATTCTTTTGGCAAAGAGCGATCATTGTTTGACTAATATCTACACCTGTATAATGACAGCTATCAGGCAATGTGCTTTTCAACAGCCGAGAGGCTAACTTTCCAGTTCCACAACCAAACTCTACTATATTTTTTGCTTTGTAAAATTTGCTATTCTCAATCAGATCATTAATTGCAGATTCTTCATAGAATTGTTTATCCTGCTTTCTGCCGAACGAGTCATAGAATTGCTTAGCTTCATAGTATGTGAGCATTTTCTTTTTTTCGCCTAACAGTTATTTAGACGGAATCTGTAATTCACCTTGTTAGACAGAATCTGGTTAATACATTTATATATTTTTATTTCTCCTATCCTATCAGATCTAATAATCCAGCCAAAATACGGTAAAAACACATTTGCACCAAAATGAGCTCCATTAGAATCTATTAATACATTACTGCACTTTTATTGGGCACTCCTTTTAGGCTTTAGTTGTAAAAATTAGCTAATTATCTATATTTTTCAGACACTTAAGACATTGGCACACGCTTTGCTCTATAGACAACAAATAATTTAACCATTTTGAATCACTTTATATATAGAGGCCACAAGGTATGTCGATCGACACGAGTAAACTGAACCTGTTTTCATTTAGCGGGAAAATGCGCATCTTACATTTAAGTTGGGTGGCCTTTTTTATCAGCTTTTTTGTTTGGTTTAACCACGCGCCTTTACTCGGCATGATGCGTGAGTCTTTAGGCTTAAACGATCAACAGATTAAAACCTTGTTAATCCTGAATGTGGCTTTAACCATTCCTGCCCGTATTATTATTGGTATGCTGGTGGATGCCTTTGGCCCACGCCGCATTTATTCCATGTTGTTATTTGTTTCGAGTTTTCTTTGTTTTGGTTTCGCCCTGGCAAAAGATTTTGAACAACTGGCACTGATGCGATTCCTGCTGGGTTTTGTTGGTGCGGGTTTTGTTATTGGTATTCGCATGATTGGCGAGTGGTTCCCCGCCAAGCAAACTGGTCTGGCCCAGGGTATTTATGGTGGCTGGGGTAATTTTGGTTCTGCAGGTGCAGCGGTTATTTTACCAACACTTGCTTTAATGTATGGTGGTGAAGACGGCTGGCGTTATGCGGTAGGTACTACCGGCGTTGTCGCGCTTGTCTACTCTGCTATTTATTTTTTCAGTGTAACGGATACGCCTAAGGGTTCAACTTATTTCAAGCCAAAGAAAAATGGTGCACTGGAAATTACCAGTCCTTTTGATTTCTTTTTGTATTTAGTGATGAACATTCCATTGTTTGCGGCTTTAGCTGTTTTAACCTGGAAACTCAGCCCGACTAATTTAGGTATGTTAAGTACAGAGGTTACTATGATGATTTATATCATTTTAGCCAGCTTGTACGCTTTTCAAACAATTCGTATTTATCAAATCAACAAACATGTTTTCACAGAAACGGTTCCAGAGATTGACCGTTATAAATTTAAACAGGTTGCTTTGCTAAACCTTTCTTATATGGTGACATTCGGTTCTGAACTTGCGGTTGTTTCAATTTTACCGTTGTTTTTTATGGACACCTTTAACCTCTCAGCAATTCAGGCAGGTCTGGTTGCTTCAGTGTTTGCAGGGTTGAATTTAATCATGCGCCCTGCCGGTGGCTGGATAAGTGATAAGTTTGGTCGTAAGTTCTCACTGACTGTGCTTATGTTTGGAACGGGTATTGGTTATTACTTATTAAGCTTAATCACGAATGAATGGAGTATTTCACAAGCGGTTGCTGTTGTTATATTCAGTTCGATATTTGTTAATGCAGGCAATGGCGCTGTTTTTGCAATCGTACCGCTTGTGAAACGTCGCATGACTGGACAAATTGCAGGAATGGCAGGTGCTTATGGTAATGTCGGAGCCGTTACCTTTTTAACCGTTCTTTCATTTGTTGCGACAGATATTTTCTTTATGGTGATTGCAGGATTTGCCATTACAGTATTTGTCCTGATCGCTTTGTTCCTTGAGAACCCAAAAGATCAAATGGCCGAGGTGTTGCCGGATGGTACTGTACAAATGATCGAGGTAGAATAAAGAAAACGAATATAGCCCGGGCGACATGTAAAGAATATGCCAACAGCATTACAAATTAACAGTGGTCATTACAGCATCGCAGGCGTTAAATCCCGGAATGAGGATTCTTGCGGGGTTGTTGTTCCTGATGAGCCATTATTAACGACAAAGGGAATTGCGGTTGTTGTTGCCGATGGCATGAGTGCAAGTGATGATGGCAAGCAAGCTTCTGAAGGCTGTGTTAAAAGTTTCTTAAGTGATTATTTCAGTACACCCGAAACCTGGTCTGTTAAAAATTCAGGTCAAAAAATTCTTTCTGCACTAAACCGATGGCTACATGGCCAGGGGCAACGTAAATACCAAAGCAACCAGGGCATGGTGACAACCTTAAGTGCCCTGGTTTTTAAATCGAATACAGCCTATATATTCCATGTCGGCGATACACGTATTTATCGTTTACGTGGCAATGATATTGAGCAACTCACCAATGATCATCGATTTGTGGTCAATAAAGATAAAACCTACCTGTCTCGCGCGTTAGGTATCGACCTGCGCGTTGATATCGACTACAAAAAACTAGCTGTAGAAACTGGCGATATATTCATTCAGCTGACTGATGGTGTCTATGAGTTTTTAACCGACAACCTCATAAGAAATATCACACTTGATAATAAAAATAACCTTGAAGCAGCAGCTAAAAATATTGTTGATACAGCGCTGAGTAATAATAGTGATGACAACCTTACATGTCAGATTATAGAAGTTACTAACTTACCCAATGAAAATGAAAATGAGTTTTATGAAAAGCTCACTGAACTGCCCTTCCCTCCGCCACTGGAACCCGGTTTAATTCTTGATGGTTACAAGGTTATACGGCATTTGTTTTCAAACAAACGTACCGAAGTCTATTTAGTACAAGATACTGAAACGAATGAAAATATTGTTATGAAGGCACCTTCAGTCAATTACCAGGATGATCCTGAGTATATTAACCAGTTTTTACATGAAGAATGGGCGGGAAAAAGAATCAATAACCCGCATGTGTTGAAAGTATTAGACATCAAGCGTAAACGAACGGCTTTATACTATATTACTGAATACATTGAAGGTTGCTCATTACGACAATGGCTTGATGACAACCCTCGCCCATCTATTAGTCAGGTTCGTACATTCAGTAAACAAATTGAACGTGGTTTACGCGCATTTCATCGTCTGGAAATGATCCACCAGGACTTAAAACCTGAGAACATTTTAATAGATGATAATGAGACATTAAAAATAATTGACTTTGGTTCTGCTAAAATAGCCGGTATCGAAGAAATATATTTACCGATTGAAGTAAATAATATTCTCGGCACAATTAATTATACCGCTCCGGAATATCACATAGGTGAACCTGGCAGTAATCGTTCAGATATTTTCTCTTTAGGTGTTATTGTTTATGAAATGCTGACGGGGCACCTGCCTTACGGCAAAGAAATGAGCGCCAAAAATATTAAACGGGTAAGCTATATTTCTGTTAAACGCTACAATCCTGAAATACCGATTTGGGTAGATAAAGCGATTGAAAAATCAGTCAGCATAAATCCCGAGAATCGGTTTAGCATTTTATCCGAATTCACCTATGCTTTAAATAAACCCGATTCATCTCTTATTAATAATGACTTCGTTCCTCTAATCAAACGAAACCCAATTCGCACCTGGCAAACTATTAGTTTTTTACTGGTAATTATCAATATTGCTTTGATTTATAAGTTATACGCCTGATAATACATCAATGAAATACAAGCCACCTCCACATAAATCACTGGATGTTTTTTTTGTCGATCAACATTTACTCGTAGTAAATAAACCCAGTGGATTATTATCCGTCCCTGGTCGTGGCGAAGATAAACAGGACTGCCTGGTAACACGAGTCCAGCTTGAATATTCAGATACGTTAATCGTACACCGGCTTGATATGTCAACATCGGGGTTAATGGTCATCGCTCGGGGTAAAGAAATTGAACGTTGTTTAAGTATTTTATTTCAACAACGCAAAGTTAATAAAAAATACATCGCAGTCGTTGATGGTGAGGTTACGTCTGATGTTGGAGAAGTAGATTTACCCTTAATGACTGACTGGCCAAACCGACCAAAGCAAAAAGTAGATTTTGAATCAGGAAAACCTTCACAAACACGATATTCTGTTTTGTCTTATGATAAGAAAAACAACACAACGCGGCTTGAATTAAGCCCGCTTACCGGACGAACTCATCAACTTCGGCTTCATATGCAATCAATTAATCATGCGATCCTGGGTGATGAGCTTTATGCCAGTCAAAAGGCTATCGAAAAAGCGGACAGGTTATTACTGCATGCGAGTTATTTATCTTTTCAGCATCCTGTTACAGATGAGTTGATTGAATTTAATTCAGAACCTGAGTTTTAAGTTGTAAGAAAATTGTAGGTCGATATTCATGCCGACAATAGCTAGTGATAAACTTAATCTAAAGTACTTCGCACGATGGCGTCGGCCTGAAGCTACCGCACCTGCTAACGCCCCTTACCTACGTCCATGTAGGTAAAGAGCCGACCTACAATAATAACAGTTTATAAACCTCGTTCAATATCCGCTTTAATATCGTCAATGGATTCCAAACCAACCGATATACGAATTAAACCATCACTGATTCCTGCTTGTTGTCGTTCATCATCACTCAAACGACCATGTGTCGTTGTTGCAGGATGAGTAATCGTTGATTTTGCATCGCCAAGATTAGCCGTGATCGACAGTAGTCGAGTGGAATCAATTAACTTCCATGCCGCATCTTTACCGCCGTTAACTTCAAAAGATAAAACACCACTTCCTGCAAACTGTTGCTGACTGGCTAAATCATATTGAGGATGCGACGCTAAACCGGAATAATGAACTTGTTTAACATTTTTATGTTGTTCAAGAAATTCTGCTAACTCCAGTGCGCTTGCGCTGTGTGCTTTCATTCGTAGCGACAAGGTTTCCAGACCTTTCAGGAATATCCAGGCATTAAAAGGACTTAATGTTGGACCCGCTGTTCTTAAAAATCCAAAAACAATTTCACCCACTAGTTCTTTATTACCCACAACAGCACCGCCCATTGCCCGGCCCTGACCATCAATGTATTTTGTCGCTGAATGAATAACAATATCAGCACCCAGTTTCAGTGGTTGTTGCAAGATAGGTGTACACAAGCAATTATCCACAACCAGTAAACAATCATTTTCATGCGCCAGCTCAGCCAGTGCTTTTAAATCTGCAACTTCTGTTAACGGGTTAGAGGGTGTTTCTAAAAATAATATTTTTGTTTCCGGCTTAATGGCATTTTTCCATGCATCAAGATCGGTTAAATCCACAAAAGTGGTATCAACACCAAAAGGTTGCAAGTATTTATTAAAAAGAACGACAGTAGTACCAAAAATTGAGCGTGATGAAACAACATGATCACCGGCTTTTAATAATGCAATGCAGGTACTTAAAATTGCAGACATGCCCGATGCTGTTGCCACACAACTATCGCCACCCTCTAATACTGCTAAACGTTGTTCAAAGGTACGAACGGTTGGGTTTGTAAAACGAGAATAAATATTTCCCTGGCTTTCACCACTAAAACGCGCTGCAGCTTCTGCAGCAGTTGGGAAAACAAAGCTTGACGTTGGGAAAATAGGTTCACTATGTTCTCCTTCAGCAGTACGAACCTGTCCCGCTCTAACCGCCAGGGTTTCAAGTGCCCATTCTTCTTCGAAATTTGACATTGATTACTCCAAGTAAACTCTTAAAATTACAGTATAAATTTACTGTAGTGCTTTAAATTTGAGATTGCCGCAGTCATTTTGTTTCTTCGCAATAACAAGAATTTATTAAGCTATTAAAGTGGGGCTGGCTAGGCATAAATGTTTTGAGAAAGCGGAGTTTACAATAAGTAAATGAGCATTTCGCAAAACGTTTATAACGACGCCAGCGCCGCTTTAGTAGCTTAATTCAAGCACAAAAAAACCCGCGTTATTAGCTAAAGCAGGCTTTCACTTTAGCTGTATTTTTATTGCGCCCGCAAGCTGATATCAAATCGGCGCTTCCAGATAAAAAATGAATTTATCAGGAACAAAGAGAATAGGTCATGGTGATTTAAATGTCAACGTAGCACTTTATGACATTTCAACAATTAAACCTGTTTAAGCATTGTTGTGCATTTCAATCACATCATTTTCTTCATCATTGCCTTCTCTGGCATCATCATTTCTTAATGATTCAATATGCTGCAGATAACCTTGATCGATGTCACCCGTGACATATACACCATTAAAAACGGAAGTATCAAACTCTTTGATATTAGGTACCTTTTCACGCACTGCTTCAATGAGATCATCTAATTCCTGGAAAAACAGTTTATCGGCACCAATTTCTTTTGCAATAGCATCAACATCACGACCATGACCAATAAGTTCATGAGCCGCAGGCATATCAATACCATATACATTTGGATATCGAACCGGTGGCGCAGCCGAGGCAAAATACACTTTGTTTGCACCTGCATCACGCGCCATTTGTATGATTTGTTGTGATGTTGTTCCACGAACAATGGAATCATCAACAAGTAAAACATTTTTACCTTTAAACTCAAGCTCAATCGCATTGAGTTTTTGACGTACTGATTTCTTGCGTTGTTTTTGGCCCGGCATAATAAATGTTCTGCCAATATAACGGTTCTTAATAAAACCTTCGCTGTATTTCACACCCAGCGTATAAGACAGCTCCAGTGCTGATGTACGACTGGTATCAGGAATAGGAAGTACAACATCAATATCATGATTTGGAAATTCTTTCATGATTGTCTTAGCCAGGTAATCTCCCATACGTAAACGTGCTTTATAAACTGAAACACCATCAATAATAGAATCAGGGCGCGCGAAATAAACATGTTCAAAAATACAAGGCGATAGTTTTGGATTTTCTGCACATTGGCGGGAAAAAATCTGACCTTGATGGTTAATAAAAATCGCTTCACCCGGTTCAAGATCGCGTACCATCTCAAACCCTAACGATTCAATAGCAACAGACTCTGATGCCACAATATGTTCGATACCTTTATCGGTTTCCCTTTTACCAAAGGCAACCGGGCGAATACCATAAGGGTCACGAAAAGCAACAATACCCCGTCCGGTCACCATAGCCACTGCAGCATAAGCACCTTTACAACGTTTATGTACATTTTCAACGGCATCAAAGATATTATCCGCTGTGATATCGAGTTTTGAGCTGACCGTTTCCTGTAATTCATGGGCAAAAATATTTAATAAAATTTCAGAATCTGAATTGGTATTAATATGTCGACGATCCTGAACGAATAAATCATGTTTCAGATCTTCAGCATTGGTTAAATTACCGTTATGCGCTAAGGCGATACCATAAGGCGAGTTCACATAAAAAGGCTGTGCTTCAGAGGATGAAAAACAACCTGCAGTCGGGTAGCGTACATGACCTATACCAATATTGCCTTTCAGAGTTAACATATGACGAGTATGAAAAACGTCTTTAACTAAACCGTTACCTTTACGTAAGTACATACGATCATCTTCGCAAGTCACAATCCCTGCAGCATCCTGGCCGCGATGTTGTAATACAGTTAACCCGTCATAAAGAGACTGATTAACAGAAGTATGGCCAACAAGCCCGATAATTCCACACATAATTATTTCCTATGTATAAGTCGGTTAAGACTAGTATTTAAAATAACGAGCTATATCACTCGGCAATAAATCCTTCAACCATGTTGCAATCACTTCAAATCGAAACATAAAAAATGATTCATCCCACCATGACTCTTTAGGTAATGTCGTCAAGCCAAGTAACATGACTATTATCGTGACTAACAATATGCCACGTAAAAATCCAAATACAGCACCGATGGTACGATCAACACCGGTCATACCGGTTTTTTGTACCAATTGCGTGGCAAAAAAGTTAATCATCGCGCCAACAATTAAAGATAAAATAAATAATGAAATAAAAGCGGCAAGTAAACGTAATGTCGGATCTTTAATTGAAGCGCCAAATAATTCAGCCATACCTGAAGAAAAAGTCATCGCGACCCACAAAGCCACTAACCAGCCCGTTAAGGATAAGGCTTCTTTTACAAACCCGCGCATTAAACTAATAATAACGGACATGATAATAACACCTAAAACAATAAAATCTGCTACAACCATTTAATTCTATTCCACTTAACTTAATTTATTTTAGTTTAAGGGTGTTTAACAACCAGGCCACTTAGCTTGAATTCTTTTTTGAGTTTTTGTTTAAGTGCTTCTGCTTTTTTACGGGTTATTTCCGGCCCAACCCGCACTCGATAAACCGCTTTATTGTCTTTCATAATACGTTCAACAAAGGCATGAATTTTTTTCTTGCGCAATTTATCTTTTAAGCCTAAAGCATTTGATCTTTTATTAAAGCTACCCACCTGAACCGCCCATACATTTCCTTTTACAACCGGCTTTTTTTCTTCTTCAGTGAGTCCAACTATCGTATCAACAATAGAGGTCGACTTCTTTTCTTCGACAATTTCCGGTTCAGGCAAACCATGGGCAATCGGTATTCTTTTTAGATTAACAGGATGTAATTCCTTTTCCTGTACTTCTTCAATATCAATATGTTTAAGACTGGTAATTTCAGCACTTCGTTCAGGAACATTGCTACCAAAGACAGGCATTTCCATCTCGCGTCCACCGCTGAGTAACATGGGAATAAAAATCACAGCCAACGCTATCAGTACAACAGCACCAACCAAACGTTGTTTCAGGCGACCTTCTTCCACATTTCCTCCAAATTCCAAATATAGTGACTAATAAACGATTAACAAGTGTAACTTACCATAATCAGATGCGTATTATATTCCCAGCTGCATGGCGATTTCCACTGTAAAAAATGAACCAAAAATAACAACTCTATCGTTACTTTCTACGGCCAAATCTGCTGCCGTTATCGCGTCTTTCACATCGGTAAAACAGCTGATCTCAGAATCTGTGTCCAGACTTTTGACCACATCGGCTAAATCTGTTGCTTTCATACCGCGTGCAACCGCTAAATCTGCAATAAACCAGCTGGAAACCTGCGGTATCATACGGGCTAATGCATTTGCATGGTCTTTGTCTTCAAGCATACCCAACACGGCGAAGGTTTTACCGCCACAACCATGCTCGGATAAAAGCTCACTCAAACAGGCCATACTGTCTGCATTATGAGCCACATCAAGTATATGCAAAACTGCGGTTGGTTCTGTTGTCGTTAAACACTGAAATCGGCCCAATAACGAAACTGATAATAATCCTGCTTTTACTTGTTGCTGGTTTACCGGTAATTTATCGGCCAGACATTCTATCGCCATTAACACCCCGGCGGCATTATCAATTTGATGTCGACCGCGGATATTGGGCATAGGCAATGCCGTACGTTGTTTTTTACTTGATGTAGAATGACAGGACTTCCAGTTCCAGGATTGAGGTGTACCTGAAGTCGTCGGCGCTTTATGCCAGTCAAAATCCTGACCTCGACGATATAATATCGCTCCTTTATCATCTGCCACCTGTTTTATGCTTTTTGGCATATCCGGACTACTAAAAATAACAGGGCGATTCTCTCGCATGATGCCGGCTTTTTCTACTGCAATAGTTTCCCGGTCATTACCTAACCAGCCAGTGTGATCAATTCCAATTGAAGTAATCAGAGCAACATCGGCATCAATAATATTTACCACATCCAGTCGTCCACCAAGACCAACTTCCAGAATAATGACATCCGGTTTGGCCCGGTAAAAGATATCTAATGCGGCTAAAGCACCAAACTCAAAATATGTGAGAGAAATCTTTTCATTATTTTGTAAGCGTTTTTGATCAATTCGCTCAAATGCCTCGCAAATGAGCTCATCCGATACTTCTTCACCATTGAGGTGAATACGTTCGTTGTAACGTAATAAATGAGGAGAGGTGAAAACGCCGGTTTGATAACCGGCATTTTGATAAATAGACTCTAACATGGCGACACTCGAGCCTTTACCATTAGTACCCGCAACAGTAATCACAGGAATCGATGGTAAGGTCGAATGAAGACGTTTAAAAACTTCTGCAACACGTTCAAGGCCAAGCTCAATGGTTGAAGGATGTAAACCTTCCTGCCAGTCTAACCATTCATGAAGAGACGAAAAACGCATTATTTCAAACTCAAAAATTCAAGAGCGTTAACCGCAAAGACGCAGAGAACGCAAAGGAAAGTCAATAAAAAATATTTACCACAGAGGAAGCACAGAAAATTTAATAATGTCTCTGTATTCCCTTAGAAGTTCAATATTGAATTTATGTTTTCTTGGCGTTCTCTGCGTCTTTGCGGTGAAAAGCTTTTAAGGTTTACGCCGCGGGTTGCTGCATCATGATGGATAGTAGACTTGCAACTTTATCCCGCATATCACGCCGATCAACAATCATATCAATTGCGCCGTGTTCTAATAAAAACTCACTACGCTGGAAGCCATCCGGGAGAACTTCACGTACCGTTTGTTCGATTACGCGCGGACCGGCAAAACCAATCAGTGCATTAGGTTCTGCAATATTAATATCACCCAGCATAGCCAAACTGGCAGATACACCACCCATAGTGGGATCAGTCAAAATCGAAATAAAAGGCAAAGACTGTTTACGCATGCGCGCCAGTGCAGCGCTGGTTTTAGCCATTTGCATTAACGAAAATAAGGCTTCCTGCATACGTGCACCACCACTGGCTGAATAACAAACCAGGGGGATATTTTCTTTTAAACAAACATTCACGGCACGAACAAAACGTTCGCCAACCACTGAACCCATCGAACCACCCATGAATTTAAATTCAAAAGCAGCGGCAACAACAGGGACACCCTTTACTGTACCCTGCATCACAATTAAAGCATCATTTTCTGCAGTCGCTTTTTGAGCCTGGGTAATACGATCTTTATATTTTTTTAAATCCTTAAACTTTAACACATCAACCGGTTTCAGATTTTCACCAATTTCAACACGCCCTTCTTCATCAAGGAATCTATCCAAACGCCAGCGAGCACCAACCCGTGCATGTTGATCACATTTTGGACAAACATCTAAATTACGTTCCATTTCTGCGCGATACAATACAGCTCCACATGCACTGCATTTAGTCCATAAACCTTCAGGGACACTTTTGCGTGATTCGCCATCAATTCGGATACGTTCTGGTAATAATTTGCTAAACCAATTCAT